>JBDNFP010000083.1:0-26515 GCA_041689775.1 Spirosomataceae bacterium
ATACCATTAAGGATACTTCGCAGACTGTGTTTGCGTTTCCTTTTCGGGGCCGCCCGTGCAGTCTTCAAGGATTTTTTCGATAACTTCCCATTGAGAATCAGAGAATTCAGAGAAATTTATTTTCATTATCTTGGGTTTTTATCGATTACAAGGTAACTGGTTCTTACTTTAATCTAACAGTCTTCAAATTCCAAAACATACTCTTAAGTGACCCTCGTCGTTTGGCCCCAATTCCTCAGGTAGAATTGGATGCAAACCCAAACATTACCCAAAATGCTGGGTATTAAGTTAAGGTAACTTTTAAGTCAAGTTTTAGGCGTTCTGACTAGTCAGAACGCCTTTTCTATTGCCACTCATTTTCAATTATTTACGCAAACTAAACACAATTGTATAACCATTTTAACCAAATATTATATGTCACCTAATTATTTTATTGGTATCCTTATATTGAAAAACTCTACTTAATGGCCAAACAACAGTATTTTATTCTGTGCAATCGGCACAAAGTGATTGGCATGACAATTAAAAGTATTATATTAGCAACTTTATTACAATTTTACCAAAACACATCAAAAATCGTATGAGGAAATTTCTAGGACTTTTCCTGGTAACTCTGCTAGCGTTTGGAACGCAGGCGTTTGCCCAGGACCGAACTGTAACCGGGAAGGTTATAGCAGAAGATGGCTCGGTATTACCGGGTGTAAACATTTCAATCAAAGGTACCACGCGTGGTACTTCTACTAACGGAGAAGGTGAATACTCAATCTCCGCTTCATCAACTTCAACTTTGGTATACAGCTTTATCGGTTTCATGTCGGTAGAAAAAGCTGTTGGAACTCAAAGTTCGATTAACGTATCACTTCAATCTGACATCAACCAACTACAAGAAGTTGTGGTAACAGGTCTTGGAGTTACAAGAGAAAGTAAGGCAGTAGGTCACGCCCTGCAACAAATAGGCGCCGACAAACTAACCTTCTCTAAGGACGCAAACCTTGCAAACTCGCTGGCGGGTAAAATTGCCGGTGTACAGATCCAGGGGGCCCCTTCTTCTTCATTCCGTAGCGCAAACATCCGTATTCGGGGTGTGACTGGTCTGTCGATCTACGCTAACCCACTTTATATCGTTGACGGTACTCCAATCGATGACCTAAACGCCGTAAACATGGACAACGTTCAGACTATCACCGTATTGAAAGGTGCATCGGCAACGGCTATCTATGGTCAGCGTGCCGCTGAGGGTGTTGTTGTAATTACATCCAAGTCATCCGTAAAAGGAAAAATCCAGGTTGACGTTAACTCGGCAACTACCCTCGATAAGGTATCCAACTTACTTGCTTACCAGAACGAGTATGGTGGAGGTTATTCACAGGATTTTTTAAAGTTTGACTACAACCCTGCTATTCACCCCACATCATGGCAGGCATACCAAGGTCAAAATCTTCCTGACTACTCAGCCGACGAAAGCTGGGGACCGAAGATGGACGGAACTTTGTATCGTCCTTATTATAGCTGGTTCCCATCGAACCCAGCGTTTGGTAAGGAGGTACCTTTTAGTTCTCAACCAAACAACATTCGTGATTTCTTTGACACTGGTCGTACCTTCAACAACAACGTTTCGATCAGTGGTGGTAGCGACAAGGCTAACTTTCGTGCTTCTGTTACCAATATCTCACGTAATTTGATTGTCCCAAACACGGAGCAAGTTCGTAACTACATCAACTTAGGTGGCAGCTACGAAATTTCGAAAAAGCTTACATTCTCTACCAACATCAACATAGTAAACGAAAAGCAAAAAGGCCGTCCCTTGGAAGGATACGGTCAAGGTCTGACTGGTAGCTTCAATCAGTGGTTCCAACGTCAGGTTGATATGAATATCCTGCGTGACTACAAGAATCCAGATGGATCATACAACTCATGGAACATCAAAAGCCCCGACGATACCAAACCATTGTACTGGGACAACCCTTTTACTGATGCCTATGAAAATATTTTCAACAGTGCACAAGATCGCACTTTTGGTGATATCAGCTTGGCGTACAAAGTTGCACCCGGTTTCAAACTGCAAGGCTGGATTCGTGACAATGTTATAAACAGCCGTTATGACTTCCGGATTGCATCGGGTACTTTGAATCAGGATGGATTCTTCACTGGTTTTAACAAAAAACGTGAGCGTAACTACGAATTCTTAGGTACGTACAACAAAACTTTTGGTGAGATTAGCTTTGATGCCAACCTAGGGGCAAACATTCGTCGTAACACGATCGAGTACTCGAATTTAAGCACCAACGGTGGTTTGAGCATTCCTGACTTCTACAACATCGCTGCTTCAAAGGATCGTCCTAATACTGCAAACTATTTCTCGGAAAGAGAGGTACGTTCGGTATACGCAACGGTATCTTTGGGTTATAAAGGCTTTTTATACCTTGACGGATCAGCCCGTAATGACTGGTCATCTACTCTTCCGGCCTCTAACAACTCATACCTGTACCCATCCGTGTCGGGTAGCTTTGTATTTAGCGAATTCATGAAAGGTCAAAGTATTCTTTCGTTCGGTAAGATTAAGGCAGGTTGGGCGAAAGTGGGTAGCGATACCGATCCTTATCAGATCTTCAATACTTTCTCAGTGGGTAACCCTTACGGATCATTACCGACTCAGAACCTTCCTGGTCGTTTGCCAAATGCTAACCTCCTACCAACGCTCTCTACTTCTTATGACTTAGGTGCTGAAGTTAGGTTCTTTGACAACCGTATTGGCTTGGACTTTTCCGTTTACAAGCGTGATAACACCAACCAAATTCTTCCTTTGAGCGTAGCCGCTACCAGTGGGTATACTCAAGCGATGGTTAACGCTGGTAAAATCACCAACAAAGGAGTTGAATTAGCTGCATCGTTTATCCCCGTTAGAAGTAATGACTTCAACTGGAGCATCAATGTAAACCTTGCCAGAGCACGTACCGAGGTAGTAGAACTAGCCGATGGCTTGGACAACTACCAACTACCAAATAATCGTGTGTATTCCGCTGGAGCTAATACTTCTGGTTCAAGTACCGCCTTTGGTCCTACTGTAAATGCCAGAGTGGGTGAGCCTTTCGGTACACTAATCGGCCGTGCTTTCCGTCGGGACGACAATGGCAACCGCCTCGTTGGTGCCAATGGTGCCTTTTTGTTTGACAACAACGTAAATCTTGGTTCATTCCTACCCGACTGGTCAGGTGGCGTAATCAACACCATGACGTACAAGGACTTTACTTTGAACTTCAGCATTGACTTTCAGCAAGGTGGAAAAATCTACTCTGTATCACAGATGTTCAATGCTTACTCTGGACTAGGAATTGCAACAGTTGGACTTAATGACAAAGGTAACCCGCAGCGTAGTCCGGTTGCTGATGGTGGTGGTATACGTGCTGACGGTGTATTGGCCGACGGTAGTGTAAACCAAAACTATGTTGAAGCCATTGATTACCACAAGTCTCTGTTCCGTTTGGCTGAGAACTGGTTATATGATGCTAGCTACGCGAAGCTTCGTGAGTTAAGCCTTGGCTACAACCTACCTTCTGACATTTTGAAGAAGGCTGGTATTCGTTCGGTATACGTGGCGGTAGTTGGTCGTAACTTGTGGAGAATTAGCCAGCCTGTTCAGGGTCTTGACCCATCCGAAATTGAAAGTGTATGGTCAGAAGGTGGGCAGCTACCTGGTACTACTACATTCGGTGTGAACGTAAAGCTTGGCTTCTAAAAATATATTTCACGAAAGAAAAAAATTGTATATGAAAAAGAATTTTAAAATATCATTGTTTGCGGCCCTGATGGCCACCGCAATCGTATCCTGTAACCCAAGCGATTTTGGGGACATGAACGTAGATCCTAATAACCCATCTATTCCGGTTACGTCTAATTTATTTACAACGGCAGTAAGGGGAATCATCGGGCCTGTTTCGGATATAGATCCTACGCTCTATTCACAGCAAATATCCGAGAAATTTTACACGGAAAGCTCTCGGTATGGTACTCAGGAATTTAGTTTTAACGGGTTTTATTCAAGTTCGTTGATTAATATTCAGCAAATTATAAGCCTCAATACGGATGAGGCTACCAAAGGAGTTGCGGCACAGAATGGTGCTAACAACAACCAAATTGCTGCTGCGCGCATTTTAAAGGCCTATATGTTCTGGCACATTACTGACCGGTGGGGAGATATTCCTTACACTCAGGCATTGGAAGGAAGAGAGAACTTTAAGCCTGCATACGACAAGCAAGAAGCTATCTACACTAGCCTATTCACTGAACTCAAAGAGGCATCTGCTCAAATTACTGCGGGTACCATCAAAGGTGATCAGCTATTGGATGGTAACATGGATTCATGGAAGCGTTTCGCTAACTCGATGCGCCTCGTAATGGCACTTCGTCTGTCAAAGGCTAATCCTGAAAAAGGTAAAACTGAGTTCGCCAGTGCTTTTGCAGATGGCATAATTTCAAGCAACGCCCAGAACGTAAAGTATCAATTCCTGGCCGATGAAAACAACGATAGCCCTTGGGAAGATCGTTTCCAAACTCGCCTTGACTTCTGCGTAAGCAAGAAGATGGTAGATTTTCTTGCTGGATACAGCGATCCACGTTTACCTGTATTCGCTGACAAGGCAGTACTTTCTCAGTCATACGTTGGTATGCCTTACGGATTAGAGCAAGGTGCAGCGGGTGCTATTCCTAACGGACAAGTTTCGTTCCTGGGCATAGCAATGCGTTCGCAAACTTCACCTGGCTACGTCATGACGTACGCTCAGATGCAGTTCTCGCTGGCCGAAGGTGCACTTCGTGGCTGGATTACGGGTGACGCAGCAACGTACTACAACAAAGGTATCGAAGCTTCCTTCGGTCAGTATGGTGTTTACTCTGCCGCTGGTCATGCAGCCTATATTGCACAGCCCGGCGTGGTATATGCCCCGGCAAAAGGTTTGGAGCAAATTATTACTCAGAAGTGGGTAGCTCAGTTCCTAAATGGTTATGAGGCGTGGGCTGATTGGCGTCGTACAGGTTTTCCAACCTTGTCTCCTCCTGCTTCCACTATTTCACCAAGCGGTTTGATTCCACGTCGTCAGGGGTATCCTACCACGGAGCGTGACTTAAACGGTGTAAATTATGAAACTGCCCTACAATCAATGGGTGGTAAGGATGACCTAGATGGTAAAGTATGGTGGGACAAATAAGTCACCCATTACCAAGTAAATAATACTTGAAAAAGTTACCCGAAAAATTCGGGTAACTTTTTTTTTGAATCAATGATTATTTTTGTGCCAAATAAAACTTCTAGTCTAATGCGGTTGTTCCTTTTGCGGGACGCCCCTACCTTCTTATTATACGTTTCTTTAACATCTACATGAATACAATTACCAAACGCCTGCTTACCGCCCTTATCTTGCTTGTGATTACGGGCCTGTTTTTTTACCCCCGATTAAAAGAATATTTCGACACTAGTAAAGAAACGAAAATTGCCGGCGCAGTCGCCCCACAAAAGCCCGGAGGAGGGAAAACCATTGTTTCTGTAATGGTCATCTCGCCATCCTCTCTCGATGACATTGTAAAAACGACCGGGACAGTTCTGGCAAACGAAGAAGTGGATATAAGAAGTGAAGTTTCCGGCAAAATAACCCATATCTATTTCAAGGAGGGGCAATATGTGCAGAAAGGAATGACTTTACTTACAATCAATGATGATGATCTGCAGGCACAACAAAAAAAATTAGAATATAGTAAAAAGTTAGCCGAGGAAAACGAGTTCCGGCAAAGAAGGCTACTCGAAAAAGAGGCCATTAGTCAGCGTGAATATGATGTCAGCCTTACCTCGGTAAAAACTATCGAAGCAGATATTGAAAACATCGAAGCTCAGCTAGCTAAGACTACCCTGAAAGCGCCATTCGGCGGGCGGCTAGGCCTTCGCTACGTAAGTGAAGGTAGTTACCTGACTCCGGCTACCCGAATCAGTAGTCTAACCAATACAAACCCTGCCAAAGTGGAGTTTTCGATACCGGCTAAATATTCCGATAAAATTAAAACCGGCAGTATTATTGAATACGTAACCGAAAGCTCTGACGTTAAACATACCGGACGAGTGTACGCCATTGATCCTAAGATTGATCCCCAAACCAGAACCTTACAAATGAGGGCAACTAGCCCTAATGCAAACAGCGACTTGATCCCCGGAGCATTTGCCCGTATAGAATTGATTATTGGTTCAAAGAAAACCGCCATTACCGTACCAAATGAAGCCGTAATTCCGGAAATGAATGGTCATAAAGTGTACTTAGTTAAGAATGGCAAAGCGGTAACCCGCCTCGTTGACGTGGGGAATCGTGGTGCCTCCGATATGGAAATTTTGAAAGGCTTGGCCGCACATGATACCCTCATCATTTCCGGAATTTTACAGATTAAACCTGATGCTATTGTAGATATCAGAGAAATAAGGGATTAACCCGTTTGAAACGTCTTGTAAACAATTAAGTCTTTCAGTTAATAGAACTACGATACAATTATTAAAATCAACACATGGCAAGTTTATCAGACATAAGCATTAAGAGGCCGGTACTCGCTATTGTGATGTCATTAGTCATCATATTATTTGGAGTAATTGGCTTCCTCTACCTGGGGGTTAGGGAGTTCCCTAGTGTCGACCCTCCGGTGGTTACTGTTAGTACTTCCTATACAGGAGCCAATGCCGAAATTATTGAATCTCAGATCACCGAGCCATTGGAAGAATCTATCAATGGTATTGCTGGTATCCGAACCCTTTCCTCATCCAGTCGTGACGGAAGAAGTAGCATAACCGTAGAGTTTAATCTCGGGGTTGATATGGAAGCCGCCGCCAACGACGTTCGTGACCGGGTTTCGGGTGCCTCAAGAAACCTGCCACCGGACGTTGACCCGCCTATTGTAGCCAAGGCAGACGCCGATTCTTCGCCCATTTGGTTTATAAATGTTCAAAGTAATTCACGCTCTCTTCTTAATCTGAATGATATCGTTACCAGACAATTTAAGGAGAAATTTCAGACCATCGCCGGAGTAAGTAGTGTGCAAATCTGGGGCGAGAAAAAATACTCCATGCGCTTACGAATTGATCCGGCAAAAATGGCGGCGTATCGCCTGACTGCTGTCGATATTTCTTCTGCGTTAGCCCGCCAGAATGTAGAGCTGCCTTCCGGCAGTATTGAAGGCCAGAACATGGAGCTCACCGTAAGAACTCTGGGGCGTTTACGGACCGTCGAAGACTTTGATAATATGATTATCAAGGAAGAGTCAAACCGGATCGTTCGCTTCAAAGATGTTGGCTTTGCCGAACTTGCCCCGGAAAACGAGCGTACGCTACTCAAACGCGACGCAGTACCGATGGTAGCCGTTGCGGTCATTCCGCAGCCGGGAGCAAACCATATTGCCATCGTATCGGCTCTCGAAGATCGCCTCGAAAAGATCAAGGTTGACTTACCTCCTGATGTTAAGGTAGAACTAGGAACAGACTACACAAAATTCGTAAAAGCTTCTATCGCTGAGGTGGAGGAAACTATTATTATTGCCTTTATTCTGGTGGCCCTTATCATCTTTATATTCTTACGCGACTGGCGCTCAACTCTTATTCCTTTAACGGCTATTCCGATCTCATTGATTGGTACATTTTTCATCATGTACCTTTTCGGATTTTCCATCAACGTACTAACCCTTTTGGGTATCGTACTAGCAATCGGTTTGGTGGTAGACGACGCAATTGTGGTGCTGGAAAACATTTACGCCAAGGTAGAAGAAGGAATGTCGCCGGTGCAAGCCGCTTACGCCGGAGCAAGGGAAATCTACTTTGCGGTTATTTCTACTACGGTCACGCTAGCCGCGGTATTCTTGCCCGTAATTTTTCTGGAAGGAGTAACGGGGCGTTTGTTCCGCGAATTTGGAATCGTGGTAGCGGGCTCGGTTATTATTTCTGCTTTTGTATCGCTGACCCTCACCCCGATGCTCAGCTCACGTATTTTGAAGACCCGGCAACGTCAACCTTGGCTCTACCGGAAAACTGAGCCATTTTTTAAATGGCTGACCGATGGGTACGAAGCTTCCCTACAAACATTCATGCGTTTCCGCTGGGTAACGTGGGTACTGATGGTGGCTTTCGTTGGAATTAGCTACTACTTAATGACCGAAAACCGGATCCCTTCCGAATTAGCACCGCTCGAAGATCGAAGTAATTTCCGGGTGAGCAGTACCGCTCAGGAAGGCGCTACTTTTGAGTACATGCAAAAGTACATGGATGAAGTTGGGCAATTTATCTACAACGAACTCGATTCTACTGAGCGAGACGGGGTTGTGACCATTACTTCCCCAGGTTTTGGTTCTGCCTCTACCAACTCAGGTTTTACCCGGATCGTACTAACTGAACCTAGCAACAGGAAAAGGTCACAACAGGAAATCGTAGATGACCTTACTCCAAAACTTAAAAAGTTTTCGGGCGCTCGTTCAATTTTCTCCCAGGATCAGACCATCAACGCCGGTCGCTCACGGGGCCAACCTATCCAATACGTCATTCAGGCGCCTAATTTTGAAAAGCTGAAAGAATACCTTCCCAAAGTACTCGAAATGGCGCAGGCTAACCCTAAACTCGAAGGCGTGGATGCTAACCTGAAATTTACGAAACCCGAAATTCGGGTAGAGATTGACCGTGAAAAGGCACAGAGCCTCGGGGTATCGATTCAGGATGTGGGCCAGACACTCCAACTAGGGCTAAGTGGTCGTCGGTTTGGCTATTTTATTCAGGATGGTAAACAATACCAAGTGATTGGTCAGATTGATCGTTCCGACCGGAATGACCTGCTGGACCTAAGATCTTTATACGTAAAAAATAAAAATGGTGAATTGGTGCAGCTTGACAACCTAGTGAAACTCACCGAGCAAAGCTCTCCACCTCAGCTGCTCCGCTTCAATCGGTATATTTCGGCAACGGTATCTGCCAATATGGCCAAAGGCGTCACGTTAGGGGAAGGTATTAACGAAATGGAAAAAATTGGTAATGAGGTATTAGACGATACCTTCTCTAAATCGCTGGACGGAAATTCACGTGAGTTTAAGGAAAGCTCCAATAGCCTTTTGTTTGCCTTCTTGCTTTCATTAGTATTGATCTTCCTGATTCTAGCAGCACAGTTTGAAAGCTTCGTTGATCCTATTATCATTCTTCTTACGGTACCTCTCGCAGTCTGTGGAGCATTAATATCACTCTGGGATTTCGGACAAACCATGAATATTTTCAGTCAGATCGGTATCATCGTATTGGTAGGTCTGGTGACTAAAAACGGGATTTTGATCGTGGAATTTGCAAACCAACGCAAAGAAGAAGGAGTACCGAAGTATCAAGCGGCCATCGAGGCGGCAGTATCCCGTTTCCGCCCTATTTTGATGACCAGTCTATGTACTATTCTGGGTATTCTCCCGATTGCATTGGCCTTAGGAGCAGGTTCCGAAAGCCGGGTTTCTATGGGTATTGCGGTAGTGGGAGGAATGTTATTTTCCACCGTACTTACACTATTCGTAATTCCAGCGGTTTATTCATTTATGTCAAGCAATGCAATAAAGCCGCAAAAAAATGAGGAAACTCCTTTGGAATTAGTGGAGGCATAGGTAGAACTTATATAAAATTTTAGTGGTTAGCGGGTAGCCTTAGTAAGGCCTACCCGCTTTTTATTGCCTCTACTTACAATATTTTTTTTTAAGTTTGCCGTTACTCTGACACTAAAAAGTATACTAATGGAATTAATTAAGGAATTTGATAAGCAGGGAAATTGGCTATTTAAATACCGTGGAGTCCTGCCACTTATCATTTTAGCGGTTGCCCTGAGCGTGCACGGATACGTTGTTTGGTATAACTCGCAATTATCGGCCGCCCCACTTACCTCCGACGCTTACCAATATTTTTGTTTAGCCGTCGCTTTATTCGGTCAATTCATCAGGGTAGTTACCGTTGGCTTTACTCCCAAAAACACCTCGGGTCGTAATACCGAAGAGCAGGTAGCAGATACGCTGAACACCACGGGTATTTACTCTACTGTTCGCCATCCCCTCTACGTGGGTAATTTTTTTATGTGGCTTGGCATTGCCATGCTTACCCAGGACACCTGGTTTATCATTGCCTTTACCTTGATGTACTGGATGTACTACGAGCGCATAATGTATGCCGAGGAGCAGTTTATTGAAGGAAAATTTGGCGAGAAATTCCGGACATGGGCCAGCAAAACCCCCGCGATCATCCCTTACGTGAGTCGATGGAAAAGCCCCAACCTGAGATTCAGTCTAAAAAAAGTACTAAGACAAGAAAAAAATGGTTTTGCCGCTATATTTATCTTATTCTTTATTTTTGATGTACTCGGTGAGTACATTGTTTATAAAGACATCAGCTTCCGTAATACCCACTGGATGATTTTGTGTATTGCCAGTATCCTATTGTATCTGATTCTAAAAGTACTAAAAAACTCCACCACCTTTCTTCATGAGGATGGCCGCTAATATGGATAAAACTTTACATTAATAGAACCAACCCCAAGGAGTCCTTTAACTACCAAAACGCCCACTCTTCCAATCAGAAAAAGTGGGCGTTTTATTTTCTTCAACTCAGGGTCACCCAAACCGCCTCGGCTCAAAAGGAGTCACAAGCATACTAGTCGTATGTGCAGAAACTATTTCGGCTATGAGTTTTCCGGTGGCAGGCCCAAGGCTCACTCCCATCATACCATGGCCGGTTGCCAAGGTTAAATTTTCAAATCCCTTCACCCTGCCAATGTAGGGCAAACCATCGGGTGAGCACGGCCGTAGTCCTCGCCATACTTCTTCTTTTTTCGGAAAAGCTACGTCCAGTTCAGGGTAGTAGTTCTTGATCGCCTGGTGTATTCCCTTCACCCGGTTCATGTTGATGGTCATGTCAGTACCCGCAACTTCGAGAGTCCCCGCAAAACGAATACCGTCTCCCATCGGAGTAGCCGTTGCCCGCGCCTCCATCATGATTGCAGGTATCCTGATGGACGATTTTACGTCTGATTCCATAAAGCTGTACCCCTTCCCTCCTTGCAAAGGTAGGCTTATACCAAGCTTTTGGGTAAGCAGGGGCGACCATGACCCGGTGGCAATTACTACTTCGTCAAATTGGTGAGTACCCGCTTGCGTGCTAACCGAAGCCACCAGACCGTCCCGAACGTCAAAATCTTCAGCCGATTCATTTTCAAGAATACTTACCCCCTTGGAAAGCAATAGTTTTACCAGGTTTTGGATTAGTTCATTAGGATAAATGTGGGCGTCGCCGGGGTAGTATACTCCCCCCTCTACTCCTACTTTCACATCTGGTTCTAGCGCCTGTACTTCGGTTCCGGATAGTACATGCGCTTCAATACCCGCCTTAGTAGCAATACTAGCCTCCTCCTCCATTTCGTGCCGGGTAGCGGCATCTTTAAAAAGCATTAGTAGTCCCTTCTCTTTCCAGCCAAAGGCTAGCTCATCCTCCTCAGATAATTCCTGAAAAAGACGTTTACTAAGCAGACTTATGTCCCGTAGGATAGGAATTGAACGTTTTACATGCGCGTCGGTGGAATACTTCCAAAACAGGTAACCCCACTTACCTAATTCCCAGCTTAATCGGGGTTTTACGTAGAAGGGACTCTCCGAATTCAACATCCAGCGCATTCCCTTCGCAATCATACCCGGTTGGGCCAGAGGTATAATATGGCTGGGTACAATCATGCCGGCGTTGCCAAAGGAGCACCCATCCTGAAAACTCCCCTTCTCAATAATCGTTACCTGATACCCTTCGCGGAGCAGGTAGTAGGCAGAAAATAACCCACTGATTCCCCCGCCCAGTATGCCAATACTCTTCATTTAGCGATTTACTTTTAGATCATTTATTTTGGTAGGTAGCCACACCTGCATAGGATTACTACCCCGATTACACCATGTATAATACGGTATGGCGGTTAAAGGTTTTCGGGTGGTCGAAACCGAGTACCCGTCCGGCGAAACATCTAAAAACACTGCCTCTCCCTTAATGGCTACAATTGGCTCGGAAAGTATGTTAGTAGACTCGGTACTGAAAGAAGTGTTTTCCGGTACAATAAAATCCCAAGCTTTCCCATCGTTGTCAGCCCCCTCGACACAGTACACCAATGGGCCCCGTTGAATAGCAATCCGGTCGGTATTATAGGTCAAATCAGACTTTGATCGTACCGTTCTGACTTCCATCGGAAGTACCATGACGACCTTATCCCCTTTTTCCCACTCACGATCCACCACCGCGTAGCCTGATTCTATGGTATAATCAAAGGGTTTCCCGTTCACGGTCAGCTGTACCTTATCCGGTGCCGTAGAATTATACGCGTACAAATCCCCCGGTACCGGAGTTTGGGAAGCCCAACCCGGAATCCGTAAATGGACGGTGAATTTCATTTTTTTAATCGGCTCTACAGTGAGCTCTACCGAGCCATCCCAGGGATAACGTGTTTCCTGCCGAATGGCGACTTCCCCTTCTTTTAAAGAAAGTTTTGTGTCACTCTCAATAAATAAATTCACCCAGATACCTATCTCTGATTTGGCATAAATATAATCCCCTAAGGAAGCCACCAAGCGAGCGATATTGGAAGGGCAACAGGCAGTACCAAACCATTCCCGACGGGAGTGAGTGCCCGTTGACGCCAGCGGGTTACCGTAAAAGAAACGATCACCACTCAACGAAAGACCATCTAATGCACCGTTGTACAGGCTCCTTTCGAGCACGTCGATATATTTACTTTCGCCCGTCAGGGCATTCATGCGTTGATTCCAGAATACCATCCCTACCGAAGCACAGGTTTCGCAGTAAGCCTGCTCATTGGGCAAGTCAAAATCAACCCCAAACCCTTCGTTCCGGCCCGAAGCACCAATACCTCCGGTAATGTACATATTCCGAAAGACCACGTCTTCCCAAACGGTTTTCATCGCATTCATGTAGGCAAAATCACCGGTTAAAGCCGCCACATCGGCGGCACCGGTATACAGGTACATAGCCCGCACGGCGTGCCCGGTAATTTCTTTTTGCTCCTTGACCGGTACTAAATCCTGGGCATAACCCGGATCTTTCCAATCGTCCCAAGTGTAGCCTTTGGCATAATTATGCCCCCGCTCTTCCAGTAGCCAATGGGCTAGGGAAAGATACTTTTTATCGTTGGTGGCTTTATATAACTTAACAAGGGCAAGCTCTAACTCCTGATGACCAGTCACCCAGTGCTTTTTCTCGGGGCCAAACAAAGAATCGAAATGATCGGCCCACCGGGTGGCTACGTCTAATAGTTTTCGCTTACCTACCGCATCGTGGTAGGCAACAGCCGCTTCGATCAAATGCCCTCCGTTGTAGTCCTCGTGCATACTCATATCCGTCCATTGCTTGTCGAGGCCGGTTAAGGTATAGTAAGTATTCAGGTAACCATCAGGTAGTTGGGCCGCCGCTATTTTATCAACCCAGGAATCCGCCTTAGCTTCCAGCTCAGGGTTAGGATTCGTTTTGAGTGAGTACGCAATGGCTTCCAGCGCTTTGAATACATCCGAATCATCGTAGAAAATCCCTTCGTGCTTCCCGCCCTTTCCACTCGCTACTTTTTCAAAATTTCGGATCCGACCCGTTTTTTCTTCTGTTTGGTAGATACAGGCCTGCAAAGTAGCTGTCGCTACTTTATCCATTTTTGGCTTCCAGAATTTATCCGTGATGTTAACCTTGGAAAAACTAACCGGTGCAAAAAATTGCTGTCCTTGCTGCGCAAAAGCAACGGAAGAAAAAAAGAATACCAAAGGTAGGACGTAGTACTTCATCGGATTAGGAAAGAGTTTAGGAGTAGTCGAGTCTAAATTACCTGAAAACCATGGACATAAGGATCATCATGATCAAATATAATGTGATTATATCCATGAATGATCGCCCAACCTTCAATACTTGGAATTATGGCTGGCAGACCAGCTAGCTCCGTTTCCTGCTCAATCCGACCGATAAATTTGGAACCGATGATACTTTCGTGAACGAATTCCTCCCCCTTCCTCAGCTTCCCTTTACCAAACCACTGAGCCATACGAGCCGAGGTACCCGTTCCGCAGGGCGAACGATCAATCGCTTTATCACCATAAAATACCGCATTACGAGCTGTAGAAGCAGGATCAATGGTATCACCAGTCCACAGTATATGACTCAGGCCATGGATGGACGGATTTTCCGGATGAATAAAAGAATGAAATTCATTGATCCGCTCCCGTAAAACTCTCGCCCAAGCAATAAGTTGCTCAGCTTTATAGTGATGGAGACCCGGAAAGTTAGGCTGAGGATCCACGATGGCGTAAAAATTGCCCCCGTAGGCCACATCTACCGTCAGAGTACCAAGGTTGGGGCACTCAACCGAAATACCCTCGGCGGCCAGGTATGATTTGATATTGGTTATTTTTACTGACTTGACTTTCTTGCCCACCATCTGGTATTCGGCGGTAATCAATCCAGCCGGTACTTCAAGTTTAAGAATACCGGGTATTTTGGGAGTTACCAGGCCCTGCTCAATCGCTACTGTGACGGTCCCGATTGTTCCGTGCCCGCACATGGGCAGGCAACCCGAGGTCTCGATGAAGAGTACCGCGGCATCGTTGGCTGGGTCGATGGGAGCGTACAGTATACTGCCCGACATCATGTCGTGTCCCCGTGGCTCAAACATGAGCCCTTTCCGGATCCAATCGTATTCCCGCAAGAAATGGATGCGCTTTTCACTCATGGTGGCACCTACCAATTGAGGTATAGCTCCCCCGGTAACAACCCGCACCGGATTACCGCAGGTGTGGGCGTCGATGCAAAAGAAATGCTGGTCTACCATGGTACTTACAAGGATAAATAGTCGGGTAAAGTAGGCCGAGTTTGCAGACCATTTTCAATGATAGCCTCAACCCTTTCACGCTCCGGACCTATCAAAGGTAAACGAGGTAGACGAACGAACTCGGTACCGATGCCACATTTCGCCTCGGCAAATTTGATATACTGAACCAGTTTGGGGTGAAGATCCAGTACGAGTAAAGGCATGAACCAACGATAAATGACTTTTGCCTCGTCAAGGCGTCCGGCCTTTACCAGCCGGTATATGGCAACAGTCTCCCTTGGAAAGGCACACACCAAACCAGCTACCCATCCGTCTGCTCCCATCACGAGTTCTTCCATGGCTAAGGTGTCAACCCCGCATAGTATCTTAATCCGGTCACCAAAGCGATTACGTAGACGGGTAACGTTCGAAATATCACGGGTAGATTCTTTCACGGCCTGAATATTTTCTAGTTCCAACAATTCCTCAAACATATCCGTCGTAACTTCTATTTTATAATCCACCGGATTATTATAAATCATAATGGGTAAGACAGTGGATGTTGCAATAGCCTTAAAAAATGCTAAGGTCTCTCTATCATCAGCTTTGTAGCGCATGGGGGGTAGTAGCATTAGCCCGCTTGCCCCCAACGAAGCCGCTGATTCGGCAATCCGCACCGCTTCCTGGGTTGCTCCTTCGGCTATGTTCAGAATTACCGGCACTTTCCCCTCCACTTTCTCAACGGCAAACTTTACCAATAATTCTTTTTCATCCATGGATAGCGTACTAGCTTCCCCCAGCGACCCTCCCAGGATAATACCGTCTACCCCCGCTTCCAGTTGGGCTTGCAGGTTAAAATTGAAGGTCGTTAAATCGAGCGTATCATCCGATGTAAACTTTGTTGTAAGTGCGGGGTATACCCCTTGCCAGGTGACGTTCATGGTAAAGTTGGTTTGAAGTTAAACACAAAGATAAAATGAAACGGAAGGAAGAAATAAGGGAAACAACACCATTACTAATGGCATTTTGACCACTTTTGTCGACATAAGTGCGGTTAGCTAGTATAAATTACGACAAATGAAACCAATTTCTTTTCAAATACCACAGACCAGAAAAGAGGTTTTCCGCGTTCAGGCTGAAAGGCTACCCTACTTTTACGACAAGCTACATCAGCATAAGGAGGTTCAGTTTACCCTCATTAAATCTGGGGAAGGTACCTTAGTGGCTGGTGACTACGTTGGGCGTTTTGCGCCCGGAGATGTATTCGTGATTGGCAAGCAGCTTCCTCATGTGTTTCGGTGCGATAGCCATTACTTTGAAAGAGAACTGGAAGTAGCGAGTGTATCTATATTTTTTGACGAAAGTTACGCCGGAAAAAGCTTCTGGAAAACAGACGAGATGGGAGGTGCCAGGCATTGGCTCGCCCAATCAGGACCGGGGTATGTAGTAGAAGGTACCACTCAGAAATATGCCACGGTACTTATGGTAGAAATGGAAAAAACAGCCGGTATGGATAAACTTATTAAGGGTTTTGGGCTGTTAAAGCTGCTGTGCGAAAGTAAAGAATTGCAAAAAATGTCATTGCAGGATGGCGACCAATTCTCGAAAGAAATAGTGAGTAATAGAATGGACAGAGTCATGGGCTTCTCATTTCAGGAATACCACCGTACCATCACCATTGAAGAAGTAGCGGCTTTGGTTTCACTGACACCATCGGCGTTTTGTCGGTTTTTTAAACTGCGGACCCGCAAAACCTACCTAACTTTCTTAAATGAAATACGGTTGAGTCAGGCTTGCAGTTTGCTTATTACCACCGACTTGGCCGTAAGTGAAATTTGCTTTCAGGTAGGATTTAATAGTCTTTCACACTTTAACCAAAGCTTTCGAAGATTAAAGGGTTGTACCCCTACCTTTTTTCGACAAGCTATTCGTTAACAAACTACTAACTATATTTGACGGGAAATTTTCCTCAGTCGACTCATGATAGATACATTTGACTGCTTGCTACCATAACCGTAGTAACTACTATCAGATTCGAAAATTCTTTCGGCATAAAAACCCGCCATGACACCCCCAATTAAACTAACAATAAAGAAAATTAGCATTCCCATAGCTGATAGATAGTTTAGTTTTACTACTTATCAAACAAAAGGTATACCTGATACGTCACCTAATTTTTAGACCGATTCAGGCAAAAACTAGTGGAGCCACTTCCCCAACTTTACCATACAGTTAAAAAGTTGGTGAATATTATCACCTGACTTCTGTATCTTCTACCATAGGAAAACTCAGCGTAAAGACCGTCCCGACACCTATCTCAGATTGGACGTCGATTCGTCCTTTATGGGACTGCACAATATTCAAGGTGCTCGCTAATCCGATTCCCATACCAGACTTCTTGCCGGTAAAATAAGGTTCGAATATTTGGGCCATATTTTTTTTACTGATGCCGGTTCCATTATCAGCCACTAATATCTGCACATCCTGCTCAAAGCGTCTTGTCGTAACTTTCAAAACTCCTTCTCCTTCCTCCATGGCTTCGATTGCATTGGTAACAAGATTGAGGATGGCTATTTTGAACATTTCTTCATTAAGCATTATTTCGGTATCCTCCTTTGTAAAGGATTTTTTAACCTGTATTCTTTTTAGTCTGAGGCGATCGGTAGCCGAGAGTAAAATTTCGTCGAGTATTTGATTGAGCGAACCGCTCCCCAAGGAAAATTCACTTTTGCGGGATGATTGTAGTAGTTGGGTAATCAGGTCGTTAATCCGACCACAGTTTCTCTTAATTATGTCTGTGTAGAATATCAGACCTTCGTCTTCTAGCTCGGACTCTAACTGTTCGGCAGACAAATTGACGTTGGTAAGAGGGTTGCGCACCTCGTGCGCAAGCATTTGAACCAACCGACTGGTAACAGCCAGTTTTTCGGAAAAGAGTCGTTCTCGTTCAGTTTTTTTTTGTGAAGTAATATCGTGTAGCCTGCCTTGCGCATAGGTAGTGGTATTGTCACGCTCAATAGTTGCAGAAAGCACCCCAAACCTCTTTTCGCCTTCCTTTGTAAAGAATACAACTTCTTTCCCCTGAATTTCAAGCTCATCTTCAATGATGCTCCACGTTTCGAGCACATCACTTCCATCCATCAAATCGAGTACCGATTTTGTAAGAAGCTCTTCCTGTGAATAACCTGTAAGTACTACCGAGGCCGCATTGATGTCAACAATTTTTCCCGATAAATCACTGATAAATAGCATATCTTTTGATTCCTCAAAGATCCTTCTGTACCGCCGCTCACTCTGTCGAAGTGCTTTTATTACCTGCGTACGTTCAAGGGCGTACCGAAGACTTCGTTCGAGAATTGTAGGCCCTAATTCACTTTTTATCAGGTAATCGGCAGCGCCCAAACGAAGTGCTTCAAGCGCTATTTTCTCATCACCCTTTCCGGTTAAGAGAATTATCGGTTCCTGGCAATTGTTTCGGATTGCCTCCTCAATCAGATCAATACCCGTATTGGCCCCGAGCAAATAGTCAAAAATGTAAAGATCGTGTTTACAATTTGCAAGATCATGGACTGCCTTCTCATAGGTGGGACACCATTGTAGTTGAAAATCCCAATTTGTCAGGTCTTTGAAATAAGCACTCGTAAGAAGAAAGTCGTCCTCATCGTCATCGACAAGGAGTACACGCAGTTTTTTATTCACTGGGATGTTGGATCAGAGAGTCAGTAAAGGAACTTTCAAGACTGTCGCATGGGTAGAACCATGGTAAAAGTAGCGCCTTCACCGGGCTTTCCGTTCGACATGATTATACCCGAATGATTTTCGACTACTTTTTTACAGACGGCCAGACCTATGCCCGCCCCTTCGAACTCGGAACGACCGCGTAACCTTTGGAAGAGCGTAAAAATCCGGCTGGAATCATTATTCTCAAAGCCTATACCGTTGTCTGAAAAGCTTAATCGAATGTATTGGCGATTTGAGGGTAGCCCATAATGTATGAGGTCTGACGTACAAAGGATAGTTGACTTCACAGTGATTTTAGGCCTTACCTCATTACGGGTAAATTTCAAAGCATTGGAAATAAGATTCATGAATAACTGCGAAAACTGGGTCGGGATAGCATCAATGGTAGGAAGGTTATCCACTTTTAAAACCGCATCCTTGGTTTGAATAGCGACCTCCATATCACTGAGCGTACTATGCATAATTGTATTAAGGTCAGTCTCTACGAAACCGTCTTTTGAACCGGTGACAAGAGAGAATTCTAACAAATTATGAATCATATCCTGCATCCGACGGGTAGCATTGAGGATCCTGTCCAGATAAAGTCGCATTTCTTCATTAAGCAATCCCTGACTACGGGTTTCTAAACGCTCGCCAAACGAAACAATTTTACGAAGTGGTTCTTGTAAATCATGAGAGGCTACATAGGCAAATTGTTCCAGGTCAAAATTAGATCGATTGAGTTCAACCACCTTTTTTTCAAGTTCATTTTGAATGCGCTTAATTGACGTTAGGTCAAATGCGCTGCCAATGGAGGCTGCCAAACGGGTGGAATCTCCTTTCAAGTACTGTCCTCTACTTACAAGGTATTTTTCTTCGCCACTTTTAGTCAGGATTCTATACTCCACATTAAATGAGCTCATCGACTTATTGGACTCCTCTACCGTTTTTTTTAACAATTCTACATCTTCGGGGTGGACATGTTGCAGATAGAATTCATAAGACGGGGTCATAATGGCTGCCTCTTCCATTGTGTAGCCGAGGAGATCAAATATTCCGTGAGACCACTCATTAGTATTGGTTTCAAACTCCCAGATCCAGCTCCCAAATCGCATAGTCTGTTCAGCATCAGAAAGGATGTTCAGGGTTCGTTTCTCCCTTTCTTCAATTAGTTTTCTGGAAGTAATATTGGTAAGTGTACACATAAAGTGATTCTCATCAACGGCGGTAGTACTAAGTTCGCACCATTGGCTACTTACCTTAAAAAAAATCTCCCGAACGCTATTATTGGTTAAAAGTTCCTCTTCACCTTCACCCGTAATTTCTTGCCAGTTCAATCCTTCCAAATTGGGTTTACCGACAAAAGCACGAGATGCTTCATTATCAACGGAGCAAACATAGTTGAATGAACCATTCTCTGCGGTACGATTCGCTTTAAAAAGCAGTAATCCACTTGTAGAAGCGTTGAGAAGATCATTAATTCCGAAGGAATGAAATATCTTTTTCAAATCAGTCATTGTTCATTGTTAGTCCTCACTACATATCAAATTGCTTCATTTTATTATACAGCGTTTTTCGATCAATATTAAGTATTCGGGCCGCTTTACTTTTATTATAGTTTACCTGACGGAGTACTTGCATAATCATATCATATTCGGCTTCATTGGCTACCGTTTTGAGGCTTGGGCTAGGGTCTAGCTCGGGCTGGGATGCTGATACCGGAACGGTGGCGAATTCTTCATCCATTTCTCGCAGCCTTTGAAAATTAGCAATTTCGAAGGGTAATGCTTTTTCTTCAATACGATCGCCGTTTGAAAGCAAGGTGGCCCGTTTGATTACGTTCTTCAATTCACGTAAATTACCAGGCCAGTCATAACTCATAAAATCCTGGATTACCTCGTCGGCAAATCCCTTGATTTTTTTTCCAAGCTCTTTGTTGGTAGCATCCAGAAATGATTCTGCAAATAGCATGATGTCATCCTTACGGTCTCGCAAAGCAGGTACTTCCATGCTGAATTCATTGAAGCGATAGAAAAGATCTTCTCTGAACTTTCCCTTTTTAGCGGCTTCCAGGAGCCGTTCGTTACTGGCTACAATGATCCTGACATCAAGTTCAATTTCTTTATTGCCCCCAATGCGGCGTAGTTTGCGCTCTTGTACCACCCGCAGTAAAGCCATCTGAATTTCATAGGAGAGATTAGAAACCTCATCCAAAAAAAGCGTTCCACCGTTGGCCATTTCGAAGTGACCAATCTTAGTTTGTAAAGCTCCGGTAAAGGATCCTTTTTCGTGACCAAATAGCTCACTACCCGCTAGCTCTTTGGAAATAGCCCCGCAATCCATGGCCACAAAAGGCTTATTACGCCGGGTAGAGCGATTGTGAGTTTCGTGAGCAATTGCCTCTTTTCCTGACCCACTTTCTCCGTAAATAATAACACTAAAATTAGTAGGTGCGACCAAGTCAATTTGCCGGTATAGCTCATCGGAGACTTTACTTTGCCCAATAATATATCCTGAGGAAAACTTACCACCTTTTGTACCAGAGCTCCCATTTTTAGCCGAATTAGAGGTTGGTATTGATTCGTTTTGATGACTTTCTTTGGAGTCACTCAGTGCCTTTTTTACTGTCACTAATATCTCATCAGGAAATAGCGGCTTGGTGATGTAGTCGTAAGCGCCCTGCTTCATCACGCTAATCGCAGTTTTGATATCTGAGTAGCCGGTAATGACAAGAACTGGTACCTGAGGGAGTTTCTTTTTAATACTAACCAGTAGCTCAGACCCCGTCAAATCCCCCAAACGGAAGTCAGTCATGACCAGGTCGGGCTGAAACTCATCCACTAATTGCAGCCCTCGTTTACCGGTTTGTGCTGTTTCAACTTCAAATCCATTTTTTGACAGAAACCGCTTTAGTAACATGCAAATATCTCCTTCGTCATCAACTACTAATATTTTTTTCATTGGATATTATCGATTGTTTCGTGGTTTGGTCAGTTCTAAAGGCGGATACTTTTTTTAATTTATTTCTACTCTCAACCGTGAGGTAGGTATGTGGAGTTGTTCACGATACTTAGCAACGGTACGACGAGCCACTATATAATCACGTTTTGCCAGGAGATCCGTAATTTGTTGATCATTTAGCGGATGCCTTTTATCCTCGACTTCTACAATTTCACGGATCGCTTCCTGTATGGCACGGTTAGAAACTTCCGTACCATCCTCTTTGGCGACACCCTCGGTAAAGAGGTCCTTCAATAAAACAATACCGAACGGAGTCTGAACGTACTTATTTGTGGTAACCCGCGAAATAGTGGAAATATCCATATCGATTATTTCTGCTACATCTTTCAGAATCATCGGCCGCAGCTTTTTGATATTACCGGCCTGAAAATACTCATATTGCAACTTGACAATCGCCTTCATGGTATTCAGCATCGTCGTTTCACGTTGTTTGATGGCGTCAATAAACCACTTGGCAGAATTCATTTTATTTTTAAGGAACTGACGCGTAGCCCGATCATTTTTCTCCTCAGCCATTTTTGTGAATACCTTACTCATACGTAACGCCGGGCTGTTACCCCAGGCAAGCTGTACTTCTATTTCGTCATCGTCGACGTACCGCATCAGAAAATCTGGTTTGATACTCTCATTGATAGTGCTATCATTACGAAGGCTGGAAGAAGGTTTGGGATTTAGAGAAACGATTACCTGCAAAATCTCCTTGAGTTCCTCTTCTTTCAGTTCAAGCACTCGCATGATCTTGTCATAATTTCGTCCTCCCAGCTCATCAAACATATCGGTTACTATCCGCAGCGCCATCTCCCACGCAGCCGGACGATTGTTCATGCGGTTAAGCTGAATCAACAAACTCTCGCGGAGATCATGGGCCGCTATACCGGGAGGATCAAGTTGCTGAATCATTTTTATCATTAACTCAACTTCCTGTGGATCAATAAACAAGCTATTGGCAAAGGAAATGTCGTCAGCAATGATATCCGCATCGCGACGAAGAAAACCGTCCTCATCCAAAGAGTCTAAGATAAAGTCGGCAATGAGTTGTTGTCTTTCGGTGAGGCGGAGAAAATGGATTTGTTCCTTTAATTCATCACGGAATGAGATTGTTTCCACCATCGGGCGAGTGTAGAGCTCATCGTCAGGTGTGTAGTTATTTGAATAGGTTTTATAATCCGGAATATCGTTATCTTTAAACTCATCCCAATCATAATAGTCCCGCACGGAAGGCATTTCGTCATTACCTACACCCACCGTTTCACCTTTATCCAAGATATCATCCCGCAAATCAGCCTCAGTATTTTCTTTGTCTGCACCTTCTTCTAAGACCGGATTCTCCTCCATTTCATCCTTAATTCTATGCTCCAACTCCATAGTTGTGAGGTGCAATAGATTTAGCATTTGAATCTGTAAAGGGGAGTACTTCAACGTCTGACGTTGAACTTGCGCTTGTCTTTGCATAACTTCAAATAAGAATTTTGTATACCTTTAAAAAAAATGATTCCAGTTTTATCACAATTAAACCATCGGTCCGTTTTTTACGGATAAAAAGTTTCTAAAACCGTCAGTTCCAACCGCTCAAATTGTTCTGCCGTGTAAATTAAACGGATTATTCCCAAGTGGACCTACTTATATTCCATAAGGTAAAACTATTATCGGGTTAAAATTTCCCCGAAATGTAGAAATATATTCTGCGTGTATCAAATTCCTTTCCTCGATTCAATGAATAAACCCTCTTCCCTGTCTTTGCTTAGTAGAACGCTGAATGAAGGACAACTGTCATGGGCTATCCGTTTCCTGTTTCTTATCTCCGTATTTCTGATTGTTGTTCTTTCATTTAGCTACCATTCCATTAACCAGGAACTGGTTTTCTATTCCGAAAGAGTGGATCATTCTCAGCAGGTCCTTGATAAGATTCACGACATGGAGAAGTCTATGTATGAAGTAACGTACTACGGACGTGGGTATCTAATCATAGCGGACGAAACAAATAGAAGATTGATGGAGAAAAAGCTCCAGGGGGTACCCGCTAAGAAAAAAGAGCTTCAATTACTAGTGAAAGACAATGAGGCTCAGATTCTTAAATACAATGTACTGGCTAAGGCCCTCGCTAAGTTTTCGGCCCGGGTTCAAAAATTTGCCAAAGAAAACCCAAAGCAATTTACACCAGAGCAAAGAAATCAACTGCTAGCCAATGGAACGTCTCTCACTAGTGATGTGAATAGTCTTCTGAGTGATATGATAAGAATAGAAAACAAACTAATGACCAACCGACTTCAAAGTCGCAATAACTATAAGCAACAGATCTTTCGTTTCAATTGGGTTATCATGTGCGTAGCCTTAGCTTTCCTGATTTCGGCTTTTATACTATTAGAACGAGAACTCAAACGAAATAAGCTCTACAAAATAGAGTTGGAATATAAAGTTGATAACCTAAACAGGTCCAATAGTGAACTTGAACAGTTTGCCTACGTGGCCTCTCATGACCTGCAGGAACCTTTACGAAAAATCAGGTCGTTTACGGACCTGCTCCTGACCCGGTGTACCGAGCTAGCGCCAGAATCAAGAATGATGCTTGATAAAGTGGATAAGTCGGCTAATCGGATGCAATTATTAATTGATGATTTACTCTCTTTCTCCCGGTTGATTGACACTACCAAAATAGCCGAGCAAATAGACTTAAATGTAATCTTGATGGAGGTACAAGGCAACCTATCAGAGTCCATTCATAAAACTTCTGCCGTGATCAAACATGAAAAGTTACCAACCATTACGGGCTATGGTAGCCAAATGGCTCAACTCTTTCAGAATCTGATTTCTAACTCTATAAAATACTCAAAAGAAGCTAGTGTACCGGTCATCGATATTACTTGCCGGGAAGTATTAGGAAATGATATCCCGGATGTACCCGACATAAAATTATCCCAAGAATACAACCTTTTTTACTGTATCACCTTTGCAGATAACGGGATTGGGTTTGAAAAGGAGTATGCTGAAAGAATATTTGTTATCTTTCGACGCTTGCATGGTCAGGAAAAATTTCAGGGGTCAGGCATTGGTTTAGCTGTTTGCCGCAAGGTTGTGGCAAACCACAATGGTTACATTATAGCCAAAGGGGAAGAAGGTCAAGGAGCCAAATTTTACGTATATTTACCCAAGCAAACTATTTACTCCTAAGAATCTCTATGATGAGTCAAACAATATTAATGGCCGACGACGATGCCGACGATCGGTTTTTGGTACAGGCTGCTTTTGAAGATAACAAAATACAATACACTATACTTTTTTTTGAAGATGGCGAACAACTCGTTGATTACCTGGCCAATAGTAAAAACACGAAGTCTACTCGTTTCATACTACTGGATCTTAATATGCCTAAACGGGACGGAAAAGATGTATTGAGAACATTAAAAAGTGATAAAAAGCTGAGCCACATCCCTATCATTGTTTTCAGTACTTCCAAAGCGCCCGATGATATTAATTCGTCTTACCAACTGGGGGCTAACAGCTACGTGGTGAAACCTTCGAGTTACGAACACCTTAAAGAAGTAATTCATAAGATAAGCGATTTCTGGCTCAATACCGCCATGACCCCTCTCTAAAACTAATGCGGCTTTGGCAATGTTGGATCTTCGACCGCCGGCACCAATAACTCCGTATTAGGCTCATCAGACTCAGTCCGATCATCAGTCACTTTTTTAAACCACCGTAAGCCAGCGATCAGCCAATCCCGGCCGTGCTCTTGTATATAATTCAAGGTGACGTTTTGCAGCACTTGGGGTACAATAATATTTAGTGGAGTAGGCAAACGACGTAAGGCTGTCTTGGCCATAACGGCGTTAAATCCTAACTGAATTCCATTACCAAGCAGACCTTTTGCACCTTTCCCGACTACCTTGTTAGTGAATAGGTTTTCTGCCACACTCGTAACTACTCCCAATGGCTTCACTTCTTCCTTCCAATCGTTGGTATCCTCAGTAAGCCGTAGCTTGGCCATTTCAAGTTTCTTAATTGCTTCTTCGCGCTGAGCCTTTAATTCTTCATAGTTTTTTATCATCCTGATTTCGGTATAGAATTTTCAAAAAGTGATTCATGAAGGGTGTAAATAATAACTTTTGGCGATAGATGTATGCCACAATTCCCAGAATTGCGTAAAAAGCTGCCACCAAAAAAAAGCCGGATGCCCAACTGTGGAGCAAATCACCGAGCATCAGTCCGAGAGAAATACTGAGAAATAGCAGGAAGAAAATCCCCAGAAGACCCAGACATAGTGCTACCAGTGCCGAAGTAACGATATTAGCCGTATTATCTGAGATTTCCAAGGCAATCACATTCCAGCGTGCTTCTGCATAGGCAATGAAATGCTGGTAAGTCTGTTCTACCTTTTGCTTTGCGTCTTTTAGGATCATATTCAGGTGAAGTTAATAGAAATGGTCGTGGAAAACTTATAAGAAGAGGTAACACCCCTGGGGATATTACCTCGCCAAAATAACAATCTAATTGATTACTTTTTGTTGATGCTTTCCTTCACACTTTCCATTCTCTCCTCTGTCATTTCGATTGCTTCATCCTTCAATGCAACTCCGTTTTTCACAAAACGGTCAGTAGCCGACTGAACTTTCCCTTTACCTTTTTCAAGTGCTTCCAACACTTCAGTTGCCCAAGTATTTGCAGACTTCTTTATTTTATTACGTGTTTTATTTCCCTGCTCTGGGGCAAAAAGCATACCAATCACTGCTCCTGTTGCGGCTGCTACTATTGCACCAATTAAAATTTTGCTATTGTTATTCATATTGTTAAAAATTAAATTGACGTTGTACGATTTTTGGCGTTATTGCTCTTAATACCAAAAAATACGTACCAGCAGGGGTTAAAGACCCTTTCGATGCAATGATCAATATTTCATGTGTATAATTTTCTACACG
>JBDNFP010000084.1:0-6136 GCA_041689775.1 Spirosomataceae bacterium
CTTACGCCACCAAGAGGCCGCTTGACCACAACTTCAAAAACGACATGGGTCGCTACATCACTTTTGATGAGAAAATACCCAAATGGAATTACCTGATCAAGCCCGGAAATTGACCACCTTATTTTTTAATCATTCCTTAACAGCCTCGGCTATGGTTGATCAAAGAGAGAGAGCATTGAAGGCCGGCATGAATGACTTCCTGACGAAGCCTTTTACACCATTACAGCTAGAAGAGAAAATCAAAGAAATGCTTCATTCTGCCATTTAAGCAAGAGGAGTTTTCGTTTGATTTATTCCGACAAACGTACCACTTAGGCACATTGTTCCAACGTCAATTTAAGCAGTGATTTATACCCGATATTATCCAACATTCGCTTACGTACTTTTACAAAAAACATCTTTTTTATAAATAATTATTGGCCTAAAATTTATATATAACTTCTTTGCTTTCAATAATATAAGTACTTAAATAGTAAACAAAACAGGTCCTGTACAATTACTTTTTTTAACTTAAATTACAGAATGGCATCTTTGTTGATAGGAGTGAAACTAGAATAGTGACTTTTAGTTATTTTTCTTTATATAACCCGCCCTATGAAGACACCATTTACATGGAAAGCAGTATCCCTTATCAAGAGTGCTTTGCTTTTTTTTGTAGCAACAGGTATGGTATCTGCTACGCTGGATTCCTCAGAAATATCAAATAATACTCTATTTTCCAAGGAGAAATCAACCCCCACGACCTCCGTTTTTGAGAGTCCTCTCCCTTCCGCATCCAATGCGATAGTTTCGGGCCCTTGTGGCTCCAACATTACGACAGTGGATGCCTCCAACCCACTTGGTAACGACGGAAGTATCACGATCTCAGGCCTGGCAGACGGCACTGAGGTACGGGTTGTATCGGTAAGAAATAACTTTGACACCCAATTAGAAGCCCGTAACTTTCCGTACGTACTATCAAACCTCAAACCCGGTATCTACGCTATCCGGACTAAAAGTAATGGCTGCGATGAAATTAAAGCGGTATCTATCGGGCCTTGTGGTCAGGTGCTGATCGATACTGTACAAGTATCCAGCTGCTACCCAAATAACGGTTCTAAGGCTACCGTGAGCGTACAGGTAAACTGGACGGGGGGCGCGGATAGTATCGCCATAGAAGCAGGAGGGCAAACCAAGTACATTAAAACTGCCGACGGAAATAGCTCGGGAATGGTAACTCCATCACAACCCGCTGTATTAGCCTTCGAGATTCCCGCCAACGGTGCCAACGTTACGGTAAAAGCATTTTTTGTTAGCCATCCTGAGTGTGGTGAAACCATCAGAATTTATAAGGCACCAGCTCCTTGCGAGCCCGTACAGTGTACTACGTTGGGCGGGTCTGTATTTAATGATTACAATGGTGATGGTGTCAGAGAGGCCCGGGAGACGAATGGCGTTCCCGGTATTATCGTAAAAGCCTACGCTCCTGACGGATCGATATACTCTGCGTTTACGGATCAATACGGACTATATGACCTGAATATCCCTACGAATAAATACCCGCTTCGGGTAGAGTTTACCAATATTCCACACTATCTGGCCGGCGGTACGTCCACCCCTGTTGGTACGAATAACCGTACTACCATTCAGTTCGTAGCCGCCCCAAACTGCCAGGTAAATATTGGGGTCAACAACCTGAATGATTTTTGCCAGAAAGACCCTCTGATGGTTATTCCTTGTTGGGTCCGGGGTGACCCTCTTTCCTCCACAAGTACCGGCGCATCTAACCCCGGCCCAAATGATGCATTGGTCGCCTTTCCAAGTTCAAACCGGGGTGTTCAGGAAAGACCCGGCAATGCTACTCCTCTCCACCTGGCTTATGCATCGCAGGTAGGTACGCTATGGGGCGCTGCCTATAATAAATATACCAAACAACTATTTACATCGGCGGTACTTCGTCGGCACGCCGGTTTAGGTCCATTAGGGCTAGGGGGAATCTACATAGTAGACATGGCCAAAACCGATACTACGGCCACTCAGCCTTTCCTGGATGTAGCCACCATCGGCATTGACGTCGGGACTATTTTCGGGCGCCAGCTAACCACTGATCTGACCAGCAATGATATGCTGGCAAACCGCGATTCGGCGGCATTTTCCATGGTTGGAAAGGCAGGTATGGGCGATCTCGAAATTTCCGAAGACGGAAAACTACTATGGTTTATAAACCTTAAAGACAGCAAACTATACTCCATTGATATTAGCAACTACAACACTGACGGGGTTACGAAGCCTACGGCAGCTGATGTAAAGTCTTATACCATCCCAAATCCTGGTTGTAGTGGCGGAGCCATGAGACCATGGGGAACTAAAATACGGGAAGGGAAGGTGTATATCGGCCTAGTTTGTGACGGCAGTATTTCGGGCAACAGAAGCGATATGAATGCCATCATCTACCAGTTTGATCCTGCCTTGGGTAGCGGTCCCGAGGCTTTTAAGACCATATTTAAGTTTCCTCTTACGTATCCCAAAGGTAGTCCCTTTGAAGATCCAATTGATCCGGCTACCAACGGCTGGTTTACGTGGAGTGATGACTTTAACGTCACAAAACAAGGGAACGCCCATCCTTCTCCTTTTGTGGCCGATATTGAGTTCGACATTGATGGCTCCATGGTACTTAGCTTCGGAGATCGTACTGCACTACAAATGGGCGGAGACATCGAATCATCACCCGATGGCGCAAGTACCGGACAAAACTTTGTGGGCGGTGATATCCTCCGGGTTAATGCCCTTGGAGGTGCTTTTGTGCTCGAAAACAACGCTAAGGCCGGCCCCAATATAGGTAGTGCTCCCAACAATAATCAAGGGCCCGGTTTTGGTGAGTTCTATAACGATGACTTCTATTATACCGGTCATACTGCTCCAACTCACTCCGAAGTTATTATAGGTGGCATGGCTATCCGGCCGGGCTCAGGAGAAGTGACCATCGCGGCCATGGACCCGATTAACTCAGGCGTAAATCCAATGGACTCAGGCGATGATAGTACCTATGCAAAAACGCGGGATATTTGGTGGTCAGGTGGAGTACGTGCACTTGACAATAAGACAGGCGCCCTCAATAAAGGGTATGTATTGTACCAGTCTATCGATACCAACCCACCTTCGCCGAGTGGTATTCAACTAGGATCTTTCTTCAAATCAGCGGGACTCGGAGATATTGAGTTTATCTGCGATAACGTCAATTACATCGAGGTTGGTAATCGGGTATGGGTCGATATTGATAAGGATGGTGTGCAGGACGCCGACGAACCTCCCCTCGAAGGTGTCCAGGTTAATCTTTACCTTGAATCAGACGGTAGTCTGATCGCTCAAACTACTACCAATGCCGATGGACTATACTACTTTAATGCCAGCAAGGGTGTTGCGGCCAACACCAACTACCTAATTGTATACGGCAACGGACAGTTTACTAGTGACAGACTTGCTCTCAATGGTATAGAGTACCTTGTCACTACTACTCAATCAGGGCAGGGAGGAACACCCAACCTAAACGATTCGAACATTGATAGCGACAGTCTTACGATAGCTACTGGTAGTATTCCGGCTGGCTTACCCTATTTTGCTTTCAGAACCGGGATCATGGGGTATGTCAATCACTCTATTGATGCCGGCTTCGTTGAGTGCCCAAAACTTGCCCCGATCCCTTCTCAGGAAATATGCTATAACTCTGCTTTTGCCCCGGTAGTGACGAGGGATATAAACGGAGGAGAACCAACGTATCAATGGTACAACAACGCCGGTAGTAATAACCCCGGATCGAGCCCGGTAATAGGCGCGACTAACTCGGTATTCACTCAACTCCCCACCGAGGTAGGTTTCTATCGGTTCAAGGTAGTGGCTACGGTACAGGTACTTAATCAGGTTTGCCGCGACAGTACAATTGTTGAATTAAGAATCAAGCCACAACCTGTTATTTCCCTTGATAGCGTGGTGTGTTCATCTGATCGCCTTTTTTACTCGCTATACTACCATACCTCTCCGGCAAATACCCCCGTTACCTCTAGTATGGGTGCCGTATTTAATGGGATCGTTACTGGCATAGCAAGTAGCTCAAATACCACCCTTACCGCTACCCTAGATGGATGCTCCAATGTACTTGAAATCGCTACCCCAAACTGTAACTGCCCCTACATTGCTCCACCCACCAGTAATGGGGATGCAATTAGCTGTACCGGACAGACCACATCAACTTTGGCAGTGAGCGTACCCTCCGGGCAGTCGGTCAATTGGTACAACGCCCCGGTCGATGGTATCCGGTTCGCTACTGCCACCACGCAGTTCCAACCTGATACAAGTGGCACTTATTATGCCCAGGCCATTCTAATCAACGGTGCTGACACATGTTATAGCGTCGTACGTACAGCGGTCGTGTTTACCATTGCTCCCAAACCTCGTATTAGCGCCATTAATACTGATACGATTTGTCAGCCCGGCACAGTTGATCTAAGCAAAGTACTCATAACAGATTCTACCGGCACCAACCCGGCCTTTGGTTATCCAAAGTTCTACACTTCGGCAGCTGATGCTTTCTTAAACCAGAATCCATTGGTCAATACGAAACTTTCAAACCCCGTTGACCGTCAGTATTGGATACGTTGGCAAACGGCCACCGGGTGTTTTGACACCACGAGTATTCGGGTAGTTATCCACCCCCGGCCTGCCGTAAAGATTCTGACGGCTGACTGCTCCTTTGATGCCAGAACTTATTCGATCCGGTATTCGATTCCGGCCGGTGCTACTCTAACCACAAATTTTGATAATTACCCTGGGGTAGTATTTCAACCCGGAATGATTACGGGTGTACCTATCCGGCAAAGTATCACGCTCCTGGCGACTTCGCCGTTTGGCTGTACTGATGCAGTTTCGGTACCTTCGCCCACATGTCCTTGCCCACCCATCGATGCTCCGAAGGTATTAATACAGGATGTGCCCTATTGCGTTGGAGATCCTCTACCTCCACTGTTTGCCACGATCACTGACCCTATCGTTACGGGTACTATATTTTGGTACGATGCGGCTCAGGTAGGAAGTCTTCTTTCAGTAGGTCCAACGTTTACTCCTACCCAGCCTGGTATTTACTACGCCGAAGCCCGCGACACGGTCTCATTATGCCAGAGTAGCGTAAGGGTACCCGCCACGGTGAGAAAAGTCAATAAGCCCGTACTTACCATTCTTGACACAATTTGTGCCGCGGATGGACGTACCTACTCGATCACTTTTGATACTTTAAACGTCACTACTCTACTACCCAACCGGGGTGTCATTAACGGAAACAGCATTACGAGCATTCCTCAGGGTGAAATGGCATCCATCACAGCCTCAAACGGTGCTTGTTTTATACTAGATACGATTCGGGCCACGTGTACCCCTACGTATGGTAGCATTGGAAATTTTGTTTGGATAGATACTGACCAGAACGGTAAACAGGGACTACTCCTCGACGAGCCTCCCGTGGCAGGTATGACGGTCAGACTCATGGATGGAAACGGCCGGATCCTACGAGGTACCATTACGAATCAGGACGGTAAGTACCTCTTTGACAGTCTGGAAATGGGCAGTTATCAGGTGCAGTTTATGCAGATGAGTTCCATGGAATTCACACAACCAAAAGTTAGTCCGTCTGACAACGACAGCGATGCCTTACTACTTGGAAAAACAGAGCTAATTTTCATCAACGTAGCACTACCCGCAAATGATGTCGGCCGCAATAACCTGACTATCGACGCAGGAATCCATTGTCCGGGAACCAATTGTATCCCGGTTTTGATAACAATCATACAACAACATAAATAGCTCTACACCCTTCATTTCCTGGCTTGTAAAGTCCCCTACCCTATTGGTAAGCACTAGTAGGCAGAAGGCTCAGGCATTTAGGTAGTGTTGTTATTGCGCCCACCCGTTTACTCCCAGTGACTTAAAACTTTATGCCGGCCCCGTGCGTTTACAACGTATAACATTTTATAATAGGACTTTCGCAAAACTGAAATTTTATTAACTTATGGGATGAAAACAACGCGCGAACTTTACTGCCAGTACCTTCTTTCGAGCCAAGTCAACTACACCTGCACGAATCTGGCTGACCATTTTGCCGACCTGACCC
>JBDNFP010000085.1:0-3094 GCA_041689775.1 Spirosomataceae bacterium
GTGCGGAACGAGGTGTTGGTTGATGATTTTTTTTCGTTAATTTGAGCATGGTCGTAGATGTTTTGGTTGTCAAGTCGTTTTTTTAAACTTAACGCTCTACGGCCTTTTTTCATAAATCCACACAAACTTTGAACAGCTTCAGTATCGGATTCATTACAACCAGCAATGGGAAGTTAATAAAAACCTTAAACGGTGGCGTCACCTGGACGATTCAACTTGTTAAGGCAAAAACCAATCTAAGTCGTTGCTATTTCACGACAGAAGCTATTGGATGGGTTGTGGGCGAAAACGGTTTACTTCTAAAAACAACCGATGGTGGGGCATCATGGGTGGAGCAACAATCTGGTTCAACTGCTTACTTTAAAAGGGATATATTTTCTGTCTGATCAGGAAGGATACGTAACAGGCAGTAATGGTACATTACTAAAAACATCCGACGGAGGGAATCTTTGGGTCACTATTCAAACAGATACCTATACGAGCCTCAATGATATTACATTTATTGGTCGGGATAAGGGATATATCGCCTGTGAAAATGGGATGATTTTATCGTTTAACCCACAACTCTTACCCTCCTGCACCACCACTTCATTAGCCACAAATGTCAACATCGGCCCAAGTGCCATTTGTAATTCAGCCATAAGTGGCAATTGGAATAATCTTACAACATGGAGCTGCGATCACGTGCCTTTAACCTGTGATCAGGTTATTATTAACCCAGGACACGTAATTACTATCGACCAATCAGTCCAGGTTCAAAGCGTAGAAATCCAGCAAAACGGACATCTAACGATTCAAGAAGGCAATATAAAAATCAGTAACGAATAGCGAAAAAACTGGTATTTAAACAATAACTAAAATGCGGGCTTCGGACCTTCTCAGATCCTCCACCCACACACACTTTACTTTAATAGGCTACACACCAAATTACCGGCGATGGTGATCCATCTGCATTCAATCGGCTCTTCCTCATCGCAGGATATTCAAATTCCTAAACACGGGATGAATGATGAGCTATCCATTTCAGGTAATGAATAGCTTGAGGTGTTGATTACTGTGAGAGAAACCAGTCGTTAGATTAGCATACTTCATCGAGGGTTATCCCAGTGCCGTCGAAAAGTCCTACCTATTCCTCTAAACCCTATCCGGTCTACTAACGAACTTTATGGGAGATAGTAAATCTACTAACCATTCAATAATTGACTCCCATGATCAAAAAAGCATCTTTACTCATCCTTTTGACATTCAGAGCGCTCGGTACCTTTGCCCAAGTTTGGAAAATGGATAAATCACATTCTAAATTAGGTTTCACGGTGACCCACTTACTGATTTCGGAAGTCGATGGAAATTTTAAAAACTTCGACGTAGTAATTACTTCCTCCAAGGAAGACTTTTCAGATGCTGTTGTTGAATTAACGGCTTATATTACCAGCATCAATGCAGATAACGAGCGTCGCAACGGCCACCTGAGAGTGCGGAGTTTTTTGATGGAGCTACCCATCCTACGATGTCATTTAAAAGCAAATTCATTAAGCTCGCGGACAATAAAAAGTTTAACCTAACCGACCTGACGATCCACGGCATCACAAAACCAATAACCTTAGAAATGATTGTCATGGGAACAAGAGAGCACCCACGTACTAAAAAACCAATGGCTGCTAGTAAAGTAACCGGAAAATTAAAACGTATAGACTGTGGAGTAGGAGCTAACTATCCTACGGCCACGGTAAGCGATAAAATTGAGATCAAAGGGATTGGTGAGTTTACTAAAGAGTAAATAATTGTTTCCACTCTACACCATTGAAAAGGCGGGCTATACCCCGTCTTTTTTTGCGATATAGTAGCAAAGAGCTATTATTCAGCACTACAAGCAAGTAATTCGCTTTCCAGATAAACATTTGAAAATGTTCGTGATACTTTATATATTGCATTAGCTGTTTAATACGTAGGAGTCAACTAGTTTGAAAAATCAATTTCTACGATATTGCTCGATTAGTAGATATTTCTGCCTTACAGAACCTGATTAAGGTCAGTAGTATGAATGATTTCATTCATGAGTACAGTCTTCCCTGTTAACCACTTTTTTTTAATTTTAGTATTAAATACTAACGCCAAGAACAACTATGAAAAAGATACTTATCCCCATCGATTTTTCTGATAATGCCGGACGTGCCCTAGCAGCCGCTAAAATATTAGCCAAAAAGGAATCCACCGAATTACTCATTATGCACGTCTACCAGCTCAACGTTCATGACATGACGGTTCCTTCGGGTGCAGGCATGTTGCCTGTTTCTCCGGAATTGGAAGCAACCTTCCGGGGGCGATTAAATGATATGGTTAAAGAATTGCAGGTTGAAGGATACAAAGCCACCAGCCTATGGTCATCTGGCGGAATCCACCCCGCCGTATTTGAGGCTATTGAGCAGCACAACCCCGATATGGTAGTACTAGGTCGGACCGGTACCGGAGGTTTTCTGGATAAACTAATTGGTAGCGCGGCTACCCGTATTGGCCTCGACGCCAAGTGTCCGGTGATGATTGTACCCCCTCAGGCCAATATCAAGGCATTCAAAGAAGTAGTTTACGCTACTCAGTTAGAATACGACGAAAACGATGTACTTCGTGAGGCATTTCCACTATTTAAAGAATTAGGATCACGGCTTTCATTCGTTAAGATAGATTCCCCTACCCAACCCGATATTCAATCTGATCATCAGTTTGTCACTCAGATCAAGAACGAATTTGGGGTAACAGACAACGACTTTGTCATTAAAAAGTCTGATTCGGTGATTGAGGGAATTGAAAACTACTGCGATAGCGTCAAGGCCGACCTGCTGGTAATGTCGGCTCGCCACCGTGGGTTTATTGAGGCCTTCATTACGAACCCCAGCCTAACCCGTAAGATGATTATCGATACGCACGTTCCGCTGCTGATTTTCCACATAAAGGAATAATGGTACTGGGTATATAATTTATGATTCGTAACTTTGTGCCATGGATCTTGACTTTGACAAATACAAACTGCTACAATACTGCACCAATGAATCGTGCAAATACCATAACCAAATTGGCTTGGGCAACATATGCACACTAA
>JBDNFP010000086.1:0-19954 GCA_041689775.1 Spirosomataceae bacterium
TAGGGAGTCTAGCCCAAGTGGAGCCTGAAATGTCAAACCAGCCTGAGTAATGGTGATAGGCTCTGGCTTGTTTCGACATGCATTTAAAACGAATATTGTGAGGAAGACTAGGGTGCTTTTGATGTATGTCATCGGTTAGTAGGAGTTAAGGTATTATCCTTTACATAATTCAATTTCCCGGTTTCAAGGTAGTCACTGACCGACATGGTGAATGCCGGGATGGCGATGAACCAAGATGAGTTTGTTATAAGTGTGGAGGTATTGTTAAAAATATCAATTCCTTTTGCGTTGTTAAATCTATCCATTATAATTTCGATATTAGTAATGTCTATTATACCGCTTGTGGGGTCTCTTTCATGGTCCTCGCCAAGTTTCCCAGCGGTAGTGGTGCCAAAAGTTTGACAATGAAGAGTCATTAGAAAAGCATGTCTGAATGAATTGGCTGGACAAGCAGAACATTCGTAATTATTATCACCACTCCATGGGAATAAGGCCGCTGTTGTCGCGAACGTTTTTAAAACATTACCGGCAAAGGCTATGAGGTTTACACCATAGAAAAATGAACTGTTATGATTTGACAAGGTATTAACTTCATACTGATTGAGCGATCTATTAAAAGGTGTGTATTCTGCGATCACCTGATTGATAAATGCCTCATCTCTTGCTCGGCTTCCAGCATAGTTAATCCAATTTTTTACGGCATCTACAATCCGAGGTTCTTCAATGAGGTAGTTCCATTCTGAATTAGTAAAGAGAGAACGATGGTTACCTAAAACATCATAGGTATAATTTCCTAGGTAGATATTATCCACTGCTCCGGCGTCGATGCCGCCAGCTCCGCCACCGCTACCCGCCGGTAAAGTACCCTCAAAATACCCACCGCTTCCACCAGAAGTGCAGTAGGCATCCATTCCGGTTTGTACGAAGGTACAACCTGTGGTAGCATCTACCCGCATCGTGTGATCCCCAACTCTGGTAGGCCCATCATTGCAGTCATAGTAGCCATAGGTAACAACATAACAAGTAGAGGCTATTCGTCCATTTTTCTTGGTTTGGGCCGCGCTATCGCCAAGGGTCTCGACAATTTCTCCGTTTTCTAGTCGCCATCCTTCCAGTAGTACTTCTTCGTCATACTCTTTGAAGAGGAGTAATCCTGTAAAGTTCTCGCCCTTGACCTCCTTGGGATTTGCTTTCTTATAGGCTTGGGTAGGCACCACATACATGACGACGGCCTGATTTTTGGATTTTTTATCCTTAAAAACCAACAGTTTTCGGATTAAGCTATGCCCACGTTCCCAATCATCGGGTATACCGGGTTGATCGTTGCCCTCAAACACTGAATTGATAGGGTACTCGTTGTCATAGTCGAGCGGAACTACCACGAGTGGTTGGCCTTTTTTGAATTTACTTTCTTTGGCAAAGTCCCAAAGGGCTTTTTTGGTAGAAGCCTTACCCGTCCGGGCGTTAGCGGCTTGGGTGGTTCCAAAGGTAGTTTCAAACCAATCTTTTGCTTCTTCAATACTGATGGAAGTATCAATCGGTGCTTCGGGTAGTGGATCATCGTTTTGCTTACAGCTAAACGGCAGAACGATGAATAGAAGCAAGAGAAGCGCTTTTGTTGTAGTACCTACATGGTTACTTGTGGGGGGGGGTAAATGATTTCATAGATTGAATTAATACTTTTTATGAACAGATTGTATGTGAACAGATTGTATTTGGACAATAAACTTACGGAAATTACCCAAAAATCAACAAATTGGTGTGGGGTTTTTAGTAAACGGTCAAGCATGCCGTGGCTCGGGTTCGTCGAGCAACCACTATAATGTAGCCCCCGGTCGGCCTAACTAAGCACCATGCAGAAACCGGCCAGAATCTTTACAGATCGTATTCCTCAGTAAAGCCGGGCGAAAGTATAGCTACACTTGCATGATCACAGGCTTTGTTGTACTATTTTCAACAATTGCACTGATTATGCGTTTTATAAGTGTTTCAAAAACTACTAATATTGCAACGACAACAGTTAATGCATCAACATTTATTTACAAAATGAGTAGTACTAAGAAAGTAATTGCGCTCCTGCTCGGTGGTATCGGATGCTTCCAGTACGCTGGAATAGCCCAAACCACCGCCAAAGTAGGACTAACCCCCGACAAGTTTATTGATCCGGTGAATATGGATCTATCCGTAAAGCCCGGCGACGATTTTAATACCTACGCCAGCGGTTCCTGGATCAAGAATAATCCCGTGCCGGCCAAAGAAACCCGTTGGGGTAGTTTCAATGTCCTGCGCGACTTCAACATCAGTGCCGTAAGAGGTTTGCTTGACGACGCCGCTGCCAACACCAAAGCTCCCGCCGGATCGGTCGAAAAGCGCGTGGGTGATTTTTACCGCGCCGCCATGGACAGCGCCCGTATTGAGAAGCTGGGTTTTACGCCCATCAAGGCTGATTTGCAGAAAGTAGCTGGCTTAAAAACAAAACAGGCAGTCATTGAGCAGATTGCCAAGGCCCGTACAGTGGGCGCCGGAAGTCCATTCTTTGGATTTTATGTAGGCCAGGATCGTAAGAACGTAGAAGTCATGATTCCGCAGTTTTCACAAGGAGGTACCACGCTCCCCGACCGTGACTACTACTTGAAAAGCGATGCCCGTACCGAGAAAATTAAGGCAGCGTACAAAGAGTACATTGTAAAGCTATTTACGTTGACGGGCACTCCCGAAGCGCAGGCCACGGTCAATGCTGACGCCATTTTTGCACTAGAAACGCAGCTAGCCGAGGCTCAGATGAGCCGCGTAGAAATGCGTGATCCGTACAAAACGTATAACAAATTTGCCGTGGCTGACTTTGCAAAAAGTACTCCCGGTCTGGATTGGAAAAAGCTGATGCCTATGATGATGGTAAGTGGCGAGGATACGGTCTTGGTGAGCAATCCGGCATTTTTTGTTAAAGTTGATGGTTTGCTCAATACCACCTCCCTAGCCGACCTGAAAGCATACCTGACTTGGAACGTCCTGAAATCATCGGCTACGTACCTGAGCTCAGATTTCGTAAACGCTGGCTTTGCATTTTCGCAGGTACTGTCGGGTCAGAAGGTACAGACGCCCCGCTGGCAGCGCATGTCGCAGATGACGGATGGCACCATCGGTGATTTGCTGGGGCAACTTTACGTTGCCAAGTACTTTACGCCCGTGGCCAAGCAGCGTATGGATGAGCTGATCAAGAACCTCGTAAAGGCGTATGAGATCCGGATCAGTGGTCTGGAATGGATGAGCCCCGTGACGAAGGTAAAAGCACTTGCTAAACTGAATGCTTTTACCCCAAAAATCGGGTATACCGAGAAGTGGGAGACCTATGATGGGTATGTGATTACCCCAACCACCTTTTTTGCTAACGTTAAGAATGGCAGCGCTTGGGGATACCGCGAAATGGTCAGCCGTTTGGGCAAGCCCGTGGATCGTACCCGTTGGGGCATGACGCCCCCAACCGTAAATGCCTATTACAGCCCAGTATTGAACGAGATTGTATTCCCAGCCGGTATTTTACAGTTTCCGTTCTTTGACCCCAACGCCGACGATGCCGTTAATTACGGTGGTATCGGTGCCGTGATTGGTCACGAAATCTCACACGGATTTGACGACAGTGGTAGTCAGTACGATAAAGACGGTACCCTCCGTAACTGGTGGACCGAAGAGGATCGTACTAAGTTTATGGAGCGCGCGAACAAAATCGTGGATCAGTACAATGGATATACCGTTTTGGATACGATCCACGTAAACGGCAAGCTTACCTTAGGGGAGAATATCGGTGATCTGGGCGGACTAAATGCGGCTTACACCGCCTTTAAAATGACAAAACAGGGTCAATCTAACGAGAAGATCGAGGGTTTTATGCCCGATCAGCGTTTCTTCCTAGCGTGGGCGCAAGTGTGGCGGACTAACATCCTGCCAGAAGCAGCAGCCCAGCAGATTCTGGTAGATTCTCACTCGCCCGGTCAGTGGCGTACCATTGGTCCGTTGGTCAATATGGATGCCTGGTATGAGGCATTCGGCATAAAGCCCGGGGATAAGCTATACATCGCACCCGAAAACCGGATTCGTCTCTGGTAATACGTTGTAAGTAGCTAATAGGCTAATAGCTATTATTTTGTAGCTGTTAGCTTTTTTTAAGTATTTGATATATAGAATATTAGCTATGGATTTAGTCAAATTAATAGTATAAACTAATTCTGCGTTAGAACTTATCTTGCAGGAATTATAAAAGTAAAAGCGCGGGGCTGAGGCTCCGCGCTTTTACTTTTATGTAATAATTGGTAGAGATCAGAATAGTATAGAAACGTCTACGACCTTGTTTGCCGAGCCAATGCGCCTGATGACTTTCTTACCGGTACCTTTGGCAAATTTGACGTAGAAATTCGCAATAGTCTCAGCAGCCTTGGCACTTGGTATACTGCCGCAAAATTTCATACTCAGATTGACTTGCCAGCAAGGGGGTTTGAAAAAACGTATCTGGTACTGATCCCATACAACAAGCGCTCCGGCCTCATTGGTCGGAGCGCTTGCTTTATGATGCAGATTTTTTGAAAATTATCTCGGTCCGCGGCTTCGTTCTGTGCTGGATCGTTGGGTGCTACTACCCGTGTTGGCTGGTCGGCTTTCGCTGCCAGGACTGCTTCGTACCGCCGGGGTTGAAGTACGTCCTCGCTCAGACGACTGCGTGTTGCTCCGGCTCGGAGCCGGGCTTGCTGCCGGACTCGATGAACGTGAGCGGTTGTTATACTCCGGGGTACTTTGCGGCCGTGCGGTTGGGCGCTCAATACTTGGGCTGGTGCGGGGTGCCGAAGGTACGCTACGACTTTCGTAAGTGCTACCTGAACGGCTCGACGGAGAGGGCGCTTCGTACGTCCGTCTACTCCGGGGACTTTCAGCGGGTACTTCATACGTGCGTCCACTGGGCGAATTTTTAGCGGGTGCTTCGCTTCCTCGACTACGGTTCGATGGAGTTTCGTAAGTAGGTCGAGCGGAGGGCGCCTCATTCGTCCGGCTGCTGCGGGAGTTTTCGGTGGTTCGGCTACCTTCGTAGTTACTACGGCTGGACGAACCGGCTTCGTACGTACGGTTCGAAGGACTAGTGCTGCCCGACTCTATCTGCCGCGAGCTACGTGGCGTGGTGCTGCTCGCGTTACGATCCTGACGGTAGAGACCGCTTTCGCTGTTGCCGTTGGCCCGGTAGGTAACATCGGCGTTTTGACGGTCGGATGTATAGCGACTACCTCGTACTTCATCCGATTTATAGACTGGTACATTCGATCGCGTTACGCGCTCCACTTCACTATGACGGGGACCGTAGGCGTACACCCGATTGTCATTCTGGTAGTAGTTATTTATGATTGTTGTCTGATTGTAGATCCGGCCGATACGGTTGCGGGGTAAGCAATACCCGAAAATTCCCGATCGGTTGATATACCGCTGTGGTACAAATACCCAGTAATTGAAGGGTATATTAAACGACACACCGATCCGAATTCCCGGCCAAAGTGGTGCCCATCCGTAGTAGCCACCACCCGTGCGCCAGTCAACCCATGCAGGTCCCCATTCGTAGTCGGGTACCCAGGCCCAGCCTACAAAATCATCGAAGAACCAGCGGCCGTAGTGAAATGGAGCCCAGCCCCAGTCATAATCCGACACCCAGGTATTACCGAATTCGGTCATAACCCATTGTCCGTTGGTACCATAAGGCTGGAAGTCCCGGTCGACATTCGGCGACCATATCGACCCGTACTGGGAGTGGTTGATCCACCGGCCGTAGGGTGATAGTTCGTTGTAGAAAGTCTGGAACGAAACGCCTCCCCGCAGTTGTGCGTTGGCGTTGTTTTCGTACAGAAGGCCCATCGTTAGAAGGGCGATAAGGTAAAGGATTTTTGATTTTTTCATGGCTGTATTGAATTCGGTAATAAGAAATGTACTTCTGTTCGTTAGACAGATAGACCCGATAAAGGTTTAAAATACCTTGACTTTTTCCTGAGTAGTTTCATTGTATTAACGCCAGCATGGCCTAAAAGATATACAGGCAAAGAATGGGTGTCATTACTCAGTTTGTCGAGGTACTCCTTTCTTACATAAGACAACTTAAAAGTTCTCTACCCCTATGAGTATCAGAATAAAAGAAAGGTTGCACGGTGGTTAAAAAAAGTCAACTTCTGGAACGTTATTTGTTTTCCTAGAAATGTGTCAATAACTTAGTAGTGTTTCTTATCTGCCTCACGTACGCAGGCTCGTATCACCTATACGACGACGCGTTATTTTTATTTTAAACCCTTGAAAACTATACTTGTTGCTTCATCCTTGCTCATGATTTTTTCGTGCAATCGCACCATACCAAGTACAATGCCCGTCGAGGAGGGGGTATCCCAGGAGCTCGCTATTTACCGGAAGGAGCTCATCAATAACTTGACGTATCAGCTCAAATTTGATATTCCGGTACAAAAAGACAGTGCTATCTCGGCAACTGAAACGATTAATTTTGAATGGAAGCGGTCTCCCGGAGGTCTTCCCATTGATTTCAAAGAAACCCCTGATCATATTCAGAAAGTAGCATTAAACGGGAAAGAGATTGCGGTAGTTTTTGAAAAAGAACACATCCTGATCGGGTCGGAGTACTTAAAGGAAGGGAAGAATACAATCAGCATTGATTTTACGGCGGGAGATTTATCCCTTAATCGAAACGAAGATTACCTGTATACCCTGTTGGTGCCCGATCGGGCCAGGACTGTTTTTCCCTGTTTTGATCAACCTGATCTGAAAGCAAAGTTTGAATTAACCCTGACCGTACCCTCGCAGTGGCAGGCAGTATCAAATGGTTTATTGGGTGATACTAAACTGATCAACAACCGAAAAACCTTCCAATTCTTGCCGTCTGATATACTACCTACCTATTTGTTTTCTTTTGTGGCGGGTAATTTTGAGCGGATCACCCGGGTAATGGCGGGACGGGAGATGTCGTTTTTTTATCGTGAAACGGATGCTTCTAAAATTCGTCTTAGCCTTGACCCTATCTTCGATAACCACGCGACCGCGATGAAGTTCCTGGAAGATTATACTTTGATTAAGTTCCCTTTCCAAAAATTTGACTTTGTTGCTATACCTGATTTTCAATACGGCGGCATGGAGCATGCCGGGGCCATTCAGTACAAGGCTTCTAGTTTGTTTCTGGACGAAGGGGCTACCAGTAATCAAAAGTTATCACGCACCCGCTTACTGGCGCACGAAACCGCCCACATGTGGTTTGGTAATCTGGTGACAATGAGGTGGTTCAACGATGTGTGGATGAAAGAAGTGTTTGCCAATTTCATGGCAGATAAAGTGGCGCAGGTGACCGATACCAGCAGCAGCTACGACCTGGAATTTCTGGTGTCGCACTTCCCGGCCGCCTACGGGGTAGATCGCACCGAAGGTCTTAATCCCATCGGGCAACGATTAGAAAACCTGAATATGGCTGGTACCATGTACGGCCCGATTATCTACCACAAAGCCCCCATTATGATGCGTCAGTTAGAACGCCTGATGGGCAAAAAGGAGCTAAGGGATGGGTTGCGAGAGTACCTCAGTACCTACAAATACAGCAACGCTACTTGGGCTGACCTGATCGGAATTCTGAACGCCCGAACCCCAACCGACCTATTTGCCTGGAATCACGTGTGGGTGAACGAAACCGGACGGCCCCGTTTTGATTACCGATTGGGTACTCGTGAAGGTAAGATCACTAGTTTAACGGTCACGCAGCGGGGAGAAGACGGGTCGCGCCGTTTGTGGCCCCAATTCTTTGAAGTTGCGCTGGTCTATCCCAACCGGGTGGAGGAAGTTACCATACAAATGAACGCCACTTCGGTGGCAGTTCAGGAGGCTATTGGTAAAGAAAAACCGTCGTATGTACTGTTTAACTCCACGGGACAAGGTTACGGCTTATTTCCCATAGATAAGGCCATGCTACCGAAGCTGGCATTACTCACTAGTCCCTTAATGCGGGCATCGGCGTATATTACGCTTTTCGAAAATATGCTTAGTGGCCGGGAGGTAGCCCCTAAGGAGTTAATGGGTCTTTACCAGATGCTGTTGGATAAAGAATCCGAAGAGTTGAATCTTCGTCTCTTAACCGGACAAATGTCGGATATCTTCTGGCAGTTTACCCGAGCTACCGAACGGGAGGCGTTGGCCACTGTGTTGGAAAAGAGAATCTTGAAGGCGATGGAAGCGGATACCAATGCTAACCGAAAGAAAATTCTTTTTAAGCACTATCAATCAATCGCTCTCACCAAAGAGGCCCAGGATCGGCTATTCGGAATATGGAAAGACCAGAAAGCGCCAACCGGCGTTACCTTAACGGAGGATGATTATACGGATATGGCCCTTGCCCTGGCCGTACGCGATTATCCGGCAAAAGGGGTGTTAGCTACGCAGCTAACCCGAATCAAAAACCCTGATCGTCAAAAACGACTTTGGTTTATGATGCCCGCACTATCGTCGATGGAGGAGGAAAGAGATACCTTTTTTGCTTCCCTGCTGAACGAGAAAAACCGAGAGCGAGAGTCGTGGGTTACGGGGGCATTAGGCTATTTGCACCACCCTCTGCGGGCGGCTACTTCGATGAAGTACCTGAGGCCAGGTTTTGATGAATTGGAGGAAATTCAGAAAACTGGCGATATATTTTTCCCGGAATCTTGGTTGCGGGCTACACTGGACACCTACCAATCACGGGATGCCGTAAGGATAGTTCGTCAGTTTCTGGCGGAGCACCCTGACTATAATCCCCGCCTAAAAGCAAAACTCTTGCAATCAGCCGACGGACTGTTTCGCGCGGATCGATTACTGTATCGAGAGGAGTAGATAATGATATAAAACAGGTAGAAGTAGTAAAGCCCTACGAGTAAATTACCTTCACCCGTCCCACTTCGCCGGTTTCGAGCCGGACTTTGATACCGTGGGGGTGGAAAGGAGCTTTGGTGAGCAAATCTTTCACGACTCCTTCGGTGAGATTACCAGATCGTTGATCCTGCTTCAATACGATGGATACTTTCAGTCCGGGCTGTACGTTCTTGCGGTCAGTTCCTGCTAATTGTGACACTCTATGGGTTGATTAGGTACCTATTATTGTTCGTGAAATTTGATTACATCTTCGACTTCTTTTTTGGTCAGATTGAAACGCTCGGCTAAAGCGGATACTGAATTACCTTTCAGGAAAGCGTCGAAAACCGTTTTTGAAAGGGTATTACTCTCACCCACCACCGGTCGGCCCGATTGCCGGTTAGGGTCAATCAGAATAGAGGACTCCCGACCCATGGGGTAGAGCCAAATGGGTAGTGAGTCGTCACCAAATTCGATTCGCTTGCAGAAGGGCTCTACCACTTGCTGGATAAATAGCTGCAAGGTCTGATCGGCTTTGATGAGTTGTCCCACCTCGGCATTAAAGAATACATTGCGACCGTCGGTCAGGATGTTGGCGGTGGCAAAAGGGTGGGGTGTATGCAGCATATCTGACAACACACCCCTGGCCTTATTGATTTTACCCGGCATCACACCCAAGGCGCGCAGCTGGTAAAAAGTATAAAATTCGATCAGGGTATAAAAATCTGTAACGAGGTCGGGGCTGTGGTCATTTTCGGCTTCATACACGCCCAATTTCCCTAGTTTATACTCCTTTAACCAACGTTTTACCTGAGGTTGAGGTAGGTGGAGAATGGCTGCTATATCTTCTACGGAGTAGATGCTGCTTTCTTTTCGCCCTGATGTCGTTCTTTTTTTCTCTTCCAAGAGGCAGGTATCTTAAATGGTAGTAGGATGTAAAGATAGAAAGTTGGGAGGAAAATTACGAAAGATCAGCGCCTGAATTTGCCGCTCCTAAGTGAGGTTTATCTCATTTTGGTCCCATCCGAATCGAGCCGTCGAGCCGGATTACTTCTCCGTTGAGCATGGTATTTTCCAGAATCGAACGTACTAGCGCGGCGTACTCATGGGGGCGACCCAACCGGGAAGGGAAAGGTACTTGCTGGCCTAAGGAAATACGTGCTTCTTCGGGTAGTGCCGCCAATAGGGGCGTTTCAAACAAACCGGGAGCAATCGTCATGACGCGGATACCGGAGCGGGATAAGTCGCGGGCAATCGGTAGGGTCATACCCACGATTCCACCTTTACTAGCCGAATATGCGGCCTGTCCGATTTGTCCATCATACGCAGCCACGGAAGCCGTGTTAATAATCACGCCACGCTCTCCTTCTTCGTTTGGCGTATTTTTTTCCATGGCGAAAGCCGCTAACCGAATCACGTTGAATGTACCGATGAGGTTTACCCGGATGGTTTTCTCAAAAGCGGCCAGCGAATGGGGACCGTACTCTCCGTCGACTTTTCCTACGGTCTTGCGGGCTTCCGCAATTCCGGCGCAATTGACGGCAATATGTAGTCCACCGTAGTTGGTGAGTGCCGTATCTATGGCTTTTTGAACATCGGCATCTTCGGCTACATTGGTTTTCACAAAGGTCACTTGTCCGGTTAGTTCTTGTTCCAGGGCCGTACCACGTTCTTCGTTTAGATCGATTACCACTACTTTGGCTCCCTGACCCGCGAGCATACGTACCGTTGCTTCTCCCAAACCTGACGCACCTCCCGTGACAAGCGCTACACTATTTTGACAATTCATAGGATTGAGTTTTGAGGTTGATGAAGAAATATAAATTTGACTGCTGAATTAAATACCAATTAAATCGCTCGTTTAGAAGGCTTTTGTTTTGGTATCGGCGATACCTGCACATATAGGCTACATTCACCGCCGCCAACATAATTCCCTCTCTCACGGTTTATCATAAAGTTTTCAAAAATAATCTCATTGGCTGCCTTTATCTTTGCGGCGTAGTTGATGGATTCTGAGGTTAGCTATGCATCCCAAATTCACATAGTTTCTATTTTTCTTCTAATTTCTTGGTAAACAATCCCTATAACGATCCTTACGCCGCTTTGCGGTATCCCGAGTTCCGGTTTTTTATCGCCAACAGTTTTTTGTTCACAGTCGGGTTTCTGATGCAGGAAGTGATCGTGGGCTACGAATTATACAAGCTAACTCATGATCCTCTTTCCCTGGGGCTGATCGGACTCGCCGAAGTAGTCCCTTTTGTGTTAGTATCTCTTTTTGGGGGTTACGTTGCTGATCGCTATGATAAACGCACGATTCTGCGTATCAGTCTTTCCGTCATTATTCTTGCTTCACTCATTCTTTACTTTATATTCCGACCCGGTTTTTTTGATCATTATACACTCAACCAGCGGTTGCTGGTGATCTATTCGGTATTCTTTCTTATCGGAGCAGCCAAAGGATTCTATTCACCGTCTTCGTCCTCGTTGAAGCCCTTTCTGGTGCCGAGGGCTATTTACCATAATTCTTCTACATGGAGTAGTTCGTTTTGGCAGGCAGGATCAGTAATGGGACCGGGTATTGCGGGTTTTCTGTACGTATTCATTGGGCTGTCCAATACGCTGTTAGTGGGTGTGGGTTGTTTTGCGGTATGTTTGGTTTTGATTTCCATGATAAGTAAAAAGCCGGTGCCGGTAGCCACTAACCCGGGCACTATCTGGCAGAATTTACGCGAAGGACTCCGTTTTGTTTTTAAAACCCGTATCGTTTTCTACGCTATCTCACTGGATTTATTCTCGGTACTCTTTGGGGGGGTAGTAGCTATATTACCCGTTTTTGCCGAGGATATACTACACGTGGGGCCGGAGGGCCTTGGCTTACTCCGGGCGGCTCCCTCGGTGGGTGCTTTGCTTACCATGTTTTTCATGGCGTATTATCCTCCTACGCACACCGCTTGGCGGAATATGCTCGTGGCGGTGGCCGGTTTTGGGGTGTTCACCATCATTTTTGCGTTTTCCCAATCTTTTTGGTTATCCTGCTTGGCGCTATTCATGACGGGGTCGTGTGATAGCGTCAGTGTGATTATCCGGCAAACAATTTTACAGATATATCCACCCGACGAAATGCGGGGACGGGTAGCGTCCGTGAACGGAATCTTCGTTAGTTCTTCTAATGAACTGGGTGCCTTTGAGTCGGGCGTAGCAGCCCGTTTGGTGGGGACGGTTCCGTCGGTACTCATCGGGGGAGTTATAACTATCGTGGTAGTCTCCTGGATTTATATGCGATCCAAGGATTTGTTTGGGGTGCGGTTGACGTGATAAAATTGTCTTTACCTTTGATTCGTGTGATTGATCAGATCTTTATTAGTCAAGGTTTTATGGACGTTTCTTCTTGTTTATGAGCCGTTTGAATTCTAGACTTTTACCTCCGAAATTTATGAGTAAACTAACCTCGATATTATACGCTTCAAGATAGTTAATAGCTTGTGCCAAAGGCGTATCATCGGTTTTTGAGACTGCTTTCATTTCAAGGGAGATCTCCCCTTCAATTAAAAAAATCTACCCTTCTCGTTCCAATATGTGCTCCTTTATAGAATATGGGCACTACCTTTTCTCTTTCGAAAGTGATATTGTTCTCGGAAAGTTCTAGAGCAAGGGCTCTTTGGTAAATAATTTCCTGAAATCCATTGCCTAAAATTCTATGGACGGTCATGGCACAGCCTATAATCTTATCAGTTAACTCTGAATGTTTGTATTTTGGTTGGATTATATTTTTTTGTGGCTCAGACGATTTAGATTGATCGTGTTCCATCGCTTGGTTTCAGATAAGTACTCAGTTCAGGAAAGCCATTTCTTGAACGGTTAGGGCCACTCCAAGATAAATGAGAAACGATCAAACCAAAATCATAGTCTATCATATAAATCAACGAAAATCAGAGGTCCAGACTATTTTTACACCGCAACGGTCTCCACCGCTTCCTTCGATATCCGGCGGATTTTGATGCCAAACCACGCAAAAATTAGGGTCATTAGTGGGCTGATCAGGTTGAAGAAAGCGTAGGGGAGGTAGTCGAGGGTAGCTACGCCAAGTACACCACTCTGGTAGGCACCACAGGTATTCCAGGGTACTAATACGGAAGTAACGGTACCTGAATCTTCGAGTGTACGACTCAGGTTTTCGGGGGCTAAGCCTTTTTCTTTATAGGCCTTGGCAAACATTTTACCGGGTACCACGATGGCGAGGTACTGATCTGAAGCAGTAAGGTTGAAGAGAATACAGGTAGAAACCGTACTGGTAAACAGCCCGGTGGAAGACTTTGTAATATGTAAAATACTATTGGTGATTTTCTCTAGTGCACCGTTAGCCTCCATGGCTCCTCCAAAAGCCATTGCACAAAGGATCAACCATATAGTATTAAGCATTCCGGCCATACCGCCCGACGAAAAGAGGTCGTTCAGCGAGGGGTCAGTAGTTTCTATTGAAACACTGGAAGTAAGCGCCGTCATAATGGCTTTGTAGGCAACGGTAGCATTCAATGAATCCGCCCCCGTGATGGTTTGCAGGAGTTGAGGTTGAAAAATAAGTGCAAACACGCCGCCCAATAGTGCCCCGATTAGTAAGGCGGTCACGGGAGGGGTCTGGCGTAATATAAGCCCAATAACGATCAGTGGTACTAAAAATAACCAGGGCGTTATAACGAATTTAGAGTCGATCACTGCCAGAATTTCCGTCGTACTTTTAATACTGGCCGTTTCAAGACTAAACGTGATAATCACGAAAATAACGAGTGTAATCAGAATGGATGGCACCGTTGTAAAAGCCATGTACCGAATGTGCGTGTACAGGTCCGTGCCCGCCATGGCCGGGGCCAGGTTGGTCGTATCAGAAAGGGGCGACATTTTATCCCCGAAGTAGGCACCCGAAAGTATGGCGCCTGCCACGATGCCTTCCGAGATTCCAAGGGCATTACCAATCCCCATCAGGGCAATACCGATGGTAGCACTGGTAGTCCAAGAGCTTCCGGTAGCTACTGATACGATGGCGCAAATTAGGACGCAGGCCGGAAGGAAAAACGAAGGGTGTAGTATCTGTATACCATAGTATATCATGGCTGGAACCACCCCGCTAATGAGCCAAGTACCCGCCAACGAACCTACCAAAAGTAGAATAACGATGGCTTCCGCGGTACTTTCAATGTTACTGGCAATTTGTTTGAAGACGGTTTTGTACGAAATCCCCTTGGTCGCTCCTATAATGGTGGCCACGGCTGCCGCGAGTAGTAAAGAAAATTGATTTGGTCCCCCCAGCGCATCATCAAAAGTAAATACGTTGATTGCCAAAAGGGAAATAAGAAAGACAATGGGGATGAGAGATTCGGCTAATGAGATTTTTTTACTACTCATGGGATCGAAGGTTCTGGGAAATGGTTTAGGTTAATTTTATTAATTGATTCAGGGAGAATCATTCAGTTGAAGCGGCTAACGTTCATTAGGTTTTTCAAGTATAATCAAAAAAACGCTAAAAAAGAGGCAGTCTATTAGTAAACTTGTTTAATCATAATCCAAAAAACAATAAACTATCCCTATATTTCGGGATCATTTTGATCTTATTTCATTGGGAAAAAACTCGTCTCTCTTTCGTAAAAAAACAGTTGCTCAAATCATGAGTGATGCCCATCGCAATGACCTCGAATCGGGTGGGTTGATCAAGACACTCGGTGTACGGGATCTGGTATCATTAGGCATCGCCGCGATCATCGGGGCCGGTATTTTTAGTACCATTGGACTGGCTAGCTTCAACGGCGGGCCTGCCGTATCGCTACTTTTTGTATTTACCGCCATTGCCTGTGTGTTTACAGCTTTATCCTACGCTCAATTTGCGAGTACCGTACCGGTTTCGGGTAGCGCGTATACCTACGCTTACGTGGCCTTTGGGGAATTATTCGCCTGGATTATTGGCTGGGCGTTGATCTTGGAATACGCCGTATCGAACATGGTAGTCGCCATTTCCTGGTCGGAGTACTTTGTGAGTATGCTGGCTGGTTTTGGTGTTGTTTTTCCGGCCTACTTGTCCATGGATCCCGGCTCGGCGGTTGAAGGTTTTGCGAAATTACAGGAAGTAGGCATGGCTGCGCTCACGATTTCGGAGCAAAAAGCGGCATTAGCCTACCAGACTGCCCCGCAGATTGGGGGCTTGCATATTATTTTTGACCTTCCGGCGGGTATCATTACACTGCTGGTTACTGCCTTGGTGTATATAGGTATTCGTGAGTCTCGGACTGCCAGTAATATCATGGTAATACTGAAAATAGGAGTAGTACTGTTGGTTATTGGGGTGGGAGCTTTTTACGTGCAGCCTGTAAACTGGACACCCTTTGCACCGAATGGTATCAAAGGCGTAATGAGCGGCGTTGCGGCGGTATTTTTTGCCTTTATCGGCTTTGATTCTATTTCTACCACGGCGGAAGAATGTAAAGACCCGCAACGTGATATGCCGAAGGCTATGCTCTATACTTTATTGATTTGTACCGTTTTTTACGTACTTATCACGCTTGTGTTAACGGGTATGGTCAACTATAAGGAATTGAACGTGAACGATCCGCTGGCATTCGTATTTCAGCGCATCAATATGAACTTCATGGCTGGTATTATATCGGTAAGCTCAGTGATTGCTATTACGAGTGCTTTGCTAGTATATCAGCTAGGGCAACCAAGAATCTGGATGACCATGAGCCGTGATGGGTTGCTGTGGAAGCGCTTCTCAACGATTCACCCAAAATACAAGACGCCTTCGTTTGCGACGGTTGTTACGGGTTTTGTGGTGGGCATTCCGGCGTTGTTTTTCAAGATGGACTTCTTCGTTGACCTCACCAGCGTAGGTACTTTCTTTGCGTTTATTCTGGTGTGCGGTGGGGTACTTTACCTTGATTATTCCGGCATATCAAAGCAATCGAAGTTTCGGGTACCTTACTTAAACGGGAAGTACCTGGTAGGATTAGGTTTGATTGTTACCATCGTACTATTGTTGGTGTACGGGGAAGACAAACTGACGGAGTGGAGTGAGCTGACTTTTATGGAGGTAATCGAACACAAAGTACTTACGATCATTTTTTGGATCGCATGGATCGCTTTGTCTGGGATGAGCTATAAATATAATTTCTCGATCCTTCCGGTGATGGGGATACTTACTAACCTGTATCTTATGACAGAGTTGGGGTCTTCAAACTGGTTAATTTTTGTGATTTGGTTAGCCATCGGGCTAGTAATCTATTTCACTTATGGGTACAAGAAAAGTAAGCTGGCCCAAGAGAATTAGTCGTAAAATATCCAACTCAGAAGCGTTATAACGCTTCTTCAATTTTTACCTTTATCGAATAAGCTTCTTTTCCGGAGATCGGTTTATTGACCGACGGGTAGGGATTTACTTCCTCTAATGTGAACTTGTACCTTATTCCTGCCAGCGTAACTTCCTTAGTGTCTGTTTCTTTGAAACCCGCCTGGGGATACAGTGTGTTGCAGTCGCCCAAGCACATCTTTACCCGTTGGGTTTCGGATGCAGTCGCCTTGGGTGATTTTAGTTCAAGATCAACGGTGGCATTTCCGGCCCAGATACACTGCGCTCCTTCGGGACAGCGGCTATCTTCTATCCCGGTAAAAGTAATCGTACCTTCCGAAGCCGCGGTCAGATTATCCGATTTATTATACTGGATCGTTCGTTCGACGGTTTGGGTGGAGACTGAGGCGGTACCACAAGATAGTAGTCCAATACCGATTCCTATTAACAACAGGGTATGTTTCATTTGTGTTAGCTTTTATTTCTAAGACCCTTTGGATCGTGAATTCGTTGTAATTCTCCATGTAAGTTACAAAAAAAGCGGAGAAAAACTATTATACCACGAGCGAGAAGGTCGTACCTGTTCCTACGGTAGATTGCACCAGAAGTTGGCCATTATGCTGTTGAAGAATCTGACGGGACAGGCTTAGCCCAATACCCGATCCGGTTTTTTTGGTGGTATAAAATGGAATAAAGATCTGTTCCATAGCTTCGGGTTCAATACCAAAGCCATTGTCCGCTACGTGGATGATTGTTTTTAGATTATCCGGTGAGTAAGCCCTGATTTCTATAAGAGGCTTTGGGCTGTCATGAAAAGCTTCCAGGGCATTCTTGATAAGGTTGATCAATACCTGTTGTAATTGATCCATATCGGCCCGGATGGTCAGGTCCTCGGGTTCGATATCCACATTCCACTCAATGCCCCGAGTCTGCATTTCGGGTTGAAGTAGTTGCACTACTTCCTGCACTAATTCCTTGACGGGAATTATACGCAGGGTTGGTTTGGGTAAGGTTGTGAAATTGCGGTAGGCGTTCACAAACTGCATCATGCCTTTACTACGTTTTTCTAGCGTGCTCAGGGCTTCTTTCAAGTCGACTACCGCTTCGTGGTCGGTAGTGGTAGGCTCAATGTCTTCATTGACGATCAGGCGCATGGTGCCAACTAGCGAGATAATGGGCGTCATAGAATTCATGATTTCATGACGCAATACCCGCGACAGGTTCTGCCAGGCTTCAACCTCCTTTTGTTGTAGTTCGTTTCCGATATTTTGCAAGGCAACCACCCGTACCCAGGTTCCCCGCATTTGAATAGCCGTACCCTGAACGGCCAAGGGCTGGTCGTTTGGGGCATTATAGAGTACTCTCACGCCCGTTTCTAGGTTCACAAGCAGTTCAAATAAGCGGGGATGTGTTTCTTGAAGTTCGCTAAGTTGTCGTAAACGATATATATCGAGCATCCTGAGGGCAGCATTATTGATCAGGTTAACTTTCCCGTCGGCATCGAAAGTGATCAGCCCCGTGCCGATGTGCTGCACGATGGTGTTGAGGTATTGAAGATTGGCCTCTTTTTCGGCCCTCGCTTGCCGGAAAGCCGTTAGTACTTCATTAAACTGTTGGTTTAATTCCTCAAAGGTGTCACCCATGGTATTATCAGCCCTGAATTTAATCGTAAAATCGGAGTATCGAACTGATTCGAGAAAGCGAACAAATTTCCGATTGAAGGTAGTGACGTAATGGTAGAGATTCTGAGCAATAAAAAATACGATCACCAGCATGATCATCACCAACATCGAGTTTATCGGAGGTCGGGATATCAGATAGCCTAAGCCCAGACCCGCTGTGACCAGCAGAATAACCCGCCAAAGAATACCAATGGAAAAGTGACGCATATTGTCAATGAGTGAGTTTTGATTGAGTGAATGATGGAATGAATTCCTGTGTAGAGAGTTACGGACGTTGTCCTCGAAGTCTCTTGTGAATATTGAGATGTCAAACTCCTCAGAACAAGAAAGCCGGCCGTGCGGGAAGAAAGGGAGGATTAGGAGATGGGAAGAAAGGATTTTGTTTTTGCAAAAAAATGTCCTGTAAGGTATCCACTCCTTTTTTCCTTTCCTCCATACTCCTTCCCCCTTTAAAGTCCATATTTTTCCAATCGCCGATACAGGGCCGCGCGGCTTAGGCCGAGTTCGCGTGCGGCGTCGGTGATGTTGCCGTTATACCTTTTTAGTGCCTTCATAATCATATTTTTCTCCATTTCTTCCAGATCAAAGGCCGTGGCGGAGGTGGGCTCCGCTCCGGTATTTTTAAGAAAAAGGTCTTCGGGTTGAAGTACCTTCTCCTGCGAAAGTATGACGGCTCTTTCGATGGCGTGTTGTAGTTCGCGGATGTTACCCGGCCAGTTGTACTGTTGCATCTTTTTGATCAGCGCCGCGCTGATAGACGATACCGGTCGGCTATACTTTTTCCGATTCTGCTTCAGATAGAACTCCGCGAGCGGAGCGATATCGTCCGTCCGCTCGCGCAAGGGCGGAAGTTCAACCTCAATGGTGTTGATGCGGTACAGTAAATCCTGGCGGAAACTCTGATTGGCTACCAGTTCGTCAATATTCCTATTGGTAGCACAAATCAGCCGGATATCAATGGCAATGGGCTTGTTGGATCCTACCCGGGTTACGCGTCTTTCCTGGATCACCGTGAGTAGTTTGGCTTGTAGTGGTACCGGTAAGTTCCCGATTTCATCCAGGAAAATAGTACCTCCCTTCGCTTCTTCAAACCGCCCGGCGCGATTTTCCCGGGCGTCGGTAAAGGCTCCCTTTACGTGCCCGAACAGCTCACTTTCAAACAATGTTTCACTTAATGCTCCCAAATCTACCACCACAAAGGGCTTTTGGGCGCGGTTAGATAATTCATGAATACGGCGCGCCAACTGGGTTTTACCCGTACCGTTCTCGCCCAATACCAATACATTAGCATCCGTAGGGGCCACCCGGTCGACGGTATCAAAAATCTGCTGCATGGATGCACTTTGGGCAATGAGGTCACTGGCGGGCCGGGGTGGGGTGGAGGACTGTTTTTCCTCATTGTCTCCCTTTTTACTTTCCAGAGCCTGTGCCAACGTGGCTAAAAGCTTATCGTTTTCCCAGGGTTTTAGCACAAAGTCGGCGGCTCCGGCCTTCATGGCGCGGACGGCCATTTCTACATCACCGTAAGCCGTTACCATTACTACGATCATCTTGGGGATAATATCCAGAATCCGGTCGAGCCATTGAAAACCCTCCCGTCCGCTGCTTACGTCGCGGGTAAAATTCATATCCAATAGTATGATATCATACTGCCCGTTAGTTACCAGGAAAGGAATCTTCTCAGGATTTTTCTCAATATCAACCTGTTTTACGTGGCGTTTCAGGAGTAATTTGGCCGCGCTTAAAACGTCAACGTCATCATCAACAATGAGTAACCTGGCTTGGGAGAGTTGCATTTATAGAAAATTTGGTGCTTAGTAGTTAGGCTGTTATGTCTTTGGTACTGTATCTAGGTAATTGGTTGTGCGCAGGTATTGAAAAAGCGATTTAAACGCCTTTCGTGAGGCTAAGTAGTCGGCCGTATTTAAACATACATTTATTTAATTGAGAAATGGATGGAAAACTCTCGTCTCCCGTACTTTTCAAGAATATGATTTATCCTCATGTGAAGCGCCTCCTTGTTTTCAAAATCCTGCGGGCGCAACCA
>JBDNFP010000087.1:0-2789 GCA_041689775.1 Spirosomataceae bacterium
GAAAATATGCGAGAAACTCAACCATTTCGCCCTAAAAGGGAAAATATACATCAAGGCTATTCAAGCAGCTTTCAAAGAACTAGAATCACTCAAACTAAAATACGAAGGAAACATTTCCTTTGGATAAAAAACAGCCTTGCGCAACATCAATTACTAAAGATGACCACACCTACATCAGGAAATTTTTGATCGGGGATGCGGTGGTAAATAAAAATTTACTGATTATGAAATTACCATTTTAACGCGATTTTTGGTCAAATTATCCGCACGAAGATAAATCTATTTAAAGATAATCTATTTCCGCTCACTCCTAATGAGGTAGTAAACAGCATTGGGAGATTTTTGGTTTTTTAATTAAAAAACCAAAAAATCGCCAAGCAATAGTACGCGCTTCCTGGAATTAATGGGGTAAGGAAGAGGGAAATTCATCACAGAACAACCCTAGGATTTTTGTATTTTACGCTTTATCCCAAAGACAAGTGTTCCAAAAAGTATCCAAATTCATTCTTATTAGAATCACACCCCATACTTGCTGATCTGAGATTTTTAGTGCCTGCACAAGAGTAACCTATACCCGTAATGTCAATGAATTTATCGCTAAAAGTACCTCTACTAGTATCAGTACTAACCTCTTGTCGGACCACCAGAAACCCTGAAAGCGGAGAGTATATCTATACCGTAAAAGGGAAGATTTCCATTGAGCAGCTGGACGTCGCCTTGACTCATGAACACATCATGTCCAATTTTGGGGTGGAACCTGCATATACCCCTAATTACGACAAGGTAAGCCTATACAATCAGGTGATTCCTTATCTGCGAAAGGTGAAAGCAGTGGGTGTATCGACTATTTGATTGTACCGCTGCCTATTTTGGCCGGGATGTTTCCACCCTAAAAGTATTCGCCGATTCTACGGGACTGAATATCATTACGAACACAGGATTCTATGGTGCAGCCAACGACCGCTATATACCTCAACTAGCTTACACGCTCAGCGAAAAGGAAATTGCTGCAATTTGGATCAGGGAATTTACGGAAGGAATTGACCAAACGGGAATTAAACCGGGCTTTATCAAACTCGCTTTTGACGATGGCGCGCCTTCGGAGATTGACCTGAAACTTTTTAGGGCGGGTATGCTCACGCACCTTGTTACTGGTTTAACCTTGGTAATACATACGGGTAATAATTCAGCGGCGGGTCAAAAACAACTGGAACTACTAGTGAACCAAAAGGTAAGCCCAAGTGCCTGGGTTTGGGCCCACGCCAATCAAAGTAAAGACATGCAAGTACTACTGGAAGCGGCTACGAAGGGCCCTTGGATTTCGCTGGATGGGGTAAAAGAATCGAATGTAGCGGAATACATAGATAAAATCGAAGTCTTTAAAGCCAAGGGGCTGCTCCATGGGATAGGGTACTTCTTTCGCATGATGGTAATTCATTCCCCCGAGGGGGAGCTATCCGAGCCTACGATGCTATCTCGACTAGCTTAATTCCCAGATTAAAGGAGCAGGGCTATTCTGCTGCCGATATTGATCGGTTGATGGTCAAGAATCCACAAATGGCATTTGGGATACGGGTACGGCTGGCGGAATAATCTCTGTAAAAGGGAACGAAATCGGGGCCTCGGTCCGTATCTCTGAGGCCCCGTGATAAGTTTTGCTTCTACCAGCGCTGATGCACCGAAGGCTTGATGTATTTCGCGTATATATCGTTCACCGCTTTTAGTTGCTCAGAAGTAAGCGGAGGTAATCCGGCTGCATTTAGGTTGGAACCTACCTGCGCGGTACGCGAGGATCCGGGAATAATACAGCTCACGGCGTCAAATTGTAGTACCCAACGCAGCGCTACCGGTGCTAGATTTTCGTAGTCAGGAAACACAGATTTTAATTCATTAACCGCCGCAAGGCCTGTTTCGTAGTCGATACCCGAGAAAGTTTCGCCTTGATCGAACTTCTCACCGTGGCGGTTAAAATTGCGATGGTCACCTTCCGAGAAGGTAGAATCCTTGGAAAACTTTCCGGTAAGTAGCCCACTGGCGAGGGGTACCCGCACAATAACGCCAATATCTTTCTTCTTCGCCTGTTCGAAAAACAACTCTGAAGGCCGCTGCCGGAACATGTTGAAGATAATCTGGACGGAAGTCACGTTATCGTACTCGATGCCTTTTAGGGCTTGTTCTATTTTTTCTACACTGATGCCCAGATTCAGGATTTTGCCTTCGTCTTTCAGGCGGTCAAAGAGTTCGAAGATTTCGGACCGATAGTACACCTCCGTGGGCGGACAGTGTAGCTGGATCAGATCGAGGGTTTCTAGGCCCATGTTGGTAAGGCTGTCTTCTACAAACTGGCGCAATACAGCGGGTTGGTAGGCTTCGCTCACGTGCGGGTTTAGCAGCTGGCCGCATTTGGTAGCTACGTAGATGCGCTCAGAGCGGCTTTTGACAAACTTGCCAACGGCCTTTTCGCTTTCACCCGCGCCGTATACATCGGCGGTATCGATAAAGTTAACTCCACCGTCAACGGCCTCGTGGAGGATTCTTTCGGCTAGGGTATGATCAAAATCATCTCCCCATTTACCGCCTACCTGCCAGGTGCCAAGGCTTACTTCTGATATGTTGAATCCGGTTTTCCCTAGTTTTCTGTATTTCATTTTTTGGGTACTGGGTATATAATTTATGATTCGTAACTTTGTGCCATGGATCTTGACTTTGACAAATACAAACTGCTACAATACTGCACCAATGAATCGTGCAAATACCATAACCAAATTGGCTTGGGCAACATATGCACA
>JBDNFP010000088.1:0-46814 GCA_041689775.1 Spirosomataceae bacterium
GCCGAAAGGTAAAATAGAATAGAAGCGCAATGGTAGTGAGGAAAGCCCCTCCGCTAAAACCAAATGCCGTGGACAGAGAAACGGCATTCGCCGCCCGGGTAGAGGCATCAGGCTCCGGATGCAAGATTTCGGCGAGGTAAGCGGTGCCAGTGCCCATGCTTAACCCAAGCCCAATACCCTGAAACAACCGGGTAAAAACTAAGGCCTGTACCGTGGGAGATACCGTAATGATAACGTCGGCTACTAAGGCGCAAAACAGGCTGATGATCAGGATAGGCTTGCGACCCACTACATCCGAAGCTCCTCCCAAAAAAACGTAACATGGTAGCATCCCCAGTATATAGGTTGCCAGCACAAGCGCAGTTTGGGCGTTGTTGAGTCCGGCGGCGGCGGCATACGGTCGAAACAGCGGCATGGATACATTGACCGCCAGCGTAATCAAAAAAAGAGAAAATGGAATGACGCGGGTTGGAGCCACTAGTGAGCGCATGGGCTTGGGGTAATTCGTAGGAATGGGGTAATTACCGTTAACACAAGACGGGTACCTGCCTGTTTCAACTGGATAGTATCAGACAAAGGTACTGAATTCATGGAGCCAAATGGACGTGCCGATGATTCAATACCATTATTCCTAAAAATTACGAGAGAGGAAATAAACAGCTAATTTGGTTGGATGCGAAGTGCCAAATACAATAGGGAAGAGATACCGAAACTAACAGATTACACCCGGTGGGTAGGAGGCGTTTGTGTTTGTTGGGTTGATCCGTACGCTGGACACTGCTTGCGGGTACACGAAGTAGCCAAAAACATTCCGCCAAGTACTACTAGTAAAATTATCTTTTTCATTACAACGAGAGTTAATAATGGGTTAATTATGAGTTTTTACTAAATATCCGACAAAGATAATGCCATAAAACGACAAAGCCGATACCGTACTCTAAGCGGTATCGGTTTTACCATAACGAACGAGAAACAAACAAGTTATCTTTCTTGACTAATTTTTTGAGTCTATCAGTTCGGCGGGTTCTTCTTTTACCGTTTCTGCCGGTGCCGACGTGTCGGCCCGTACGTAAGACTCGTCCCGGAAACCTAGTATTTTGAGCATACTTTCACTGTCCTGCTCGTTGGCAAAAACCCGAGTAGTGATGCGCCCGTTGGAGTCGCGATCTACTAATACGTGTTTTGGTGCCGGAATCAGACAATGCTGAATACCACCGTAGCCGCCTAGTGATTCCTGGTAAGCTCCCGTGTGGAAGAATCCAATGTACTGCGGCTCGTCATCATTGAAAATCGGCATGTACAAATCGGCGCTGTGCATCTCGGTGTTATAAAAATCCTGCGAGTCACAGGTAAGGCCACCGAGATTTACTTTTTGGTAAGGGTTGTCCCAGTTATTGATCGGAAGCATAATATACTTCTGATTCATACCCCATGAGTCGGGAAGTTGGGTAATGAATGATCCATCGATCATGTACCACAGCTCCTTATCATTTTGGAGTTTCTTATCGATAACTTTATAAACTACCGCGCCACTCTCACCCACGGTATAGCTACCAAACTCGGTAAAAATATGGGGTACGGGTACATTGTTTTTGTTACAGATCCACTGAATATTCTCCACGATTTCATCAATCATCTGCTGATAATCGTAGTTTGCTTGCAGGGAAGTTTGAATAGGTAGCCCACCTCCAATGTCGATCGAGTCGAGATCGGGACACATTTTTTGCATCTCGCAGTACTTGAACATAAAGCGGGTTAGCTCACTCCAATAGTAGGCGCTGTCTTTAATACCAGTATTGATAAAGAAGTGGAGCATTTTGAGCTTAAACCGAGGATTTGGCTCAATTTTCTCTTTGTACAACTGATTAATATCGTTGTAGCGAACGCCCAATCGTGACGTATAAAATGCAAAGTTGGGCTCTTCGTCGGTAGCAATCCTGATTCCGAAACTAACCGACTCGGCCGTTACCGACTGTTCGTAAGTTTCAATTTCCTTCAAGTTGTCAAGAATCGGAATGGCATTAAAGCCCTCGTTGATCAGTTCGCTCAGGTACTGCGTATACAGCAGGCGTTTGAAACCATTGGCCAGGATAAAGGTAGACTTACTGATCTTTCCACGGCGGTAGAGCTCCCGGATAATGGGAATATCGAACGACGAAGATGTTTCGAGGTGGATGTTGTGTTTGAGGGCCTCTTCGAGGATAAAACTAAAATGTGAGGACTTCGTGCAATAGCAATAGGTATAGCTACCCTTATAATTGAAGCGCTTAAAAGAATTCCGGAAAAACATCCGGGCATTCTCAATGTGCTCCCCAATCTTGGGCAGGTAGTTTAATTTCAAAGGTGTACCATGTTCCTTAATGATATCCATCAGGGGTACATTGTTGAACAGCAATTCATTATCTTCATCAACGTGGAACTCCATCGTGGGAAACTCAAACGTCTGCTGAATCAGGTCAATGTAACTTTTCATTCTCTCGTAAGGTGCATAAAAATGATAAAATGGCTAAAATAGTACAGGGTAATACAACGCAAAATAGCCTCTAGTATACGTGTTTTCCAAACACATGTACTATATAAATCATTCCAGGCCAGTTTTGTTTCATCCCGTTTTTTTTCGACTTCGTACCCTGAATTCCCTTGTTCATACGATTACCCTTGGAAACCAACGAGGCGATTGGCTAATTTTATATTGTAAGTTGTGCGGTAATGAAGAGGGCTGCCAAGGTACCATAGGCAGGTAAACAGGTCTAAACACTAAACAGTATAATTTATTACAGAAAATAGATAAATAATACAATTTTATATTTGTGTAAAACCTAGTTATCTAGACTAAATAATCACTTTAAGTGTCGTATAATTGATTGATCTTAGCCATTGAAAAAAGAAGTAATCAATTGAAAAACAAATAGTTTCATATTATTTGGATAAGTAATCTACCGGGGTTAATTGCAATACTTTGCTTTCTTAGTAAGAAACCCGGAACTTTTTTAAAGTTTCCGTAGTTCTTAGCATTAGAATATTGCAACTTTGTGCCCGTGAAAGAGAGAATATTGAAAACCGCATTTGATCTATTCTGGCGCTATGGTGTGAAGAGTGTCACGATGGATGATATTGCGAAAGAACTAGGAATATCGAAAAAGACAATCTATCAGCACTTTTCTGATAAAGATGCCATCGTAGCGGAAGTAATAGAAATAGAGTTAGACTGTGAGAAGAAAGATATCGAACGGATGGAAGGCGAAGCCAACGATCCGATTGATGAGGTAATAAGGACATCAGATTACATGAGGGCTAACTTGGCCACGATGAACCCTGCCCTGCTGTATGACCTGAAAAAGTACCACCCCCTAGCCTGGGACTTGTTTCAGAAGCACAAGCACGAGCACATCATCCATAGCATTAAGCGCAACCTGACCAAAGGAATAGAGCTGAGTTTGTATCGGAACGACATCAATGTAGATGTGCTGGCCCGGATGCGCATAGAATTAATTGAGATGGCATTTGACACCACTATTTATCCGCCGCAGCAGTTTGGCATGATTGAAATTCAGATACAGTTTATCCACCATTTCTTGCGTGGTATCCTGACCGAGAACGGATTTAAACTTTATAATACCTACATAGAAAAAACAGTAATAGAATCAATTAATTCATGAAACGAGTATCGCTACTACGAATGGGGCTCCTGGCCCTGATGGTGCTGAAAGGGGTTACGGCTTCTCAGGCTCAGACTGCCTACACACTCCAAGAGGCCGTCGAATACGCCCTCAAGAAGAATATTAACGTAAAGAACACCCAACTCGATGCCCTTTCGGCCGAGGCACGCATTGGCGAGATTAGGGCGGCTGGTTTGCCCCAAATCAACGGACAGTTTGGTCTCAATGATAACCTCATTATTCAGAGGATATTCTTACCAGCCTCTTTCGCGGATCCCAACGCGGCCCCTGATGCGGCTCCTATCGCCGCAAAGTTTGGCGTAACCTACTCTGGCAGTATCGGTGCCATGGTGAATCAACTGATTTTTAACGGTTCTTACCTGGTAGGCCTGAAGGCGGCCTCTACCTACCGTGAATTGGCTCAGAAAAATGTGGTACAGTCAAAGGTAAACGTAGTAGAAGCCGTCACAAAGGCCTACTATTCGGCTCAGATAGCCCAAGAGCGCGCTAAGGTGCTGACCATCAACATTCAGCGCCTCGACTCCCTCATGCGGGATACCCGCGCCATGAACGTAATCGGGTTTGTGGAAAAAATTGATGTGGATCGCCTGGAAGTACAGCTGAACAACCTGAGAACAGAATATCAGAAAGTAAATAATCTGATTGAGCTAAGCTATACGCTCGTGAAATACCAGATGGGCATGCCCCTGAGCGAGAAGATCATACTAACCGATGCCCTTTCGGAAGCAGATATTACGGGAATTAATTCTTCTTCTTTTACGGTAGAATACGGAAAGCGGATTGAATACTCTATCCTGAATACGCAGGGTGAACTCGCTAATCTGGACATCAAAAATATTAAAGCAGGCTATCTCCCATCAGTATCTGCCATACTTTCTTATGGACATAACAACGGTCGAAATACACTGGGCGATCTGTTTAGCTCGACGTGGTTTAATAATTCGGTTCTGGGTCTGAATGTTCAGATTCCCATTTTTGATGGTTTGAGTAAGCATTATAAATTACAGCAAGCTACCATCACCTTGGATAAGGTCAACCTAAGCCGGGACCTATTGTCTCAGACGATTGACTTCCAGGTAGAGCAGTCGTATATCAGCCTAAAAAATGCCCTCGAAACTCTCGAAATACAACGGCGGAATATTGCCTTGGCCGAAGAGGTAGTGCGGGTATCCAAAATTAAATATCAGGAAGGTGTGGGCTCCAACATTGAGGTAATTAACGCGGAATCATCTTTCAAAGAAGCTCAGACCAACTACTTTGCCGCGCTGTACGATGCGCTGATTGCAAAGGTTGACCTGACCAAAGCCCGCGGCGAGCTTTATACAGGAGAGTAGTCGTGGCTACCAGCCATCGGCTTCTTCAGCTGCATTTTCTTGCAAGTGATAGTTGATTTACCCGGTTTTGAATAAATAAAAAAGCAGACAGTAAATGTAGCCTACATCGAATAAATAAAAAAAGGCCAACCGCCGACCGTTGAAAGCCAATATCCATAATAAAATCAATCAATTTAGATTTAGGACCTGTATCATGAAAACCAATAGTGCATTAGTAGTTGCAATCGCCACACTCTTACTCGTAGCTTGCTCGGGTGAAAACAAAGAAGGATTGGCCGGCAAAAAGGCCGAACTAACCAAATTGAAAGGGGAGGAAAGCGCACTTGCGCAGCAAATCAACACCCTGGAAACCGAAATTGCTAAATTGGATACGTCCGCTGTTAACGAAGAACGGATTAAGCCCGTGGTCGTAATGCCCCTTACCACCGAGACATTCCGTCACTACGTAGAAGTACAGGGATCGGTTGACGCCAAAAACAACGTGCTGGTAAGCCCTCAGTCGCCGGGTGTACTCACGGCCGTGTACGTAAAAGAAGGAGATAATGTACAGGTAGGTGCAACGCTCGCCAAAGTAGACGACAGCATCTTACGTCAGTCGATGGAGGAAGTAAAAAATCAACTTTCGTTAGTACAGACGGTATTTGAAAAGCAAAGCCGGTTGTGGGAGCAGAAAATTGGAACGGAGCTGCAGTACCTGCAAGCAAAGAATAACAAGGAAGCCCTGGAAAAGAAGTTGGTTACCTTGAACACCCAATTGGGGCAGTCGAAAATAACGGCTCCGATCAGTGGAGTAGTAGATCAGGTAAGCGCCAAAATAGGCGAAATGGCATCTCCGGGTATGCCCATTGCCCGCGTGGTAAACCTTAAAAGCCTAAAAGTAGTCGCCAAAGTAGCCGATAGCTACGTGGCTAGTATTCGTAAAGGAGACGAGGTTCTGATCAAGTTTCCTGACCTCAACCAGGAGTACACCGCCCGGGTTACGTTTGTAAGCACCACGGTAGATCCGCTGAGCCGAACTTTCAAAATTGAAGCAAATTTACCATCGAGCAGCGCCTTGAAGCCTAACATGCTGGCGCAGGTGCAGATTAACGACGCAACAAAAAACGGGGCCGTTGTGATTGATCAGAATATCATTCAGACGACGGAAAACGGACAGGTAGTATACGTGGCCGAAATGGAAGGAAATCGTAAAGTAGCGAAGGTAAGAATTATCAAAACGGGTTTGAGCTACAACGGAAAAGTAGAGGTACTAGAGGGACTGAGAGCCGGCGAACAACTCATCACCCAAGGATATCAGGAAGTAGCCGACGGACAAACGGTAAGTTTTTAAACCAAATGATAGATTGAGTGAATGATAGAATAGTCTTATTGATTCACTCATTCACTAGGTAAGCCGTGTTCATTCCATCACTCTATCATTCAAAATTGAAAGAATCCATGAAAACAGCAGACGATCACAAACTTGACGATCACAAAACGCTCAGTTTTACTAACTGGTGCGTAGAGAATCGGACGACGATCTACATTTTTACCTTTATTATTACGCTCGCCGGATTGCTGGTGTATACTAATTTACCGAAGGAGCAATTTCCGGACATTAAAATACCGCAGGTGTACATCAATACGGTGTATTTTGGTACCGCCCCGGCCGATGTGGAGAATACCATCAACAAACCCATCGAGAAGCAGCTCAAATCCATCTCGGGCGTGAAGCGGATCAAGTCCAACGCCTTGCAGGACGTATCGGTTATTCTGGTAGAATTCAACCCTGATGTAAACGTAGAGGATGCCTTGCAACGGGTACGTGATGCCTTAGACAAAGCCAAGCGTGATTTACCCCAGGAACTTGACTCCGGCCCCACGGCTCAGGATGTCAACTTCTCGGAGTTTCCAATCATGAACATCAACATTGCGGGTAACTATTCGCTGAAACAACTGAAAGGATACGCCGAAGACTTACAGGACGAGATCGAGGGGATGCCCGAAATCAGCCGCGTAGACATCATAGGAGCCTTAAATCGCGAGATTCAGATCAACGTAGACCTGACCCGTATGCAAGCTACCGGCCTTACGTTTTACGATATTCAGACCGCCGTACAGGGAGAAAATGTAAACGTATCGGGTGGAGATCTACCGGTGGATGGCGTACGCCGTACCCTTCGTGTAAAGGGAGAGTTTTCGGACGTAAGCCAAATTGCTGACCTGCGCATCCGTACAGGTACGGGAGCGATTCTTCGATTGGGCGACGTAGCCGATGTACGTGACAACTTCGAAGAGCAGCAAGACTTTGCCCGCCTCGACAACAAGTCGGTCGTGACCCTGAACGTCATCAAGCGTGCTGGTGCTAACCTGGTAGAGGCTGCCGACAAAATCGAAAAAACGATTGATAAGTACAAGGAAAACCGTTTCCCGCAGGGATTGGATATCCGTATTACCGCCGATCAGTCGGAGCGAACCCGTGCCGAGCTGCACGATCTAGTGAATACAGTCGTATTGGGCTTTATCTTTGTGGTACTGATCCTGATGTTCTTCATGGGGGTAGCTGACGCTATATTCGTGGGTCTTTCTATCCCGCTTTCTGCTTTGGTCGCGTTTGTATTAATGCCGGTTGTCGGTCCCGTGATAGGCACTGCCTTTACGCTCAACACGATCGTACTATTCGCGTTCCTACTCGGAATCGGATTGGTGGTTGATGACGCCGTGGTGGTAATCGAAAATACGCACCGACTCTTTAACCAACACAAAGACTGGACCATCAAACAGGCCGTGAAAGCGGCCGCCGGCGAGGTATTCGTGCCGGTAGTATCGGGTACGCTTACTACCATTGCTCCCTTCTTCCCGCTGCTGTTCTGGCCAGGTATTGTGGGTGAATTTATGAAGTTTTTGCCCCTAACGCTGATCCTGACGCTGATGTCATCGCTGTTTGTGGCGTACGTCATGAACCCCGTTTTTGCGGTAACGTTCATGAAACGGCACGATGACACCAAAGAAAAACACGAAGAGAAAAGCTTTAAAGCTATTCGTCGTCCGATCATTGTGCTCGGAGCTGCCGCCTTTATTGGCTACTTCATTGATCGCGGAATCGGTAACTTCCTTGTCTTTATTCTGGCGCTGTACGTATTTAACTACTACATCCTGACGCCGAAGATTCTGGTGCCTTTCCAGGATCGGTTCTTGCCCGCCTTACGTAACAACTACCGTAACCTGATCAGTTGGTTAATCAAAGGATGGCGTCCGGTATGGGCCATAGTGTTAATGTTCGGCTTATTGATCTTTACATTCGTGTTGACGGGAATCGTACAGCCTAAGGTGATCTTCTTCCCGAGTGGTGATCCTGACTACGTGTACGTATACAACAAACTACCCATCGGTACCGATGCCACCGTGACGGACTCCGTGACGAAGGTGATTGAGAAGAAGGTATTTGCGGTATTGGAAAAAGAGAACGCCATGAGCATGGTAAATTCGGTGATCTCCAATGTCGGTAAAAACGCCGGAGACCCATCCAACCCCGACCGTTCGGCTACGCCGCATAAGTCTAAGGTTACGGTAGCTTTCGTGAAAAACGAAGAGCGTGGTGGACGATCTACCGAAGAGATATTGAGCAAAGTGCGGGAGGCTCTCGTCGGAATACCCGGCTCGGAGATATCCGTAGAGCGTGAGAGAACCGGTCCACCCACGGGTAAACCCATCGCCATCGAAGTTTCGGGAGACGACTTTGCCATCTTACAAAAGCTGGAAAAAGACGTACTAGAAAAAGTGAAGGCATCTGGTATTCAGGGAATCGATCAGCTTCGCACGGACTTAGTGACCAACAAGCCCGAAATCACCATCGATATTAATCGTAACAAGGCGCAGCGCGAAGGAATCAGCTCACAGCAAATTGCTTTTGCGGTTCGTACGGCTCTATTTGGTGCCGAAGTATCCAAGTTCAGAGATGCCGAAGACGAATACCCGATCATGGTACGTCTCAAAAAAGACGATCGCGATCAAATCGAGCGACTACTGAGCCTTAATATTGTATACCGTGATATGAACTCCGGTGGAGTCCTGCGTCAGGTGCCGATCTCGGCGGTGGCAGATATGAACTACACCACCACGTTTAGTCAGATCAACCGGAAAGATCAACAACGTATCGTAACGCTCAGCTCGGACGTTCTACCCGGCTTCAACGCCAACGAAATTGTAGCGCAGATTCAAGTTTTGGTGGATGAGATGGAAGTACCCAACGGCTATACCGTAAAAATGGGTGGTGAGCAGGAAGATCAGCAGGAATCCGTGACCTTCCTTATCGGAGCGTTTGGAGCGGCTATTTTGCTCATTTACCTCATCTTGGCTACGCAGTTTAACTCGGTAGTAAAACCACTCATTATCTTCTTTACCATCCTGTTGTCGTTGATTGGTGTACTCCTTGGCTTCATGGCCTTGGGCAAAACCTTCTCAATTATTATGTCGGGAGTAGGTATCATTGCCTTGGCGGGTATTGTGGTGAAAAACGGTATTCTGCTCATTGAGTTTATTGACGAGCTACGTGAGCGGGGTTACCCACTGCGCGAAGCCATCATCGAAGGCGGTGCCATTCGTCTGAACCCGGTACTATTGACTGCCTCGGCGGCCGTATTGGGTCTTATTCCGCTGGCAGTAGGTCTCACGGTCGACTTCGTTACCTTGTTTCAAGACTTCAACCCCAACATTTTGATTGGGGGCGATAGTGCTGTATTCTGGAACATCTTGGCTTGGACCATCATTTTCGGTCTTACGTTCTCGACCGTCCTTACCCTCGTGATCGTACCGTGTATGTACTACGTCAACGAGCGGGTACGGGAGAAATGGTTTGGCAAAAAAGTGGATACCACTCCCGAGCCAGAAACGTTAGAAGTGGAAACGATTTAACAAAATCTTGCATTAGTTTTTTTGGTTGAAAGCAGAGAGCCGGTCGATCGTTTCGATCCGGCTCTTTCTTTTTGTGGGGTACATTTGATGACCCTAAATGGTGATTTTTAAGCTTAGACTTGATGGTGTGGTGTCTCGCTGATTCCACCGTTCCCCATTTAGTAAGCCCCAGCGGGGCGACATCTTAGTAGCAGCAGCAACAGAGACATACGTTTCAAAATGATAAGCCCCAGCGGGGTGACATCTAAAAAGGTCCTGAACATTCTTATATTGTAGGGACAATTAGGATCAAACCAACCAAATGACACAGCTACCTGAAAGCGACGAGCTAGACATTGCCTCCCTATCGGCGGTGTTTCAGAATACTACTAACTCCTATAAGTTTTACTGGTTTCTTGCTATTCTGGATCACTTGCAGGAAAATGGTGAACGCCTAATTCTTTCAAAACAAGATATTGCCTTACGCATGCTGGCAAATGTCTGGTACCCCCTTGACTACTATAAGCTGTCGTTTGGTGGTCAGGATGGTTTCAAACAGGTTGCCGCATCTATCTCCTCAAAAATTGAAGTTGATAATAGCCTCAATGCACCGAGTTTATTGCAACAGTTTACGCACCAATTTTCTGTCAGTGAGTTAACTGAACTAGGAAAAGAGATAAACAGAAAACTCACACGCTTTGTACCTTTCCGTTTCATTCGGCCTTTTCTTGAATCTGATATAAGGGGAATCCCTGATAGTAAAGTCAATACTACCGTTGAGAAATTAAGCAATGAGTTGTTTGATGCAAAGCCGGGCCGTGTAGTCTACCGGATTTCGAGCGATGCCATTGAAATGAACCCTATGTGGGCAAATTACTTTCAAAAGCATCAAGGCATTTTACGAGGGTTTATCCATTGGCATCTGGTTAAGTTTATGCAGAAGTACAACCCAAACGTAATTGGCCTGACCGAGAAGCTGGAAAAACCAGCAAAACGAGATTTGAACATTGCCAACCGGTTTTGGAGAGGGTATCTGGCCGAAAATCCGGCTACTATCTGTATTTATTCAGGGGAACTTATTACTAAACAAAACCTTAGTCTGGACCATTTTTTGCCGTGGTCATACGTAGCACATGATCAGCTTTGGAATATCATACCTATGCCCAAAAATATAAACTCATCAAAAGGTAATTCCCTCCCTTCCTTTGAGAGGTATTTTGAGAAATTCTCAGCTTTACAATACCAGGCTGTTCAGTTTTATGTGAAAAAGGGAACACTGAAACTACTAGAAGATTACGATCAGATTTTAAGACAAAGTCTCGTAGATATGTCGGAGGAGAGTTTTCGTGAGCTTTTGAAAAGCCATATTCTGCCTCATTTTCAATCAGCAAGAAACCTTGGATTTAAATATCCTTTCATTTACGCTTTGAGTTAAATGAGTGAAACACCTAATCCCAACGCCCACCTGACGGCCAAAGAACGTACTACTCCATCACTCCCCGTCCGAATGCTACTTGAACGTAAGCTTATTCAGGGTAAGGTACTTGACTTTGGTTGTGGTTTTGGAAAAGACGTGAATCACCTGCTTATTAAGGGTTTTGATGCCCAAGGGTATGACCCACACTACTATCCCAATTACCCAACCGAAAAATTTGACACGATTATCTGCTTTTACGTCCTAAATGTACTGTTTCCGGAAGAGCAAAATAAGGTGCTAATGCAGGTGTCGAACTTATTGAAACCATCGGGTAAGGCCTATTTTGCCGTTCGGCGTGATATTCAAAAGGACGGCTTTCGCTCCCATCTGGTTTATGGTAAGCCTACTTACCAATGTTACGTTAGGCTACCGTATACATCCATTTTTCTCAATGAGAATACAGAATTCTACGAGTACCAGCATTGGAATCAGACCGTTGCGAGCGAATCGAAATGCCCATTTTGTAAGCCCAATCCTAAATTAGAGTTATTAGCCGAAACGCCACTAAGTTATGCGGTCTTGGATGGTTATCCAGTCGCCAAAGGCCACACGCTTATTATTCCCAAACGCCATGTAGGTAATTATTTTGATCTCAGCTTCGATGAGCAGAAGGACTTGGTGCAGCTATCCGCTTTTGCGCAACAAATACTGAAAAGTAGATACGAGACGGAGGATTTTACGTTAGGCATGAATATCGGGCGCAACGCCGGGCAGCGTATGGACCACACCTATACCTTATCCCGCGCTTTTCGGGGGATTGTGAAAACCCAAAGGGAGGAATCAGAAATATTTTAAAATGAAGTGCTTCACCCGTTGGGCTTCCCCGAAGCCCTTGGCAGAACCGAGAAACGTAATTTCTACAAAGATTTAGCCTCTCCGAGGCTGATCGCATATTTTTATCAGAAGGCTGTCGTTTTTGACTTTCTGGCAAATGATTCAATCGGGCCTGAACGACAAAGCCGCCTGAGTCAATGGTAAATCAAGCGTTTCAACCTATCCGTCCATCTCCTTAAATTTGCTAACTTACCAGCCGTTTTACTTTATTCTAAACTCTATATGAAAAACTTGAAGAAACAACTATCCCTTGCTCTGTTGCTCTGTGTGGTAGTGGCAAGTACCTCGTACGCCCAAAAAGGTACGCTCAACGATATCAGTTTTCTGGATGGCCGTTGGTTGGGTACTTTTAATGGTGGCCCGATCGAAGCGGGTTGGACGGCCCCGGCGGCGGATAATATCGTGGGGTACATCCGGATGATGAAAGACAATAAGCCTACCATGTACGAGCTCTTTGTGTTTGAACAAACCGAAAACGGGCCGGTGGCGATGGTAAAACACTACAAACCGGGTATGGTAGCCCTGGAAGAAAAGGAAAAGCACGACCACTATATTTTCCTGTCGGCCAAAAAGAACGAAGCCTTGTTTGAGAAGGAAGATGCATCGGTGCGTATTATCTACGAGCGTCGAAAAGATAACCAATTGGTGATTCGCCGGGGAAACCAAAAAGACGGGGAATGGACGTTTGTGGATTTGTTTGTATTTGAAAAAATACTCTGAGGTACTGCGCTTTTGTCGCTTCGTTCAGCACTACATGAAGCACATAGTATCTACCCAGCTTTAACCCCAAGAGCTGCGTAACCAATGATTAACAGCATGAGTCAGGCTCAGTCCGGAAGTAGTACTTCCCGGCTGAGCCTGTTGTTTTGCTGTAGCTATCCCCTTCTATTACTCGGGCTTTTTTGATGAATTAGCCCTCGTACTCGATAGAAACGCGCGGCGTTGGTCCTTTTGGAAGTACTAAACCAAACCTTTAAAAACCTTTCCCTCATGAAATTTCTAATACGATGCCTGTCGGCGGTACCGATGTTTGTGCTGTTGACCTCGTTTTGCCTGGCGCAAAACGACCTAAAAATCATTAAAGAGCGGATTGTGGCGGATCTGATGGTAACCCCGATCAACGATAGTGCGGTGGAGGCCGCGATGAACAAAATGAATGCGGATGGCAGTTTTCAGGGGATCAACTACCAGGATCTGAGCCGGACGGCTAGTTTTCCGCACGGGGGCCACACCCGTGACCTCGTGCTTATGGCCAAGGCGTACAAAAATAAAACCTCGCGGTACCACAAGAGTAAACCACTCAAAACCCTGATCGAAAAAGGACTGGCGTTTTGGGTCAGGAACGACTTTGTGGGAGATAACTGGCACGACAATCAGATCACGACTCCGACGAACCTCGGAAACCTGATGTTGGTGATGGGTGATGAACTACCCAAAGACCTGGTGACGAAAGCTCAGCCCATGATAGGCCGGGCCAATATGAACGCATCGGGCGCCCGGCCCAGCGGCGACCGGATTGTGATTGCGGGTATTCTGGCCAAAAACCTGATTTTTCAAGGCGATTTTAAGGAGTTCGACAATATCATTAAGATTATTGAGGGTGAACTGAAATTTGCGACCGGAGAACGAGGCATGCAGCACGATTACAGTTTTCACCACCGGGTCGACCGCGTCAATAATACCTCCTCGTACGGCTACGGTAAGTACGCCAACGCCTACGGTGAGTGGTCCTACTATGTGTCGGGTACGGCCTATGCGTTTTCCAAAGAGAAGATAAATCAGCTGGTCGACTACTACCTCGATGGTATTTACAAGCAGATGGTGTACGGGGTGTACGAAGATATCAGCGTTAAAAACCGGAGTATTTCCCATCGGGCATCTTCCTTTCAGCCGTATAGTACCCTCGAAATCGAACGGGTGTTGGTAGTAAATACTGACTACCGAAAAGCCGAACTGGAAGAAATAATCCGGCTGCGAAAGGGAGAGACCGAACCGTCGGCGTCGTTTGCGAAGTTTTTCTGGCAGACGGAGCATTTTGTGTTTCAGCGACCGAGTTTCTACACCACCGTTCGCATGTTCTCGACCCGTAACCGTAACATGGAAGAACCCTACAACGGGCCGGGTAAAACCACCCACCACCGGGCAGATGGTACTAATTACCTGATGCTGAAAGGTGATGAGTACCACAATATATGGGCGGTGTACGATTGGCAGAAAATTTCGGGGACGACGATTATGCAGAAGCCCGCGCTGCCCGGCCCCGACGACATCCAAAAAGATGGACTGACCGATTTTGTGGGTGCCGTCACCGATGGACTGTACGGGGCAGTTGTCTTTGATTTCAAAAGTCCCCATGATCCGCTGGAAGCGAAAAAATCGTGGTTTTTCTTTGACGAAGAGTACGTGTGTCTCGGTACGGATATCAAGGGACAGTCTAACTTGCCGGTAGCCACTACCCTCAATCAGGTACTGATGCGGAGTGATGTCAGTATGATGCAGGGGGGGACCCAACAGAAGATTGCGAAAGGAAACCGGAGCCTTCAAAACGTAAAGTGGGTGCATCACGACAAGGTAGGTTATATTTTTCCGGAGCCAGCCACCGTGAGTTTGTCTAATCAGGTCGAAACGGGCCGTTGGTCGGATATTACGGATCAGAAAAATATCAATAAAGAAGTGGTCAGCGAAGAGGTATTCACGCTATGGTTTGATCACGGCAAGAAGCCATCCGGGGCTTCGTACCAGTACATTGTGGTACCCAACGTATCGGAGCAGCAGCTGAACGCAAGCAGTCAAAATAATCGCTCGGTCAAAATTCTATCGAATACCCCGGCATTACAGGCCGTACGGCAGGATAAATTGGGCATCAGCCAATTGGCTTTCTACAAAGCCGGAATCGTAGAAATCGAGAAAGAGGTCAGCGTACGGCTTGATAGTCCGGGTATGGTCATGCTGAAAACACGGGAAGGCCGACTACATGAGCTGACGCTTTCCGACCCGTCCCGAATGCTAAGCCGGATGCTGGTATCGGTGAGTGGTATTTACAAAGTGCAGGGTGACAGCTACCGCACCCTTGTGGATGAATCGAAGAATGTTACGCTGTTTATCGTAGACTTACCTCAGGGGGTTTACCTGGGGAAAAGTGTGCATTTAGAAGTAGAGTAATGTGAATTTGATAGTTAAAGCAAGGGTAATCAAATGAGTATTTACGGAATCTGACCTTGGTATTTTTGTGTTTTCCATTGTCATACGTTGATTTGTGGTCAACCTATTTTAGGCAATGACAACGCAGTAAATAGCCCCTTCAAACCTATAACTTCGGCTCTACCCAAAGTGCGGTAGCACCGAGGAGGAACAGTAACAGCCAAGCCCAGTTCGGAAGTTTTGCTTCCCGGCTGGGCTTGTTGCTTTGCGAAGCCTGCGTATAGCGGGCGGCCTGAAATGCCCGGAGGTAGTGTATGGTTCGTACGGTTGGAAGCAACGTCGAGGTAGAATCCTCCACATATACTTCGATGGAATCGCCGAGGGATACCCAACCCGCTTTCCCAAATAGATACTTTATTTCGGCAGAATACTCATTCAGTGGGGTTGGTAGCAGAGCAAGGCTATCGGTCCCGATGGATACATAGGGTGGTAGTGGTGAAGACGTGTTGTAGCCAAGATTTCCCGAAGTACCCTTGAACAGGGGAGCTTGGGCGGTAAGTGAAGTAGCCAAGGGTGCCTGCACCTGCGCGAAAATGGTATTCCATAGCTTCTTATAGGCGGTGCTATCGCCGCTGAGTTTGAGGGGAAAGGTTTCGTTGAGCAGGCTCACGCCTACTTTGCCGGTTTTGTTCCAAACCGCTACGGGATAGCCGGGTGCAATAATCTGCGGTAGCGATTCGGAAAAGGTATACGGTAGCGCGGTCAGGAGCGTAGAGATCGGCACGGTACTCTCGGTGCTGATTCTTCGGACAGAAAACGCGGTACCGAGGGTCCGGTTCAGGGTAGTTAATTCGGTTTCGGGTTGGGTAAGGTTGATGAACACGATGCTCTTACCCACGTTCAAGACTTTTTTTACCAACCCATTGGCTGCGTTGGACGGATCGGTGATGACTACGTCGGGCAATGCTTTGGCAGCAACTCCCCCGTTGAGGATGGTCGTGCTTTGGATTCCTTTGGATACGGTGGTAGTAACCGTGACCGGACTCCCTTTTTGACCAAGCCACTCGGCGAGGGTACGGCTTTCAAAGTTGGGATTACTCAGAATAAACTGGTAGACAGGTAAGGGTAAAGAACGGGTAAAGAAACGAACGGAGTCCAGTAGCTGATTGTCGAGGTACAGCCCAGCGGAGGCGCGCCCTTCCGCAAAGGCCGGAAAGCCCAGTGAAAAAGACTGTGGCCCGTTACTAAGGAGAGTACTATCCAGCGTTTGTCCGGCGTAGCTTACTTTCAGCCACTGTTTTTCGGAAGAATGTACCAATCCGGTGATCCGCTGTATTTCGCCTTGGCGCACAATACCCTGCCAGTTGATAGCTCGTAGCTGATCATCAGCGTAGTAGGGAATCCAACCCACGGATGCGGAGCTAATCTGCGTCATCAGGTCAGGGGTAAAATCCTGTCCCAGGAGCGTAATGGAGTCAAAATGGGCCGATAGCTTCTTTTGCAGGAACTCGTCCGGCCCGAATCGTTCTTCCAGTCCGAGGCTATCCTGTACCTTCCGTGCTTCCGAGGTAGGTACGTCCTTTCCAATGAGCAGGGCCTGCTTGGTATCGGCCGTTGTTTTCCAGACGGGTTGCAGGCAATAGGCTACCAGCAGCAACCAAAAAAGCAGGTTCAACCCGACCCGGATCCATTTTCGATGCGGTGGTAGCGCGTTATTCTTCCACAGCAGTCCGGCCATTACCAAAGGCAGTATCACTAACCCTACGAGTATGAGCCAATGAACAGGATCGGAAGATTGAAAGGTATAATCAAAAGAAATCATAATAGATGACGCCAGAAGGAAGCTTCGAGCGTAGGCTCGCTGCGGTACGAAGGATTGGTTTTCCAGGTTGGGTTGGTGAACATTAGCAGGAAGGCTTTGAGTTCTTGCTTTTCTTTCACGGGGAGTTTCTTTCCTCCCGCCAGCTTTTGCAACGAACCTATTACCCCCCAGTTTTTTAGACCGTTATTGATCACCAGTTCGGCGATGCCAGCACCGGCCTGCTGTACGTCCTGTTTTTGACGGGAGTTGAGGGTACTTACTTCTAGGTAGCCCAAAAGGCGTCCGGCCTTGGCGGTGAGTTGTTCCTGCTCGTAGGTACGCTGCTGCTGGTAGCGGGCGTTGATTTTATCCAATTCACCCGTCAGGCGGGTTTCTTTCTCTTTGAGTGGGGGCGGATCAAACCCGCTTTTCTTCACGTAAGTACGGGCTTTCTGCTGGGCGGATTTGAGGTACTCCAAGGCCTTATTCTCAAAAGGAATCGCCTTTTCGGGTTCGTAGAGCCGTAAATGTAGCTCCGACTGCCACATTTGTTCCAGCGCCATTTTTAGCACGCTTCGGGTAGATTGCTCGTAGAAGGTATTGACTTCGCCGTCATCGTGCGAGTGTACGTATTGCTCCATCAAAGCCGCTAATGGGTCCTGTGACTCCGTGGAAGGTGCGTGATCGTGACCAGGTACTTCTACCTGCGAAGCGTGTTCTTCTTCGGTATCGTGTTTGTGCGTAAACCCATCCAACAGTGAGCCGGCATCGTCGCCCGAGGGTAGTGCCCCCCCGCCGCCAATATTTGTTTCAAATTCCTCGCCCATAAACTGCCCGTAGCGCATGCGCAGTACCTTTTGATCAAAGCCAATTTCGTTAGAGGTACTGCTGAACTCTTTGGTGGTAATCTTTTTGCGTTTGGCAATCAGTTTTTCGGTATCAATGATGATCTGCCGTTGGCTCCGGAAGTACTCCGGCATCCGGTTAACGGCCATCGTGGCTAGTTCAGCCTCTTCTATCTCCGTGGTATCACGGTACACGATGAAGTAGGTATCCGACTTGGTAAAGTTTGCCTCTGGTTGCCGGTTGTCTACCGCCGCCCAGTAGTAGTACAGTTCATCGCCGGGTGCTAATTGCAGGGCTTTAAGGTCTAGTACCTTCGTGAGGTTGGCTTCCTTAAAGTTACCCGAACTGAGCGGAAGACGGACTTCCCGAAACTTTACGCTTTCGCCCGAGCCACGCGCAAGGGTGGCGACAATGAAAGCCTGTTGTACCCGGAAATCATCCGCTATTTTCGCAGAAACGGTGATTTTTTTCGGATCATTTAGCAGATGATAGCGGTAAAACTCCTTACTCGCCGGGGTGATTTGGGGGGGTAGATCGGGTTGGGCTTCCAGCCGGTAAAAATCAGTTTGGAGTACTAAAGAGTCTTCCCGGTAGGCTTTGAGGGAATATAGGCCGGAGCGACTCAGTCGGTCGCTGTATTCAAACTGCCCGTTTACTTCCCGAAAAGCTGCTTCCTGATTGCGGGTATCGGCCAAGCGAAGTGAAAGTCCAAGGGAGTTGAGCAAATCAACCCGCCAGGTGATCTTCGATCCGGATAGTGCCGAGATATTAAGGTCGGCCGTTTCGGTAGCCGGAAGGCCCGAGTAGGCCGGCGGTTGAATGTATACCCGCATACTTTTTACCCCGATGGATAGCCGCTGTTTTACCTCGGTAATCATCATTTGACTCGTAAGGTTACGGATTTCGGTTGGTTCAGAGGTGAGGTAAGGAATTCCCCAGCGCAACAGGAAGGCGACCGCTAGTAGTAAACCGTAGGGCCAAAGCCGGGCAAAAAGTACTCGGGGTGCAGGTTGGGCCGCTACCTGCTCGTACAATCGTTCTAGTTGAAGTTGTTCGGCGAGGTTGGGTTGTGCCTCATCGAGTAGTGCCAAACTATATTCCGTGCCCTGTACCTTTTGATGGATTAGACGCAAGGCCTCTTGCTTTTTGGATTGGTAGAGTTGAGTACCCAGCACGCCCGCGGCTAACCCAAGTACCGCCGCGCCTAGTTGAAGTAGTACACTATCCGTCACGGCCGAAACAAGTACAAACGCCGCTGCACCTAAGAGCAGACAGCGCAGCAGGGCGTTGGCGTAGAGTTGGTATTGTACGGAGGAAATAAGGCGTTTCAGTTCTTTCATGCGTTTCGGGTAAGGGCAATGCCTCGTTCTATACAAACCAAAACAAGGAGGACGATAAAAAAGATGCGCTGCGTAGTGGCGGATGATTCACCGGACGTACGCTTCGTGGGCTTGTTGTAGAGGGCGGTTAACTCGGTTTCGGTTAACGGTGCCAAATCTCCATTTAAGCCGATATGATCCAGAATGTGTTGCCCCAGCCATTCCGGGAGTCGTCCGGTAGCTACCATCGATGATGTTTGGGGGGTGAGTGGTTCGGGAGTATACACTACGTTGGGTTGGGCAGAGAACCCCGTTTGTCCGGTCACTACGTACAACGTACCGGGCTGCGGTGTAGCCGGAGCAAGGTTGGTTATGCTTACGTCAGCCATTTTTTGCGCTCCTACGTTTAGTTCCAAACCATATACTTCCGAAAAAGCCCGCAAGGCGGCTTCTACGGTTTTTCGTTCATCCGGGTTTTTTAAATCCAGGTGTATACGGAGAGGGCCCGTTCCTACCGGTCCGGAGGTGAAGGTTACGCCTGCATCCGTGGTACCTACCCGAAGGCGGTTATTGGCATTGATGTACAACTTTTGGTTATCAGCGACGACTCGATACGGCCGGATAGCCCGGCTCACGGTATCTGGTACCGAATGCAACTCAAATTCAATTGGTGTTTGGATGAAGGGTAGTGGGGTTATCCTACGAGAGTTTTTGACGTAAAGATGCAGCTCAACGCCATCGCGGCTGAGTTGATTCATGCTCTTTTGGAGTAAAGGACCTGACAATAAAGTACCATCGGTAGCGGGAGGGGTAAGCTCGTCGGCCGGGGAAAGCGCAGGCGTCAGCCAATAGATAGCCTCTCCTTCGTTTTGGGCTTCTTTCAATTCAAAGCGGTAATTGTCTACCACAAAAGTATCAGGTTGCACCAGATGCACCTTTTGTAAAGTAGCAGAAGCCGCATTAAGCTTGAATAAAGGCTCACTTAGTAGGAAGGCCAGCGTAATCAGGATCAGGCAGCGGAGTGCCAGTAGGAGTAGTTGGTCGAGGTGTAAACCCCGTTGTGGTTGTTGACTTTTTTCCAGTAACCACTGCGTAGCGGCCCAGGCAATCACCTTGCCTTTTTTTTGGTGCCAGAAATGGATCGCAATCGGAATTGCCACGGCCAATGTACCCCATAGTAAAGCGGGCTGCAAAAACTCCATCATACCTTTCGTTTGGCTAAGAAGTTTCGGATTACTACCGCAATGGGGTCACTCAATCGGGCCCGGATCAGATGCACGTGCGGTATGCGGAGCGCATCGTCAAGGTTTTGGAGGTAGGTCGTGGCATTTTGCCGGAAAGTATCCCGTACAGCATCGGCGTCAAGCTCTACTTCACGGCCCGTTTCCAGATCCTTGAAATGGTAAAAGCCTTTCAGGTTAAAATCTATTTCCTGATCGCCCAGAATCTGAAAAATAACAACTTCCCGATGCGGGTTAGCCACGCTCTTGATCAGGTTGAGCCATTCTTCATTTACTTGCAAGAAATCGGTCGCCATCACCAGCATTTCTTTGCGCCGGGCATAAAACTCCGGGAAAGCGGCGGTATCGTTGCGCCATTCTCCGCTCGCTTCGGCCTTTTCCAGTCCAAAGAGAATTTTTTGAAACGACTGCTTTCCGGCGGTGACGAGGGTCTGCAGATCGCCGTTTTGTAAAGTATACAGGCTCATGGCGTCACCCTGACGGTAGCCGAGGTAAGCAAGCGAGGCTAGCAGGATTTGGGTGTATTGTAAACGAGATACCGGCCCTTCGGCATAGTTCATGGAGCCGGACAGATCCAGCAGAAACCGGATGTGCAGGCTACTTTCGGTAGCGGACTCGCGTACCTGATGCTTGCCCGTGCGGGCGTAGAGTTTCCAGTCGATGCGCTTGGGGTCGTCGCCGGGTTCGTAGTGGCGGTACTGCTCAAACTCCGTTCCGGCCCCCGATCGCCTACTGCCGTGTATACCCAGCCATAGCTCGTCACTCACCACTTTTCCGGCGAGTTGGAGGTTGTTGAGTTTCAGTAAGTCGTTTGCCAGGTGGGCCATGTGGGTTTTGTGTATTTTGCTTTAATAACGTGGGTTAGCTAATTAGGACAAGTCTTTACGAGTATTTTTCCCAGTATGAGGTATCAAAAGTACCCTTGATTTTTAAGTTCAAAAAAGCACTCGGCGGTGGCAAGCATATCTGCCTGTGCGTCATGCATACCTTTAATGGGTTTATTCATCAAAAGTCGATACAGTTCATCCAACCGAACGGGTGCGCCATTGATGGTGATCTTTTTGCTTGCGTTCATGGTGCATAAGAGAGGAGTAGATGCAAACTCCGCTACTTGCTCTGCCCGCATGAATCCAGTCCGTACCAGCTCCGCTCCAATGACCCCAAAATCCAGATCAATGTTATGCCCCACCCATGCGTCTGCCCGTTTGATGTCCGCTTGGAGTAGCTGCAGTACCTCGACCAGCAGTTTTCCTTCGCGTTCGGCTCTTTCTTGTGTGATGCCATGAATGCGCTGCGCTACCCTGTTCCACGGGTAACCATCGGGTTTTACCAGAAGGTAATGATAGGATAGCTGATGGCCTTGCTCATTGTATACCCCCCAAGCTACCGAAATCAGACGGGGCCAATTGCTCAGGTCCGTAATGGGTACATGGTATGACTGAGGTAATCCATTGGTTTCCGAATCAAGAATCAAGTAGTTCATAGGGGGGAATTTGTTCCTGTCGTAGGGGTAGGTACATTAACGAATATACTGAATTTATTCTTTGCCACTTTTCCCGCGAGGTGATTCAGTGAATTGTTGGCAGGGTGGTTCATCCATTTCTTAATGCGCTCAATACTCATCCTCCCACCCTTTTACATCAACATCAGAATAGTCCTGCAAGAGTTCTATATTTTCCTCGCTAGCCATCCGATACTCATCTGAAAGGTCGTCGGGTACATTAAGTTGATTGGTTGTCATCGGTATTTTTTTTGCCCAATATTTTGAAATGATAACGATTAAAAATAAAATTACTTAGTGCTTTATACGGTGGCTATGATAGTGCCTTTCCGATGGATAGCCTATATAAAGTGCAACGCTCCCTACACCTTCACCGCTTTTATCAACTCCCCAATCACCCGATCCGTGGTAATACCCTCGGCTTCGGCTTTAAAGTTAAGAGCAATACGGTGCCGCAGGATGGGATAAGCCAACGTGTAAATATCCTCAGGTATGACGGCAAAGCGGCCGTTTAGCACGGCGTTGGCTTTGGCGCATAGTACGAGTGCCTGCCCCGCACGTGGCCCGGCCCCCCAATCGCACCACTGCTTCACGAAATCGGAGGGACTGCCTTGCGGACGCGAGGCCCGTACGAAACGGTTGATGTATCCAATCAGCTCATCACCGATATGTACCTGCCGGGTCAGTAGCTGCAAATCGATAATGTCCTGATCGGTGAGGATGGTCTTCAGGATCGGTTTTGCAGTACCGGTGGTACTTTTCAACACGTTTAGTTCTTCCTGCTCCGAGGGATAGTCTAGCTTGACGTACAACAGAAAACGATCCAGTTGCGCTTCGGGCAGCGGATAGGTACCCGCCTGCTCAATGGGGTTTTGGGTAGCTATGATGAGAAACGGCTTCGGGAGCGCGTAGTCCGTTCCGGCGTAGGTTACCCTGCCTTCCTGCATCGCTTCCAACAGGGCGGCTTGTGTTTTGGGCGGGGTTCGGTTGATCTCGTCGGCCAGTACTACGTGCGCAAAGAGCGGCCCTTTATTGAACTTAAAGAACTTTTTGCCGGTTTCGTGATCCTCTTCCAGAATCTCCGTGCCCACGATATCGCCGGGCATGAGGTCGGGTGTAAACTGTACCCGTTTAAAACTCATATCCAATGTTTCGGACATAGTCTTGACCATCAAGGTTTTGGCTAGTCCTGGTACCCCTTCCAGCAGGCAGTGCCCTCCGGCGAGGAGCGCAATAAGGATTTCACTGATCGCCTCCTGCTGCCCTATGATAATTTTACCAATTTCCTGCCGCAAGGCGGGGAGTTTAGCTACTAATGCTTTATAATGACTTAAATCTGTCGTCGCGGTAGTATTCAACTGATGAATGTCTGATTGAGTAAATAGATAAGAACAAAATAGTGGGGCTATTTATCCAAAAGCCTCCGGTGATAGTTGATTTGTCCCAAATGATACGCCAAATGCGTAGAAAGATGAATAAGGAAATACTCTGTTGAAACCACTTTTTCAAAGATTTGGAGAGTGGCATCGGCCTTTAATTGCTCCTCGGTAATGTTATCGAGGGTTTTGTCAACGATGCTTGCCGTTTCTATAATTTGCTCAACAAGGACCGCACGGGGAATATGTGTTGCTGAAAATTCGAGATCTCTGTTTCTAATATAGCCCGATGCTCCAAGTTCGGCTCCGATATAGGTATTCAGATTTCCGATCAAATGCAAACAAAGGTTCCCCGCCGAGTTTTCAATAGTTTTCTCGACGAGCCACATGGAGTCTTCCTGATTGTATTGCTCAATTTCCTGTTTTAACTTGTTAAGATCCCGTTTGAATAGGGATTTTAATGTATCAATTAGCATAGTTGTAGTATTGAAAAGTGCTCGTCTGAATTCATCAATTATTCTATTATCAGGCAGTTAGCGCATACATAATAATATTGACCCCAAACTTGGTATTGTCCTGGGCCAGAAAGCGCTTGTTACGAAAGTCGTAGTCCCACTCGCAACCGTAATCCTTGTTGCTGTACAAAACGCCGATCCGTCCGTTGATAATGACGGCTTTGAGGTAATCATGCACTAAATCATCGCCCCAGCCATTCAGCTCGAATGAAGTGGTGGGTGGCCCTTCCTTGAACTCAAAAAAACAGGAATAAATGGGATGATCATTCGGGATTTTCTGCAAAGCTTTTAGTCCGAAAGTACGGCTCATTTCCTGCTCGAAGGATTTGGCAAAGAGGCCGTCGATGTCGTGGTTGCAGTCGTCCACGAATACGAAGCCGCCATTCTGCACGTACTGCCGGAAGGAGTCCCGCTCCGGGGTGGAGAATTCTACGAGTTTATGACCACTTAGGTAGCAAAACGGACTCTTGAAAATCTCCGGACCACCCAACTGCACCGTTTTCTCCTTTTCATCTACGGGTAGCGTGGTGTACTCAATTAGCGAATGCAGGATATTAGACGGCATGCGCTGATCGGTATCCCAATCGCCGGAAGTGTATTGAAGTCGGGTAAAAATAAAAGGTTTCATGCGTGGCGGTCGGTTAGCGGCCGTCGGCTACCGGCTTTGTAAAATGTTGTTAATTGGTGATGAAGCAAACCTAAAATCTCTACCATCACTAGTTTAGTAGAAGCTCCTGTAAGGCTTCCATGTTGGCTTTTTTATCAAAAATAGCCTTTACTGGAATTTTAAAGCCGGGCACGCTCAGCGCCGAGAGTGTATGATCCTGATCTTCATACAGTACCGCAACATTGGCAAACGCCATGGTTGCCTCATCTAATTGATACTGCTCCACGGCTTTCCGAACCGGATCAATAATCCAGTATTCTAGCACACCGTGGGCTGCATAATCTTCAAATTTAACCCCCCGATCCCGTCCGGTGGTGCTTCTTGATAAGACCTCCACAATCAGATTGGGAGCCGGGTGCTCCATTTGATCGTCTTCAAACGAAGCGGCAGTGTCTGCATTCCAGTAGCAAATATCCGGTTCATAATCGTTTCGACTTAGGCCAACGATCGCTTTTTCGGAATCTACGGCACCTATATCGTGCTTTTGAACGTATACCCGCAAGAGAATCATCAAATTTTGTGTAGCATCCAAATGCTGCCGTTTGACGGGCGAGTGCATGATGGTTTCGCCGTTGATAAACTCGGCTTTTACATCATCGGTAAGCCACTCCCGAAACGCCCGCCGTCGGTTGGCCTCATCGGCCAATATAGCCTGCGCCCGCTCAATGACAAGCTTGGCATCGGGAGCTTCCAAAAGATTATTTACCCGGTTCTCGAACATAGGGTGCTACGATTTATTACTGCTTAAATTTAACGAAAATTACACGAAAAGCACTTTTGCGGCGCTCGTGTAATTTTCGTCTTTTCTTTATTTAGTTATACCGCATCCGATAAGCTACTGAATGTAAACTCCCGGATCTTCATGGGAGGAATCAGGTAGTTTTGGTCCGATTCGGTACTGACGGTCCGTTCGGGTTTGCCCAATGCTTCCAGGTTATTGAGCATAATGATCGGGCTCTCGTTAAAGCGGAAGTTCTTGACCGGGTATTTGATCACGCCATCCTCAATAAAGAAAGTACCGTCACGGGTGAGGCCGGTCAAAAGCAACGTCTGAGGATCAACCGTTCGGATGTACCAGAGCTTCGTCACCAGAATACCTCGCTTGGTATTCTTGATCATCTCTTCCAGTGAGGAGTTTCCTCCGGCCATAATCACATTATTGGGGAAGGGCGTGGCCTTTACACCTTTCTTTTCCGCCCAAAAGCGTGAGTAGGCCAGATTTTTTACGACTCCTTTTTCAATCCAGTTAATTTTTTCCTGGGGCCGCCCGTCGCCCGACCACGGGGAGGCGGGAAGTTCAGCGTTGGACGGGTCAGAGTAAATCATTACCCGTTCGTCCACGATCTTTTCACCCAGTTTACTTTCCCCGCCCGGCTTGCTCAAAAAGGAACGTCCTTCGTCGGTGGAGCGGGCATCGAGGTTGAAGAAAATATTTTCCAAGAGTACCGACGCTGCAGTTGGTTCCAAGATGACAGTATACTTGCCCGGCTCTAAGGCACGGGCATCTACCGAAGCAAGACATTTCTGTACCGCAATTTGTGTGGCGGTTCCGGTATTGAGTTTGTCAAAATCACTAAAACCCCGGATCACGTAGCCGGAGCCCTTTCCGTCGGGTGTACGTACCGTCAGTGAGAAATTGACATTGGTACTTGGGTAGTAGGCAAAAAGACCCTTGGAGTTCATCATGGCCGAATAGCCACGGGTATCTTCCAGAAAGCCCGCACCCACTAGGTTCTTTTCGCGGGTTTGTAGCAGACTGGTCGCCACGGCATTGGCCCGTTTGGCGGGGTCTACGTTGGCCGTTGACTCAAAAAAGCCCTTGGAAGTACTATAAGTCTGAGGACCTAATATTCCAACGTACTCCGGATTCTCGGGAGCAAGTCGCGCCAGTTCTTCCGAGCGGCGAACTACTTTTTCTAACGAAGCGTCATCAAATTCATCGATACTTGCGGTACCTACTTTCTTACCAAAGGAAGACTGAACAGCTAGATTTTGATTGATTAACCCACCAGCGGTGGATACTTCGTTGCGGGCGTAACGGATATTACCGCGTTGTTCGCCCAGGATATTAGCCTCGCATTCGTCCGCTTTGGAGTAGCTGAGTACCTTTTTCAGGATGGCATTGGCTTCTGATTCTGTAAGAATGATTGACATGGCTATTATATTTTTCTGGCTGTATTAATCACGTTAACTCCATTAAACCGCGTAGTAGAACTCCCGTGCGATACGGCACTGGATTGGCTGGGCTGCCCTTTTCCGTCGAAAAAAGAACCACCGAGCCGGTAGTCACGTTCGTCGCACACTTGCACGCAGGAGTTCCAGAACTCCTGCGTATTGGACTGGTACGCCACGTCTTTGAGCATTCCGGCTATTTTGCCGTCCTTAATTTCATAGTACAACTGCCCGCCAAACTGAAAGTTATAGCGCTGCTGATCAATGGAAAACGAGCCGTCGCCGATAATATAGATACCTTTCTTGACATCCTTGATCATCTCTTCCACCGAGAGAGGTGTTTTACCCGGTGCCAAGGATACGTTGGCCATCCGCTGAAACTGCACCGAGCCCCAGTTGTCGGCATAGCAGCAACCATGTGATTCTTTTTCGCCAATGATATGGGCCTGATCCCGGATAGCTTGGTAATTAACCAACGTACCGTCTTTGACGAGGTCCCAGCGTTTGGTATTTACACCTTCATCGTCCCAGCCCACGGCTCCCAGAGAACCGGGTTGGGTTTTATCGGCAAAGAGCGTTACCTGCGAACTACCATAGTTGAAGTTTTTAGATTCCCATTTATCCAGGGTAGCGAAAGATGTACCGGCAAAGTTGGCCTCATAACCCAGTACCCGGTCGAGTTCGAGTGGGTGGCCCACCGACTCGTGGATCGTCAGCCACAGGTGAGAAGGATCAAGTACCAGATCATACTTACCGGCTTCTACCGACTTGGCCGTCAGCTTTTCCTTGGTTTGTCGGGCGGCGGCGGTTACGTCTTCCAGCATATCGTAGCCTCTGTTGTAGCGGGTCGTGATACCCTTTATGCTATCGGTTGGGTTGGCCTGCAGGTACTCATAGCCCATACCCATTGGCGCACTGAGCGACTGCCGGGTTTCGAATTTGCCACTTTTGGGATCAATGGTAGTTACATTGAAGATAGGCCACATCCGGTGAATATCCTGGTCGATATAGGATCCATCGGTAGAAGCAAAGTACTTCTGCTCGTTGACCATGAAAAGTACCGAATTGACGTAATTAGCACCGTTTTTCAGGGCCGCGTCGTTTACGGTCAGCAACAGGTCTACTTTTTCTTTGATGGGTACTTCAAAGGCATTTTTCGTGATAGGCGCCTTCCAGCTTACTTCTCCGAACCCTTTCTGCGGAGCCAGTTGCACCGGCTCTTTCATGAGTTTGGCATTTGCCTTGGCTATGGCCACTGCTTCTTCGGCGGCCTTCGCCGTTTGGGCTTCACTTTTGGCATCTACCACCGCAGCAAAGCCCCAACATCCGTCGGCAATAACCCGCACGCCTACGCCGTAGGATTCCGTGTTTACAAGATTCTGAACTTTGTCTTCCCGAGTTACCACAAATTGGTTGAGATACCGGCCAATGCGGATGTCGGCGTAGGTCGCACCTTTTGATGTGGCGGCATTGAGGGCGGCATCGGCCAGGCGTTTTTTGGTTGCTACGTCAATGGCATTGTCAAGCAGGGCTTCGGGCGATACCGCTCGTCCCAGTACCGGAATCGTGGGTAGCATCAAAGCCCCCGCACCAAATCCGGTTAATTGCATAAAGTCTCTCCTGTTCATGGCTTGTTTGTTTACTAGTTAATTTTTGGGTGAATTCTAATATTTTGTCAAGCGTATATCAACTTACCTTTGGGTGAAGGGATTTCCCGACCTATTAGTTTGGCCGTTTCAATCCATTCATCAATAACAATTTCCGCATTATAGACGGCTTCTTGGTAACTAGATCCGTCTGCCATACAGCCAGCTAATTCCGGAATTTCGGCTATATAAGCCTGATCTCCCTCACTCCAATAGATGATGATTTCGTATTTATAATTTTTCATCACTGCCAAAATTAAGTTGATATTTCACAATAATAGTTCTGATTTGCTTGACTTGGTAAGGTTTAGCCTTCCCGGACTTTGACTGAACGTTTATGATTTCATCTACTCCCTGTCTGGTGAAAATGTGATGACTACCTTTCACTCTTTCATCAAAACCTAAACGTACCAAAAGATTTTTCAATTCCTCAAACGAAATGCTGGTGTCTGAGTCTCCCCTTAAAATGTTTACAAGCAACTTTTCATACTTTCCTATGTTGTGGCTCGCACTAGTCTTTTGGATAAGGTGACAAAATGAACAGGGTTTTCTTACAGAAAATACCGAAGGCTTGAAATGCTTACAGACTTTTTTATCAGAAAACCCTGATGGACTATATTATGCGTTATTCATGGTTTTATTCACTTATCGCCGGGCGCCCCCGACAAAATTACCTATACCGCATCTGATAAGCTACTAAACGTAAAGTCACGGATTTTCAACGGGGGAATAAGGTTGCCGCTGATACGCTGCGGGGCACCCATCGCTTCTAGGTTATTGAGCATAATTACGGGACTTTCGTTGAACCGGAAATTTTTCACTGGGTACTTAATTTTGCCGTTTTCGATGTAGAAAGTACCGTCACGGGTAAGGCCGGTGTAAAGCAGTGTTTGTGGATCTACCGCCCGGATGTACCAGAAACGGGTCACCAGAATCCCTTTTTCGGTATTCTTGATCATCTCGGCCAATGACTCAGTACCACCTACCATGATGATACCGGACGGCGGAGCAACGGACTTAACTCCTTTTTTCTGCGCCCAGAATTGCGAATAGTACATGTTTTTCACCACGCCGTTTTCTACCCAGGTAACTTTTTCCTGCGGGCGACCGTCTACGCCACCGCCGCCGAAACGTCCACCACCACCCGCAAAGGGAGAGCCGGGGATTTCGATATTGGTTGGGTCAGAGTAGATCGTTACGCGCTCGTCGAATAGTTTCTCACCCAAACGGGTTTCTCCGCCTTTTTTGCTGAGGAAACTGCGTCCTTCGTCGGCGTTACGGGCATCCATGCTGCGCATCATATTACCCAGCAAGTCTACGGCGGCGGCCGGTTCCAGAATCACGGTGTACTTACCGGGTTCCAGCGCGCGGGCGTTGACCGAAGCCAATGCTTTCTGCATGGCTACTTCGGTGGCTGCTTTGGTACTTAGTTTGGACACATCGTTTACGTCGCGGATGGCGTAGCCGGAGCCCAGCCCATCGGTGGTACGAACCGTAATGGTGAAGTCAACGGAAGTGGCCTTATTGTAGCCAAACAGTCCTTTGCTATTACCGATGGCGGTAAAACCGACGCTGTCTTCCATATATCCCGCCGCGATCAGGTTCTTTTTCTTACAAGGGTCAAGGCTGTCAAAAGCGGCCTGAGCCCGGTAATCGGGGGTAATATCGGCGGTTGATTGGGCAAAAGATTTCGTTTCTGCGTAGTTCTGCGGACCGAGCATTGGCACGTATTCCGGGTTTTCGGGGGCTAGTTTGGCAATCTCCTCGGCCCGGCGAACCGTTTTTTCGAGTGATGCATCGTCAAACTCGTTAATGGTGGCCGTACCTGATTTTTTACCAAAAACGGCCGTTACCGCCAGAGATTGGTTGGTAGACTCCCCACTCGTGGATACCGAATTACGGGCATACCGGATATTCCCGGTGCGGTTACCGTTCAGGGAAACGCTCATTTCGTCGGCTTTTGAGTACGACAAAACCTTATCTATAATTTTTTTAGCTTCTTCTTTTATTAAGGTGGCCATGTCAGTTTGGTAGTAGATTATTAGCTGATTGGTGGTATGTTAGTTTGATAGGTCGTCGTCAACGACCTACTCCCTAAATTTTACGCCCGGTATTGATCACATTGACACCATTGAAACGCGTCGTGGCGCTACCGTGCGATACGGCGCTAACCTGCGAAGGCTGCCCTTTACCATCAAAGAAAGAGCCGAATGTCCGGTAGTCGTCCTTGTCGCAAAGCTGCGCGCAGGAGTTCCAGAATTCCTGCGTATTGGATTGGTAGGCCACGTCGTCGAGCATACCCACGATCTCTCCGTTCTTGATTTCGTAGAATAGCTGTCCGCCAAACTGGAAATTATAACGTTGCTGATCAATTGAATACGACCCCCGGCCGATGATGTAGATACCCTTATCAACGCCTTTGATCATATCCTTCACACTCCGCTTTTCGGTGCCGGGGCGTAATGATACGTTCGGCATTCGTTGGAACTGTACCGAATCCCAGTTATCTGCGTAGCAGCAACCGTGTGATTCTTTTTCACCAATAATAGCCACCTGATCACGAATTGCCTGGTAGTTGACCAGCACTCCGTCTTTGATCAGATTCCACTCCTTGCAAGGTACGCCCTCGTCGTCGTAGCCAACCGTACCCAAGGTATAGGGCTGGGTTTTATCAGCTACGATATTGACCAATTTGCTACCGTAGTTAAAGTTGCCGGATTTCCATTTATCGAGCGTGGCGAAGGAAGTACCGGCGTAGTTGGCTTCGTAGCCGAGTACGCGGTCGAGTTCGAGCGGGTGGCCCACCGACTCGTGAATAGTAAGCCCCAAGTGATTGGGGTCAAGTACGAGATCATACTTGCCGGGTGTTACCGACTTCGCCGACATTTTTTCTTTGGCCTGCTTGGCTGCCATGGTAGCATCCTCCACCATATCGTAGGAGTTACGGTAGCCTACCAGTCCGTTGGGTCCTGGTATTTTTTCGGAAGCCAGTCCATCGAGATACTCGTAGCCCATACCCATGGGTGAACTGATGGCATCGCGGGTTTTGAACTTACCGGCTGCTTTATCGAGGGCCGTTACCGTGAAAGTGGGCCAAATACGATGCACATCCTGATCTATATAGGAGCCATCGGTGGAGGCAAAATACTTCTGTTCGTTGACAAAGAAAAGGTTGGACGTAACGAAGGCAGCGCCGTTTTTCATGGCTTCGCCGTTTACATTCATGAGGAGGTCTACCTTCTGCTCAATGGGTATTTCGAAAGCATTTTTGGTCATTGGTGTTTTCCAGCTTACTTCTCCGACCCCTTTCTGAGCAGCCAATACCACGGGCTCGCTCTGAATTTTGGCGTTAGCCTTCGCAATAGCCACCGCTGTTTCGGCGCATCTCTTGATCCCGTCGGGTGTAACGTCACTCGTAGCCGAAAATCCCCAGCAACCGCTCGCGATTACCCGGATACCTACCCCGTAGGACTCCGCGTTGGTTACGTTTTGAACCTGCATTTCGCGGGTAAACAAAAATTGCTGGAGGTACCGGCCAATGCGTACGTCCGTATAGGTAGCCCCTTTGCTGCGGGCAGCGTTGAGTGCAATGTCAGCCATCTGCTTTTTAAAAGCTATGTCGGCACCGGGTACCAGCAAATGTTCTACCGATACTTCCCGCCCCATAACCAAGGCTGACGGGAGCATGAAAGCGCCCATCCCTAGGCCGGATAGCTGCATGAATTCTCTTCTTTTCATGTTGATTTGTGTAAAATGATAAAGGTTAGAGGTTACCCATTTATTGGGCAATTTGTCTGCGCGGCCAAAAAAGGATTGGCACTATCTCAAAAAGAGAGGTGAAAATAGGTAAAAATGCTAAAACAGCGATAGGATGGAAAATGTTTTGTTATACTAATTATTGTAAAGGCACAGAAGAGAGACAATTGGCGTAACGTAGCAACCCACTAAAAAGAGGTCACCGAAGCTATGAAACCCAGATGACCTCTTTTACAAAGTAGTAAGTTGCTTGTTAGTAGGTACAGGCGGCTTTATTAGGTACCTGATAGTAGGCCTTAAAATTGGAGGCTTTGGGATCCATACAACCTTTGAGGGGTAGCAGCTCAATCTTTCGGAAGTCAATGGCGTGGCTTTCGCTTTGCAAGGCGATGTACCCTTCCTTCAAGGGGGTATTCTGAATTTTCAACCACTCGTCAGCATTGGAAAACTTACCGGTTTTAAAATCGTGATTGGGACCAACAAAACCACCCCCTACCTGGGTATGAGTGTAGGTAAGTACGATATCATTATCAATGAGATGGTAGACGATGGAATCGCCGTACACAATGGCTTCGGCTTTCACCCACTGATCGCCGTCATAGGTTTTGGAGGTAGAGTTGACGCAGTGAGCCTCGGCCAGTTTACCGTCAATGTCCGCAATGGTGCCAGGTGAGCAGAGGTTGCCCGTAGCCCGCTCACCGCTGCCCAAGCCACCCAAAAGCTGCATTTCGAGCGATACCGGAAAGGTCTGATCTTTTCCCAGATTCCAGGCGGGCTCCGAGTGGAGCATGATGCCGCTGTTCCGGACGTTCCAGGAATCACCTCCGGGTACCTGATCGCCCAGAAAACGATATTCAAACCGGATGCGGTAGTACGAAAAGGGCTGCCGGTAGTAAATATGCCCGTACCGCCCGTCGAAGGTTTTATAGCCGTCGTACTTCACCCGTAGCATTCCGTCTTCGGCCACAAAGGTATTCTGGTAGTTATCGTTCATTGCGTAGCCCGCAATCTTGATATCCCAGCCCAAAAGGTCTTTCCCGTTGAAGAGTTGAATCCAGTCGGATGGCTTGGGAGTGTTGGATTGGGCGTAGATAGTACTACCGATTAGGCAAAATAGGGTAAGGAAGAAACCTGTTTTTTTCATATTTCTGTACGGATTAAGACGAAAGGTTATTGAAGTTTGAGAAGACTAATGTTGTAATGAAATAAGCCGATCTATACAAAAAACTACTTTACCGCGTCAACTGAATCCATGCCGCGAGCTCCATGGCCCAGGCAATACCGATATGGACGAACATACCTCCCCAGATGCTGCGGGAGCGGAGGGCAATAACGCCTAGGATATACCCACCAAATACGGAGCCGATGGTTTCACCCAAGGGTTTTCCAAAATGGAGGGTAGCATAGCAGACTACCATCGGGAGAAGAGCGCCCCGCCCCAGTAGATGCGCCATTCCAATGATCATAAAGCCCCGGAAGAGTAGCTCCGTGGGGATAAAATCATAACCGTACATTAGTTCATAGGCCAAGGCCGTTACCCAGGGAGCTACGCCAAAAAACTCATCGGCCCGAGAATCCCGGTAGGTGGGGTAGTTGCGTAAGAACTCCGGCTGAAAGGATGCCCAGATAATCAGCGGAAGCATGGCCAACAGTAACAGTATATACGGGCTGACGTTTTGGGGCTTGAAGAGACCGTAAAAACGAGTGGACTGGTTGTCAAGGAGCCAATAAAATAGAATAAGGGGCAGAAAGGTAGTGAGCAGGGATGAAAGGCTAGCCAAACCGTAGAAGGCAAACCAATAGATTTGCCCGTCAAAAAGCTGCTTGCTCCACGCCTGATAGGCATAAAAACTCCCGTCCCAGGCGAGCACCAGTAAGATAAAGAAGCTGTACAGCCACACCCGGGGATTGCGGAATACCGTCAACTGCCGGGTATGAGCGGCCCATATCAGCAGACTTCCGTAGTAAGCGGTGGCATACAAGAGAAAGTACCATAGCGTTCGGATAGGCTTGCCGACGTAAGAGTCAATGATGCGATCTTCCAATTCAATGGTGTAGTTGATACTGATTAGCACAACCAGGAATAAGGCTACTTTGAGGTAGAGCCCGGTATCAAAGTCTTCTTGCAGATGGGTGCGAAGGTAGCCGACAATCTTACGCATGGAATGGGTTGATAACTCCCGTACTTAGTTTCTTGAAAGGTTGATTTCAAATAAGCTAACGGGGGCATTGTGGTAGTGGGTGGGTAGTCCTTGAGTGCTTTTCAAATCAAATATACCCAGAAAATAAAAACCGGCTCCGGTATAGTGTTTGATCAGCCCGGTATTATCACCGATTGTGTCGAGCCGGACAAACTCTTTTCCCTGCTCTTTTGCGTATTGTACGGCCCACTCTACAATGATGACGACAAAGTTTTTTCCTCTAAAATCGGGGTTTGTGGCGATTCGGTGGATATATACCGAAGGATCGGCATTCCGTTCTTCCCAGATTTGAGCATCATCAAAGGTAGTAGCCCATACACAGGCCACTTGCTCGTCGATGATCAGTTTCCACTGCCGGGCTTCGGCTACTTCGGTTTCCACTACTTCGTGATCAAACTCGGGCCATACGACCACCGTTTTTTTGGATCGTTGATAGTCAGAAGCTATTTTGTACAAGCGGAAAATTTCGGAAATATCTTCTTGAGAGCTATTCTCGATTCTCATGGATGGTTGGGTAGTTTATTCGTCCAAGACAAATGTCGGACATCTTTTGCAGCTCTGAAATCTTAATATTGCTTATTCTTTCAGAATTTATCACCTAATCTTTAGTCAAAGCGAGCACTAAAAAAAGAGGCCGGTTTCTTCAACCAGCCTCTTTTTTTATTTTAACGTGAATTCGATAACTACCCACTTGAAACTAAAATATCAAGTTTCTGCACTGTGGACCGGTCCGAAGTTTCAAACTTTATCCTATTTTAAAACTTCCGCAATGGGCGGCTTAGGCCGCCCGCATCCCCGAAGCCTTGTTTAATAGCTTTGGAAAAGTGTAGTGTATAGGCACTATTTTACTCCCAATAAACATTGGGCATCTTCGAAGCCCCGTTACTATGCTTGTCTGTTGTGTTCTACAAATGTTTGGCTTCGGAGAAGCCAAACACTGTTTTTCTATTACAAATTCATCGTTTCCGCTTTCCGCCTCCTGATTTACTCTTTCCCGAACGGGAAGACGATGAGGAAGACGCAGGGCGACTACCTCCGGCGCTGCCCCGACGGCTACTACCACCGCGGTTGCTGCTCCCTTTGGTGGCCTCGATGCGTCGGCTACGTTTGGTAGCACTGGGGTCACCGGCCAGGTAAAGATCCATACTCCGACGGGTCAGGTTGGTATCCTTCACTCTTACTTTTACCTGATCACCAAAGGTGTAAATCCGCTTGGTTTTCTGACCAATCAGACGGTAGTTCTCTTTGTCGAGTTCATAGTAATCATCGCCGAGGTCGTTCATACGGATGAGTCCTTCGGAAGCGGTTTCGGTGATTTCAACAAAAATACCAAACTCCGTAACCCCCGTAATGATACCGTCGAACTCACGGTCTTGGTCCATGGTACTCATGTACTCTACCTGCTTGTACTTGATCGAGGCGCGTTCGGCTTCCGAGGCAAGTTTTTCGCGTTCGGAAGAGTGTTTGCTGGCTTCTTCGTAGCGTACCGTACTCACGGAGTCGCCCCCATCGAGGTAATGCTGCAACAGCCGGTGCGCCATCACATCGGGATAGCGGCGAATGGGCGAGGTAAAGTGCGAGTAGCGACGGAAGGCTAAGCCAAAGTGGCCAAAATCCTGGGTAGTATAGCGGGCCTTGGCCATGGTACGCACGGCCAAGGATTCAATCAGATTTTGCTCGGGCTTACCCTCTACCTGACTGAGCATACCGTTCATTGACTGGGCAATTTTCTTTTCGTCGTCGGTCTCTACGGTATAGCCTAGCTTGGCCACAAACGTAGCGAAGCTTTTGAGTTTTTCGGGATCGGGTGCTTCGTGTACCCGGTATACCATGGTGTTCTTGTTTTTTCCTTTGGAGAGTCCGTATACATACTCTGCTACTTGGCGGTTGGCCAGGAGCATAAACTCCTCAATCATTTTGTTGGAGTCTTTGCGCTCTTTCTGGTAAATACCCAGCGGTTTGCCGTCTTCATCCAGGTTAAAGCGTACCTCCACGGTTTCGAAGTTGATCGCTCCCTTGCGAAAACGCTCGGCCCGCATGGTTTTGGCGATATTATTCAGCAGCGTAAGCTCGTTGGGATAATCGCCCACGTTAGTTTCGATTACCTCCTGCGCTTCTTCGTAGCTAAACCGGCGATTGGAATGGATCACGGTGCGGCCAAACCATTCTTTTATGAGCTTGCCTTTGGGGGTCATTTCAAAAACGGCAGAAAAAGCCAGCCGATCTTCGTTGGGACGTAGTGAACAGAGGTTATTAGAAAGCTTTTCGGGAAGCATAGGCACCGTGCGGTCAACCAGGTACACCGAGGTAGCCCGGCGGTACGCTTCTTTTTCCAGTTCGGTATCGGGGAGTACGTAATATGATACATCGGCAATGTGGATACCGATTTCTACGTTTCCGTCTTCGAGGTATTGAACCGACAGCGCATCGTCAAAATCCTTGGCATCGACGGGGTCGATGGTGAAGGTAGTGGTCGGGCGCATATCGCGTCGTTTCGCAATTTCGCTCTTGGGAATGCTGACCGGAATGGCCTCGGCTTCCTCTTCTACATTGGCTGGGAATTGGTAAGGGAGCCCGTATTCGGCCAGGATAGCGTGCATTTCTGCGTTGTTGTCGCCAGCTTTACCCAGTACTTCAATCACTTTTCCTTCGGCCTTGCGGGTACGGCTCGGCCATTGCGTGACTTGGATAATGACCTTATCGCCATCGTTGGCGTTTTTAAGGTCGTCGAGCTGAATGTGAATCGGGTCGTAGACTTTCCGGTGGCTCGGCTCCACCAACGCATACTTGGGCCATATTTCTATGATACCCACCATTTCGGTGCGGGCGTGCGAAACTACTTCCGTAACGCGTCCCTCCAAACGTTGGCCGCGGGCTCGGCCGTCGCTGAATACCTGTACCCGCACGGTGTCGCCGTCGATGGCTCCTTTCAGCGAGTCAGTTTCTATATAGATGTCGTCGTCCTGATCTTCTACGATTACAAACGCGAAGTTCCGGTTCACGTGGTCGACCCGACCCACGATACCGGTTTCGATGCCACTTGCCACGATAGCGTAGGTACCGTCGGAATGGCGTAGTAGTTTGCCTTCGTCCACGAGTTCGTGGACAATCTCGTTGACCAGGTGGCGTAGTTTCTTATCAACGGCCCCGAAGTGATCCTGTACATCTTGGGTACGGAAAGTAAGGGTACGGTTAATTTCGAAGAAGGCGGCAATATCGGCTTTCAGCCCCTCTACAAAAGTCAGTAGGGTGCGGGGTGCAGCCACTTTGGGGCCTGTTTTCTTGCTCTTAGGCTCCCGATTTGATGATTTGTTTCTCATGTGTAGCTTTTAGCCGTCGGCTATCGGGTTGTGTTTTGATCCGATAAACAGACGGGTGATTGTGGTTGTTGTAAGTGGGTTGGCAGTAGTGCGGCCCCAACTTGGTATGTAGTGTTAATGGATGATAAACAACCTCAAAAGATTCGTGCCTTCGAGGTCGATTTTTATTCAACCCGGGTAATGTTCTTTTCCGCAACGATCTCCTGACTATGCAATTTCAGGTAGAGTTGCGCAAGTACCACGACGTCCTCACGGCAGTAACGGTTGATTTTTTCCAGATCGTTTTGTTCATAAAAGGTAGGAGTGACCTCCGCCCCGTTCATTTCGTTTTTACTACCCGGAATGTCAAAAATTGCCGCAAGCAAATCCAGGGAGGTAAAGTTCTTGTAATCCCCAAACTTCCATAGTTCGAGGGTATCCTGGTGCAGAATCTCCCAGGGCTTCTTGCCAGCTATCTGCATGGCCGGGGGTAGTTCTATACCGTTGATCAGCATCCGGCGGCAGAGGTAAGGGTAGTCAAACTCTTTGCCATTATGGGCGCACATTACCAGTTCCCTTGGTGGATACTTTTCAACCAGCGCTTTAAACTCCCGAAGTAGGGCTGCTTCGTCGGTATTAGAGAAGGAACTTACTTTCAGAGCCAGCTCATTCCCTTTCCAATGTAATCCACCGAAAGCGATGGTCACCACCCGGCCAAACTCCGCATAAATGGCTCCTTGCTCGTAAAATAGTTCGGCGCTGCTGCGCTCGTCATCACCTTTACGGATTCTATCCGCCTTTTTATCCCACAACTTTTGTAAGCGCGGATCCAACTGATCGTAGGAAGAGCAGGCAGCGACAGTTTCAATGTCGAGCAGAAGCAGATTTTTGATGCGGCGGCGAAATTCTTCGGTCATATTATTTAATGGCGGGTATAGTGAAAGATCTGTTGGGTTATTCGTGCAGGATACCTTCTAAACCTGAGGGTTCTAGTTTAATCAGATTAGCTTCGACAATGCTGTCTGGTACGAAGATAAACTTTTTATCGTAAATCTGATTTCCGATGAAGTAACTAACCCAGTACTCGTTGTTGAGGTGAAAAAGATCCGGCATGATTGGTTCTACCACCACGTGCTGCTGAGATAGTACCTCGGGAAACGAGTGCCGGAGTGTCGATGTCTTATGCTCGCTAGCAACTTTCGACTCGGAGCTACTATACCCTTTGGATGTCACAAAGATAGTCGAAATAGGCTCAGGGTTACGGTTGATCAGTACCACGTGCCATTCTTCGGTGTTGGATTCGTTTATGGTTCGTACGATGGCAATTTGTACTCCCTCTGCGGGTAAATAGGTAATGTCTTTTTTCACTTGTTTAAATAAGTTAAGTAGCTAGTGGGACTTAGCTTTTTTTCGTTTTTTACTTTTAAATTTCCCATTGAAACAGGTCAGTCAGGTGCTGCTGCAAGATTTCTGTTACTTGTTGCATATCCACGGCCTGACCTAGCTCGCGCTGCATGGACGTCACGGTCTTGCCTTCGATACCACACGGAACAATATGCCCGAAATACGCTAGATCGGTATTCACATTGAGGGCAAAACCGTGCATAGTTACCCAACGGCTGGCTTTTACGCCCAAGGCGCAAATCTTACGTGGATTCTGCTGCGTTTCGTGGTCGAGCCACACGCCGGTCAGTCCTTCGATGCGTCCGGCGGAAATGCCGAAATCAGCCAACGTACGGATGATCCCTTCTTCCAGCATACGCATATAACGATGAATATCGGTAAAAAAGTTGTCGAGGTCCAGAATCGGGTAGCCCACCAACTGCCCCGGACCGTGGTACGTAATATCCCCTCCCCGATTGATCTTGTAGAAGGTTGCCCCGACGGCACTCAGCCTTTCTTCACTCAGCAGCAAATGGCTCAGCTTACCGCTCTTTCCGAGCGTGTATACGTGCGGATGCTCACAAAATAACAGGTAATTGGGAGTGGGTAGTTGCTCTTCGGAGGGTGATTTCCGGTTAGCAACCTTGACGGAGACAATTTCGTTAAACAGCTCTTCCTGGTAGTCCCAGGCTTGCTGATAATCCAGCAGACCGAGGTACTGCACCTCTGTCTGCTTGTTGAGAAGAAAATTCATGAATACTTTACTAGGTAAAAAAAACGTAGCCGAATAAGGTCAGCTTTGTTTCCTTTACAAATAACACTATTTTGGATTAAAAATGTTCGGATGGCTACACATAACGACACGGGACACTGGGGAGAAGAGCGCGCGGCAGAGTACTTGCAGCAGCATGGTTTTAAGATAGTGGCAAAGAATTACCGGCACCGGCACGCCGAAATTGACCTCATCGCCGAGCAGGATAAGCTGTTGATATTTGTAGAGGTTAAAACCCGAAATGGTACGGGCTTTGGTATGCCCGAGGAGTTTGTGAACTACACTAAAACGCGCCTGATTATGAAAGCCGCCGAGCAGTACATATTCGACACCGACTGGATGTTCGATGTCCGCTTCGATATTGTGTCCATACTGATCTTACCCAATGGCAACCTGAACATCCGGCATATTAAAGATGCGTTTTATTGAGAGTTAATGAGTAGCCTTGGCGATGAATAGCGACTCTACTAATTCAAAAGCTATCGTAAACCAACTCGCCAAGTTCAGCCCCATCGGGGTGACACTAGTTTACAATAATAATCAGTAATTTTTCACTCCTCCACTTACAGCTTCCTCTTCAACAACTTCATTAACTTTTCCAGTCCGTCGGCGTCGGCTTGGCTGAAATCGTCGAGCTGATCGCTGTCAACGTCCAGTACCATGGCTACGGTGCCGTTGCGGTGAAATACCGGAACTACTACCTCTGACTTGGAGGCCGAGCTACACGCAATATGCCCCGGAAACTGGTCTACGTCGGGTACGATGATCGTTTTCTGCCGGGTGTAGCAGGCACCACACACGCCCTTATGGTACGGAATACGGGTACAGGCAATGGGCCCCTGAAAAGGACCAAGTACCAGTTGACCTTCCTTTACCATATAAAACCCCACCCAAAAGAATCCGAAGGCTTCTTTCAAGGCGGCGGCTACGTTGGAGAGGTTAGCGATCAGGTCGCTTTCGGTGGACACTAAGGCTTCAATTTGTGGGTATAGTGCTTCGTATAGTTCCGCCCGATTGGTGGAAGTAGGTAGTATGAGTGTTTCGGACATTTTCAGGTTGTTAGCTAGTAGGTAGTTAGGTGTTAGCGATCGGCTTTCGCAACAGCGGTCAGTTTGGTGAATGAATAATGCAGGTGTCAAAGCAAAAGTTCATTTTTTTTATAGAAAAAGGAGGCCTCCCGTTACGAGAAACCTCCCTTTGTGGTTTAAACAGCTTTTACTGGCGCAATCGCAAAAATGCTAATGGCCGACAGCTATTGGCTAATAGTTAGCAACCTATTTCTTCAAATCTTTGATCCAGGCGATACTTACGGGTACGTACTCCAACTCCTTGTTACTTTCGTCCTCGATGAAGAAATGCTTGATGCCGATTTTCTTGGCCGTCCGGATTACCTCTTCCATCGCTACCTGACCGGTACCGAGGGGTACATCATTTTCGGCGGGAGTACCTCCGGTGAGGTCACCCTTCACGCCTTTTTTGAGGTCTTTGAGGTGCATGAGTTTCCAGCGGGTGGGGTATTTTTTGAGCAAAGCCACCGGATCGCCACCGCCAAACTGCGTCCAGAGTACGTCCATTTCGAAAGACACGTACTTCGGGTCGGTATTCTGAATTATGTAGTCGAGCAGGGTACCGTCGCCGTAGGGTTGGAACTCGTAGCCGTGGTCGTGGTAGCAAAACGTGATGCCGTTTTCTTGCAACACCTTACCGCCTCGGTTGAAGTCTTCCACCGCCTTTTTGGCGTTTTCCAGGGTAAAATTACCTTTCTGATGCGGTATCCAGGCTACCATCACGTACTTGGCCCCGAGTGCTTTGGCGCGCTTGGCTACTTCCTCCGGCGATTTGGCCATTTCTTCGTAGCTCGCTCCGGTAGAGGGGATGGAGATACCACGGTCGTTGCACATTTTCTTGAAGTGCTCGGGCGTGTAGCCTTTGGGCGCACCTCCTTCGATTTCGGTAATGCCTAATCCCTGAATAATATCGAGGGTACCGGGTACGTCTTTGGGAAATTGGGCGCGGTAGGTGTAGGCTTGCACACCCAACGCGTCCGTGTAAAGCGGTTTGCCTTTTTTCTGGGCAAGGATATCAGACGGCCCGGCCAGTAAAAAGGCTAGTCCGGCGATGATCAGCGGTATTTTTTTCATTTGACTTCGTATTTTAGAATGTAAGTTAGAGTAGTTGCAGTGCTTTTTTGATAAGAATCAATAACTATTTTTAGGTAGCATAATAATTTCACCCCAAATGTCGTGCTGAGCGTGGTCGAAGAACAATGCTTCGACCACGCTCAGCACGACAAACTTATGGGTCTTTCCTAGATAGAAAGAAGTATTACCAACGAGCTTAATGGTTCATAAAGAACGGGAAAGTTCGCCTTTACTTATATACGTCCTACTTCATCCAGTAGTCCGACTCAATCACTACGTTTTCGCTGTTTTGGATCAGGGCAAAATTGAAGCCGTTCAGTATGCTATGTGCGCCGTACTCACCCTTTTTGTTTACGGTTACGTACCCTACCTGAAAATCGACTTTGGTTTTAGAAGCTGTTTGAGTTAAATTTTTAGAACCAAAAAGAGTAATTTTTCATCAAAATAAGGCAAAGAAACCGGCGTTTGGCAGCGCCAACCCAGCGGCCGACGCCGGGAGGATTTATGTGCCGCAGGGTTGGCAAAAAAGCAACATGTTGGCCTTGCAGGATTAATTCAAACAGTTTCTAAGCTTACCGCCTAATTAAGGAGGGATTGAGCGAGGCGTAGAATCGTAACGTTGCCCAAGGGCGTGCAAAAGTTAGCAAGCAAATGAACATATCAATAAGGCCGACATCAAAAAAGTAACCCGACAACGGTAAAATTCAGCCTATTCACGGCAGCCAAGGGTCGTGTAAGTATCTATGAATCCCTTTGTCAAAAGTCAGCCGTTTGTCGTTTCTTTGTAAGGTGCTGCTAGTAAGAAAGACCGAACTTTGTCTCAATATAGATAAGGAAAGCGAACAGCTACCAACCTAAACAGCTACTACCCATGAACCACCGTCATATCCTTCTGATGAACGGCCCCGACCACAAGGGACTGATTTACCTCGTGACCCGCGTCCTGTTTGAAAATAACCAGAACATTATCAAAAACGACGAGTACGTGAGTCCGTCGGGGCGGTTTTTTATGCGGACGGAGTTTGAAGGTGACGCCGACCTGACCCAACTCACCGAAACACTCCACGCGGAGCTTCCGAAAGGGCTTGATCTACGGATTAATCCCAAAAAGAAGAAGGATATTGTGCTACTCGTCACCAAAGAGCACCACTGTTTGGCCGAGTTGCTGATCCGGTATGCGTTCGACGAGCTGGACGCTAACATTCAGGCCGTGGTGAGCAACTACAACGTATTGCAGCCGCTGGTGAGTAAGTTTGGGATACCGTTTCACTTCATATCGCACGAGCACAAGACCCGCGAAGAACACGAGGAAGCTATCCTGCGTACCCTAGCCATCTACGAACCCGAGTACCTGGTACTGGCCAAGTACATGCGGGTACTGACACCCGGCTTCGTGCAGCAGTACAATAACCGCATCGTGAACATCCACCACTCCTTTCTACCCGCCTTCATGGGGGCCAACCCTTACCGGCAAGCCTACGAGCGCGGGGTGAAGATCATCGGTGCTACGGCCCACTTCGTCAACAGCGACCTGGACGAAGGCCCGATCATTGCCCAGGATGTAAAGGAAGTAGACCACCGCCTCACCGCCACCGACATGGCCACCCTCGGCCGCGACACCGAAAAATCAGTACTGTCCAAGGCCCTGAAACTGGTGTTTAATGATCGGGTGTTTATTCAGGATAATAGGACGGTGATATTGTAGAGGGGGTAGTTCTTCTCAACACCACTATCCGAAGCGAAACCTGGATACTGAGTGTTCCTATTGGGATGAGTGAGGGTTATATGTAAACTGCTGAAATTGTCATAAGTGCTCCAAGGCTCAATGTCATGAGCTTGCGGAGAATAATTGGCTTATTTACCGCAAATAACACTGCATACCTTGGCAAAACACATCCATCATTACCAAAACTGGACGGATTTTACCTGGAACGATGCGGCGATCAATGTCATTTTTGGGGAAGTGCGTCATTTACAGGGAAAAATTTCGGGGCAGATGCAAGCGCTTGGTTTTTCATCCAAAGATGAAGTAACGCTGACAACCCTCACCCTTGACGTAATGAAATCGTCAGAAATAGAAGGGGAACAGCTTCACTACGATCAGGTACGTTCATCGATTGCCAGGCGTTTAGGGATAGGGGTAGCCGGATTGGTTCCTTCCGAGAGAAAAATTGACGGCGTGGTGGAGATGACGCTTGACGCCACCCGAAACTATCATAAACCTCTGACGGAAGAACGTTTATTGGGCTGGCATTCTGCGCTGTTTACTTCGGAATATAGTGGCTTGTATAAAATCGAAGTGGGACGGTATCGTTCCGGGGAGATGCAGATTGTATCAGGCGTTATGGGAAAAGAGAGAATCCATTATGAGGCGGTTGCGGCACAGTTAGTAAAAAGTGAAATGGATAAATTTCTGCATTGGATGAATCATGAATCCCAATTAGACTCTGTACTGAAAGCAGCGATTGCTCACTTTTGGTTTATCATCATTCATCCTTTTGACGATGGCAATGGCCGGATTGCGAGGGCCATCTCAGATTTGTTACTCACCCGAGCTGAAAAGAGTCCGGAGCGGTTTTACAGTATGTCTAGTCAAATATTTGTGGAAAGAAAACAATACTACGAGGTGTTGCAAAAAGTGCAGTACAGCAGCGGTGATATTACCGACTGGTTAGACTGGTTTCTTCAATGTCTGAAAAACGCCCTCTTGGAAACGGAAAGTACCCTTCAAAAAATCCTGCGCAAAGCAGAATTTTGGAAAATACACGAGGCTACCCTTTTCAATGAAAGACAGCGGTTGGTACTAAACAAACTAGTAGATGGTTTTGATGAAAAACTGAAATCATCAAAGTGGGCAAAAATAGCAAAATGTTCTCCCGACACCGCCTTGCGTGACATCAAGGATTTAATAGAAAAAGGTATAGTACAACAACAACAGTCCGGTGGACGGAGCACGAACTATGAATTAGCAGAATTTTAGAAACGGCCACCCTCGTGCCGCGATACCGAAAAATCAGTACTGCCCAAGGCCTTGAAGCTGGTGTTTAATGACCGGGTGTTTATTCAGGATAATAGGACGGTGAAATTGTGAGGGGGTAGTTAAGCATCAATAGTAATTTGATAAATCCACAACTTTATTTACTATTTAATGGAACAAGGAATTTATGAGTCGCTAATCTCAAAGCTGGTTCGAAAGAAAATAGAATCGCTTAATCTCCATGAGTTTGATTTCCGTTCGGTGAAAATTGATAAGGCCGAAGCTGCTCTGGTTTTGAGTAAACATCTTGCATTTGCGATCAAAAGCGGCTTAGAGCAGATCAAGGAGAAAGAAGAAGATAAGCTGGAAAGACAGATTATCATCTCGAATAAGTTGCTGGAAGTACTTGCTCTTGAATTGAGTAATTCAGAAGTAGAGGATGATTTAATTGAGACTGAGGGTAAAATTCTTCGAGCTGTTTTCAAGAAGACTAACTCCTTTTTTACAGATCTTGATTTACATTTAAAAAAAGTTACTCCTTACACGAGGCTAACCCAAAGTGAGCTATTTACCGGGGGCGGTTCAGGCCTTTCAATGGAAAGCGAACTGAAAAAGGAAATTCTTTCTTCCAATAGAATCGACTTGCTTGTATCCTTCATCAAGTGGAAAGGATTCCGTGTTTTAGAGCAGGAGTTACGTGAGTTTACGGGTAGAGGCGGCTTACTTAGGGTGATTACAACCACCTATATGGGCGCTACCGATCACAAGGCTATTGAACAGCTTTCGGCTCTTTCTAACACGACGGTCAAAGTTTCCTATAACACGGGGAATGAGCGACTACACGCCAAAGCGTATTTGTTTTACCGAAATACGGGGTACCATACTGCCTATATCGGCTCATCTAATTTTTCTAGAACAGCCCTTACTGATGGGTTGGAGTGGAACTTGAAAATCACAACTCAGGAAATACCACACATCATTGATAAGTTTCAGAAGACTTTTGAAGGGTATTGGAGGGATAGTAACTTTGAGACCTTCGAAGAGAAAGAACATTCCCAAAAACTGAAAGAGGCCCTTCAACAAGGTAAAAGTGGTTTTACCCGAAGTTTTTCGCACGCGTACTTTGACTTAAAGCCTTATATCTATCAAAAAGAAATACTGGAACAGTTAGAAGTGGAGCGACAAGTTCATAACCGGTACCGAAACTTGATTGTGGCCGCAACGGGAACTGGGAAAACCATAATTTCTGCTTTCGACTTCAAGAAATACAAACAAGAAAACCCGAGTTGTAAACTACTTTTCATAGCACACCGGATAGAAATCCTCCAACAATCGTTAGAGACTTTTCAGGCAGTATTGAAAGATAGTAACTTCGGAGAGCTGTGGGGAAATGGCAATATTCCTAACTCCTTCGAAAATGTTTTTGCCTCAATAAAGACATTAAATAATAGCTTGGGAAGTATAGCAGTTACGCCTTACTACTATGACTTTATAATCGTCGATGAGGTACATCATATTACGGCAAATAGCTATCGTCCCCTTTTAGATTACTTCAAGCCCAAAGTTCTGGTCGGACTCACTGCTACGCCCGAACGGATGGATGGTGGAGATATTTTGGGTGATTTCGATAACAGGATTGCCGCCGAAATTCGATTGCCCGAGGCAATGAATAAAAAATTGCTTTGCCCCTTTCAATACTTTGGAATAACAGACAATACTGATATTTCACACGTAAAGTGGGATAAAGGTAAATACTCGGTAAGTGAGCTTACCAAGATATACACGAGAAATGATTTGAGGGTAAAAGATATTCTGAACGCACTAAATAACTGATGTTACGCAAGTCTATTGTATATGATAAAA
>JBDNFP010000089.1:0-16835 GCA_041689775.1 Spirosomataceae bacterium
ACATTGTAACTCTAAATAGTAATATTTGACCAAAGATAATTTGTAATTAATAGATAGTTGTCTGTATAATATTTGGTACAATAAATTATAATGAAAGATTTGCTTTGTGTTACCTAAATAATTACATTTATATTCAATAACAACATTTTCTTAACTTAAACTAAATCGTACATGAGGAAAAATTTACTGTTGAGCCTCTTATTGGTGTGCTCGACTTGGGTGTTCTCCTATGCCCAAGACAGAAAAGTTACCGGTAAAGTTACGGCTACTGAAGACGGTAGTGGCTTACCGGGTGTGTCAGTGGTTGTGAAAGGTAGTACGTCGGGTACAAATACTGATTCCGACGGAAATTACTCCATCAACCTTCCAACGGGGAACGTTTCGTTGGTTTTTAGCTTCGTGGGTACTCTAACCCAGGAGATTCAAGTAGGCAACCGTTCGATTGTAAACGTACAGCTTGCATCAGATACCAAGAACCTGCAAGAAGTTGTTGTGACGGCGATTGGTATACAGCGCGAGAAGAGAGGCTTAGGATACGCGGTGGTAGGGCTCGATGCCGAGGATCTTGCCCAGCGCTCTGAGCCGGATCCCCTGCGGGCACTTTCGGGAAAAATGCCCGGTGTGAACATTACTGGTGGTGGTGGAGCTCCTGGTCAGGCTACAAAAATCAACATTCGTGGTTTTAACTCTTTGACTGGTAATACTCAGCCTCTATTTGTTGTGGACGGTATTCCTTTTGATAACTCGGTGAATGCCGGCGGATCAGGCGGATTTGCATCTAACACCGGCGCCTCAAACCGGGCTTATGACATTGACCCTAACAATATTGAGTCGGTGTCCGTATTGAAAGGTGCAGCTGCGGCGGCATTGTATGGCTCACGTGCGGTAAACGGAGTAATCCTGATTACGACCAAAGCAGGTAGTAAGAAAGCGCGTAAAGGACTAGAAGTAACCTACAACTCATCATACAACGAAGAAACTGTTTCTGCACTACCTGATTACCAGGACGTATACATGCAGGGTTCAAACCAAAACTATAACGGTGGTTTCATCGGTAACTGGGGTGCTCCTTTCCCCGGCGAAGTAGATCGTATCAACCAAGAGGTGTATGGTGGGCGTTCACGCTATACCAAAACAAATAGTTTGTACGCCTTCGGACCTAACAAAGGAAAGCCTTATCCAGACGGAACGGCTGAGATTCCTTTGAGAGCTCGTCCTAACTTTTGTGCTGCTTTTCCTTCACTTTGTGATGAATTTGGTAACGGAGTTCCCATTGATTTGGTTCCCCACGATGTCGTAGGTGGTTTCCTACGTAAGGGTAGCCTCATCGAAAACGGCTTGAACATTAGTTCAACCGGCGATAAGACAAGCCTGAACGCGTCGCTTTCACGTATGACCAACAAAGGAGTTGTGCCTACGCAGGAAGGTTCACGTACTTCATTAAGCTTTGGTGGTACTGCTCAATTGACTAACGGTATAAATATTAGTGGTAACGTAAACTACGTAAACACTACTACAAGTAACCCACCACTTGGCGCGGGTTATTATACTGATTACGGCGGATTTGGAAACGAAGGTTCTATCTTTGGTCGTCTTTTTTATCTACCACGTAACTTTAAACTAAACGAATACCCATTTGAGTACCCACTGACCGGCGAGAACCTATTCTATCGTCCTTTGGATAACCCACTGTGGTCTGTAAAGTATAACCGTTCCAATAGCACCGTAAACCGGGCTTACGGAAACATGACCTTGTCTTATGACATTGCGCCTTGGTTAAGCTTTTTAGTAAAAGGTGGTATCAATACCTATACCGATCAACGCAGCCGTTTCCAGGCCAAAGGTGGTGTATCTTCTCCGCTTGGATTTGTACGTAAAGATACCTACGGATTTACCGAAATGGACTACAACGCTCTGTTCACTATTACGAAGGATTTCGGCGATAACTTCTCATTCCGTGCTATTGTGGGAGGTAACGCCAACCAACGTAGTACTACCCGATTGGTAGTTACAGGAACGGACATTATTTCTCGTGGCTTGAACAATGCTGATGCGACGGCTACTCAGATTGTGGGTGAGGATTCTCGTACTTTGCGTCGCTTGTACGGAGTTTACGCTGATATGCAGTTTGGATTTAAGAACTACCTGTACTTAGGTCTAACTGGCCGTAACGATTGGTCTTCTACGCTTCCAGTAAGTAATCAGAGCTATTTCTATCCAGCAGCTACTTTGTCTTTTGTGCTCTCAGAAGCACTTAACTTACCCGCCATCATTGATAACGCCAAGGTACGCGCTGCTTATGGTAAGGTGGGATCAGATACTAGTCCTTACAGTATCTTCAACGTGTACCCACTAGGAACGGCTTATCGTAACTATGCTGGTCAGACATTTTACAACGCTACGGCAAGTAATACACTTAACAACGCCGAGCTACGTCCGGAGTTTAAGTCTGAACTAGAAGTAGGTATGGAGGTTCAGTTGTTAAAAAACCGCATTGGTATTGATTTGACTTGGTTTAGCTCTGACGCCAAGGATCAGATTGTATCTCAGCGGATTGCTTCTTCTTCGGGATATAACAACAAGGTTGTAAACGCCGGATGGATCAATAATAAAGGATGGGAACTTGGTTTGAGTTTGGTTCCACTTCGTTTGAACAATGGCTTCGAGTGGAATAGTAATGTTGCCTTTACCCGCATTCGTACGTTGGTTAAGGATGCCGGTCCTCAGGGTGAAATCTTCTTAGGTGGTACTGGTCTATCAGCATTAGGTACAATTCACCGGACGGGAGAGCAATATGGTCAGATCTTCGGAACGCAAAACGCTCGTGACGACAATGGTAACCTGTTGATCAACCGTGATACCGGTCTCCCTTTCAGCTTGCCGTCTGCACAGATCATCGGTAACCCAAACCCTGATTTTACTCTGGGCTTGACTAACACGTTCTCGTACAAAGGATTTAGCCTGACTGCTTTGATCGACTGGCGTCAGGGTGGTGATATGTACTCGGCGACTGCTGCATCACTGTTGCTACGTGGACAGTTAGCTAATTCTGTTGACCGTGAAGGTCTGCGTGTCATTCCAGGAGTTTACGGTAGTCCGGCAACCTACGCACCCGTATTGGGTGGGGACGGACAACCGGTTAAGAACACTACTGGTATTACTTCTTTCGACTACCACTTTTCAAACGGTTTTGGTGCTTACGGACAGGATGAAGTTAACGTATACGACATCACCACGATTCGTCTGCGCGAACTGTCCGCCGGTTATTCGGTACCTAAGCGTTTCCTGACCAAGACTCCATTTGGTTCTGCTCGTATGAGTGTTTCTGGTCGTAACCTGTTATGGAAAGCTCCTAACATGTTGAAGGGTCTAAATTTTGACCCCGAAACTCTATCTTCATTCCCTGATTCAAACATTCAAGGATTTGACTTAGGCGCACAGCCAACGACAAAGCGTCTGGGAATTAACCTCACGTTGACATTCTAAGTTGACCCAAAATTTTTCAAAAAATTGATTCTAACAGATATGAATATACTTAGAAAAACCTACAAATGGCTCCTTACCATGGTAATGCTGGTTACCTTGGGAAGCTGCAGCCTATTTGACCTGGATATCAACACCGACCCCAATAACCCATCGAGTGCTAACTTTGCACTGCTTTTACCATCCGTTGAGTTGGGAGGAGTGGGCTTCTTTGAGGGTTTAAACCAAAATACCCACGGTTTTATGGGTTGGCTGGCAAGTGCTGATACCTACGATCTGACTTTTACTTCCTACAACGGAACCTGGAACGGTTTTTATTCAGGTCCAATGAAGGATCTGGAAGAGATTATTGTAGCGGCTGAAGCACAAGGAAACACCCGTTATCTGGGCGTTGGACAAGTACTAAAAGCTTACTTCTTCAGTAATTTTGTGGACATGTTCGGCGAGGTACCTTACACCGAAGCGTTTGCTGGTGGGTATGCCTCGGCTAATATTAATGCTAAATTCGACGATGATAAAGATATCTACGCAGCTTTGATCAAGCTATGTGACGATGCGGTAGTAAATCTTAATAAAACTTCACCCATCGCTATTTCTGGCGACCTATTTTACAACGGTAACGTTGCCCGTTGGCGTAAACTTGCTAAAACCGTTAAGTTGCGTCTGCTGATGAACTCTCGTCTGGACAACCCAAGTGCGGCGGCTCAGATAAAGGTAATTCTCGATGAAGGTGATTATATCACTACCGCGGCGGATGATTTCCAGTTCAAGTACAACCGTTTGGCTGTACCCGATGGACGTCACCCTTGGTATCAATCGTCTTATGTGTCAGCAAATAACGCGTTTACCTACATTTTACATCAGCCGATGTTTGAGATGCTTCGTGACGATGACCCACGTCGACCTTTCTACTTCAAGCGTCAAACTAGCTTTACCTTGAATCCTGAAGATCCTACGGATGCATCGACAATTCCTTGCTCACAGTTAGCCGGTTGTACGTATGCATACATGGCGCTTAACCCAACAGTAATTAAGGAGTTGTACACTGATAAAGGAAAGGCTTACACTGCTACGGACCGCGCTTTCCTTTCTGGTTTCTTTGGTCGTGATCGTGGTGATATCTCCGGTGTTCCTGCTGATGTAGATATTCGCACTGTTCCTGGTACCTATCCTGCGGCTGGCTTCTATGACAACGCTGCTAGTCGTTCAGGTAATAGAGGTGCAGCGGGTGCAGGTGATGGTATTTCACCAATTATCACAAGCTGGATGACAAAGTTCTACCAAATTGAGGCAATTCTTGCGCTGGGAATTGCCGGTGATGCACGTGCAATTTTTGAAAAAGCAATGCGTGAGCAAATGGCCAAAGTAGTAGCGCTTGGTCTATCATCTGATCCAAACGCGGTAGCTCCTACCGCAGAAGCTGTTGATACGTACGTCAACTTGATTCTGGCAAGATACGATGATGCCCCCAACAACAATCAGAAGTTAAATGTGGCGTTGAAGCAGGCATGGTACTGTAACTATGGCAATGGTATGGAAATGTACAACGCATTCCGCCGTACCGGTTACCCAAGCGATGTGCAAATTCCTGTTCAACGTATCCGGAACTTCCCACTACGTTTGCCGCAGCCTGCTCAGGAGACCTCTTTGAACAAGAGTGCTCCCCAAACGCCTCCGGCATTTGACAGCCCCGCTGCTGCTATCTTCTGGGACAAGTTGAAATTTAAATTCCAATAATAAACTACGGAATCGATTATGAAAAATATGAACAAAATAGTTTTCCTGGCGTTAATATTGGGTTTTGGATTTATGGTATCCTGTGAAGACCCAAGCCTCAGCCCTAACCTCGTAGCCGAAGGAAGTGCCAGTGGATTTGGTAGTTTTCTGGTTGGAGGTAAGCCACAAAAAGATCCTTTTGATTTGACAAGGGGTGATTCACAGAAACGGGGCAGTGATTTCTTTCAGACTACCAAAGCTTTTACTTCTATTCCGGCATCTTTGTATTGGGCTTCTTTTGACAAGAAAGTAAAGGTGAACAAGATTGAACTTTACGTTCGGATGACGGAAAACTACGTGGATAAAGATGGTAACAAGGTATTTGCAAGGCACGGTGGTTCGGGTCAGTTAATGGCTACCTTAACTCCCGCTCAAATGTACGATGCCAATAACTTTACGATCGATAAAACGAAAGTATATGACCTGATTAAGTCTGCTAAGTTTGACTACGGTACTGGCGGAGGAAGTGTTGATGTATTCGGTGCGGCCTCTGGCCGGACTACTGCGGATCCCTTCTTAGGCAATCGCAATGTCCCCTTCAATAACCGGTCAATAGCAATCACGGGAGACGACATCGAAGTGAAGTGGAAGCTTTACGGAGAAAATGGTCTTGTGTATGATAGTTGGAGCCCTTCGGTATGCGAGGAGTTCGTAGGTACCAATTGCCGTGTAGTATTACGTGTGCGTTAATACCAGTCGATGTACTAATTGAATACCAGAAAGCGGGTCGAAAGACTCGCTTTTTTGGTTATATTTAGGTAAAGCGAAAATGAAAGACTAATGTTTTTGTATTCTAAGCCCGTTCAAGTGGGTGGGATTTTGCTGGTGTTGTGTATCAATTTAACTTCCAAAAGCACAGCACAGCAAACCACCTACCAAGCTGATGTCGCCCCGATCATCAGGGCGCACTGTATTGAGTGTCATCAGAAGGGCGGTATTGGTCCCTTTGCGTTGACTTCTTACGAGGATGTGGCCAAGAGAGCAAAGTTTATCGGGAAGGTGACCCAAAGCCGTTATATGCCACCGTTTCGGGCCGACCGCACGTTTCAGGAATACGCCAACGAGCGTGGACTTTCTGAAACCGAAATTGCTACGATTCAGCAGTGGGTTCAGGAAGGAGCTGTGGAAGGGAAAGCCGAAAAGAAAAAAATCGGTAAGAAAGCAAAATCAGAAGCAGCAGGGGCTGTTGAAAAGGTAACCCCATGGAAGGAGTGGACTATGCTTTCCCCCTACGAAATCAAGGGTGATGGTAAGGAAGACTTTCGTTACTTCAACATTCCGACGAACCTTGAAAAGGATATCTACGTAAAAGCTATTGAATTTAGGGTTGATAATCGTAAGGTACTTCATCACAGTCGGATAATGACCGACACGACCCAAAAAATGAGAGCTATTGATGGAATGGCAGGATCTGACCCGCGTATCAAAGCATTTCAAAAGATACCACTCGAAGAAGAATTTTTATACGGCTGGGTGCCTGGTAATGACCGTATTGAGTTTCCTGCCGGAACGGCCAAGAAAATCAGGAAGGGAACTGACCTGCTATTCAACATGCACTACGCACCGTCGCCAATCAAGGAAAAAGATCAGTCCGCTGTACGGTTTTACCTCACTGATTCAGCCGCAGTTGATCGCGAAGTTAAAACCCTCACGCTCACTGAAAATGATATCACCAATCAGCCTTTTGTACTTCCGGCCGAAAGTAAACCTACTTTTTACATTAGTTATGGTCCAACCCAGCAGAATATATCGTTGATTTCGGTTTTACCCCACATGCATGTGTTAGGAAAAACGTTCCGGTCCTTTGCGATTACACCCGGCGGAGAACTAGTACCACTCGTGAAAATAGACCAATGGGATTTTAACTGGCAGATGACCTACCAATTTAAGAAGCTATTGCACCTTCCTGAGGGGTCAACGATTATTGTGGAGGCAAGCTATGATAATACTTCGCAGAACCCGGAGAATCCATTTCAACCGGCCCGACAGGTTACCTACGGATGGAATTCAACGGATGAAATGATGAACCTAGTGATCTATTATGTAGGCTACAAGGAGGGTGACGAAAATAAAGAACAGTAAGATAAAACCAAAATGTGGGCCAAAGGGGTAGTGAGAGATACATTCCCTCACTACCTCTTTGGCCCATTTCTTACTTTTTAATTTTTCTTGCGCGCTTCTACCACCACTGCACCAATAACGAGGGCAAGTAGCAATATAGAGCTAATTAAATCGATGGTATGACCCACGCTAACCGATACGGGGTCGAACCGGAAAATAATTGTGTGTTTCCCCGCGGGCACGCGAAGGGCGCGCAATACGTAATCTGCCCGTAGTAATGGTACCGGCTTAGTGTCGATGGTTACCTTCCAATCGTCTCGAACATTGTAGTAAATTTCGGAAAATACCGCAACTTGATCACTACCGGCCGAGCTTTCGTACACCAGCTCGTCGGGCTTATAGCTGGTCAACTGGATAGAATTAGCGGAATCTGGCTGAATGGCTAAACCTTGCAAAGTCTGCGCAAAACGTTGGTCGATAACGGCTTCTTTACCAGGTTGGATAGAATCGAGGGCCTTCATTTCGGCATTGGCGTTTGGTACTAGGGTGTACTTATCCACAAACCACGCATGCCCTAACGCATCAGGATTTTGTTGTACGGCTGGGTTACCTTGTTGATCCTTCGTAATGATATACTTGGTGTTGAGCATATTCAGAATACCCGGATTTGGATTCGGCTTGGCAATCTGATTTTCGATCAATTCCTGATATCGGCGCAGCTTTGCCCCGTGGTAGCCGCCAATTGACTTGTGAAAATAAGACGCCTCGGCGTTGTTGAAAGTATTTCGAAGTACATCCAAAACCCGATAATCAGGATCGGGATCGCGCAAAATTTGCTCATCCGCGGCGCTCGGACTAAGGGTTGCCTGCACAGCTTGCTTACTGACGAAATCATCGTTATTGAGGTAGCGCTTACTAACCCCAAACATATCAATGATCATCAGAAGGAGGAAGGATATATACAGTACGATCGGTTTGATTTTTTCTTTCAACCAAAGCCAGATAAGCCCGGCGAACAAAAGGATAAAAAATGCACTACGAAGGGCGTCACTCCGCATCATACCCGTACGATCCTTGACAATTGCCTGCATAATCTCTTGGGCAAAGGCCGGGTCTTGACTACTTTGCGAAATGCTTTCCTGGAACTGGGCATCGTTTGCACCCCGAAAATCGAAAAACAGGGTTGGTAGTAAAGCGAACACCACGCAGAGTCCGGCGGTTAGCCCCAGGCTAATGAAGAAGGGCCGGAAAATATCTTTAAATGACCACTTTTTCAGGGATAGATCTCGGAGGGTGGCAATGGCCATGATTACCATGAGTAGTTGGGCCAACGAAAGCACCATGGTTACTGCCCTGAACTTATTGAACATGGGGAAATAATCAAAAAAGAGGTAGTTAATCGCGGCCAGATTTTTACCCCAGGCCCATACCACGTAAAGAAGTGTTACACCAGCTACCCACCATTTTAAGGGTCCTTTGACAATAAAAAGACCGAGTATAAACAAGAAGAAAATGATGGCCCCGGCGTAGGCCGGCCCGGCGGTACTATATTGAGTACCCCAATACAGCGGGAGTGCCTGCACGAAATTTCCAGCGTTCCCGGCATCCACCCCACGATTCACGAGGGCTTTGTACGTTTCGGATTTGTTATCGAGTGATCCTTGCGAAGGACCACCGTACAAATGGGGAATGAGCAGGGTAAGAGTTTCGGCTATACCATAATTATATTGAAAGGCATAGTCTTTATCCAGACCATCCTGATCGGGGCTAGCGGCCGCATCAGGGCTGAGCGAAAGTTCGGATTTTCCACGTATGGTTTCTTTAGTATAGTCATAAGCGTTCCAGAGCCGGGTAGTATGGGTACCAACGGCTACCAAGGCGGCAATTCCCAGACCCAACAGGGTCAGTACCAGCTTTTTGATCTGCCCGGTTTTTACGAGTGGAATACTCTCCAAAATAACCAGAATAAAGACCCCAATGCCAAGGTAGTAGGTGATTTGCAGATGGTTTCCGTACAGTTCGAGAGCAAAGAAGACCGCGGTAAGCGCGGCTCCGGTCAGCCAATTTTTACGAAAAGCGTGCAGAACCCCGGCGATTACGCCCGGAGCGTAGGCCAAAGCTACTATTTTTGAAATGTGCCCTGCTTCCAGGCTGGTAATAAGATAAGACCCAAAGGCGTAAGCTACTGCCCCTGACGCAGCCAACCAAAGGTTAGCACCTAGTACCAGAAATAGGATATAGGCCGAAATCATCGTCAGAAAAAATAAGCTAGCCGGTAGGGGCAAAGTGCTGTTCATGAGCCTCCCCAGCTTGGTGGAAATACTGGTAGGGTAATCGGTACCAATCAGGTAGGCAGGCATTCCTCCAAACATGCTATTGGTCCAAGACGACCATTCGCCGGTTTGTTCGTGGTACTGAACTACCTCCCGGGCGGCACTCCGGGCCTGAATATCATCGTATTGGTTTAACCGCTTTCCGTTGAGCACGGGGGATGCGTAGAGAAGGGATAGAACTGCAAAACCAACAATGGCGATCAGATGGGGCCATGTACGTTGCCAGGAAAATAAGTTTTTCATGAAAATTAAGATTCGGCTTGTTCGGAATGAATCGTTAACGCATCAATCTAGCAAGATGATATATACGTTAAATTTTGATTAACTGACACAAATATAGAAGTATTGATGTATGTTTGAACTATAAAAGAAGCGTCGCACCGCAGGGTTTTTATCTTAAAAAACCATATATAACCACCAATTTTCAGAAAATACCCAATAAATTTACGGGTGTAATGTCAAAAATTAAAATTTTCTGACATTGTGATATCATTTACGTAGTAGTAATAACTTAATAGTCATACATGAAAAGAATTGCAGTATTTACCTCCGGAGGAGATGCACCTGGTATGAACGCTTGTATCAGAGCCGTTGTACGAGGCGCTGTCTATCATGGAATTGAAGTGTTTGGGATCAGAAAAGGATATAATGGTATGATTACCGGCGATCTTTTTCAAATGTCTTCGCACTCAGTGAGTAACATTGTCCAGCGGGGAGGAACGATTCTTAAATCAGCAAGGAGTAAAGAGTTTATGACCGTTGAAGGGCGCCAAAAAGCATACGAGCAACTACAACGGTACGGTATAGAAGGATTGGTCGCCATTGGAGGAAACGGAACGTTTACGGGAGCGATGATATTTCAATCAGAGTTTGGAATACCTATCGTAGGCGCTCCGGGTACTATTGATAATGATCTGTACGGCACAGACTACACCATTGGCTACGATACCGCCGTAAATACCGCACTGGACGCCATTGACCGCATTCGAGATACGGCTAGCTCGCACGACCGTATCTTTTTTATTGAAGTAATGGGCCGCGACTCAGGATATATTGCGATTCAGTCGGGTATTGCCGGGGGAGCCGAGCTAGTCATGGTTCCGGAGGTACTAACGCCAATTTCGGAGGTGATTGAAACATTGCAACAAGGCTGGAAAAGATCAAAATCATCTTCCATTGTGGTAGTAGCCGAGGGGGACGAAGAAGGGAATGCCGCCCATATTGCCAAACAAATCAAAGAACAGGTAGACGGCGATGTGGACATCAGGGTTACGACTCTGGGGCATACTCAACGCGGTGGCTCCCCATCTGCTCAGGACCGTATCCTGGCTAGTCGCTTGGGCTTGGGTGCCTTGGAAGGATTACTCGCTGGTCAAAAAAATGTGATGGCGGGTATTATCAATAATGATCTGGTGTATACGCCCTTTGAGGATACGATTCGGCTACCAAAGCCAATCAATGAAGATCTCCTTCGAATGGTACGTATTTTAAGTATTTAAGGCGAAATACTCCTTCATTTTATAAAAGTTATTTAGACTGTTTGGGTTGACAAAATGTCAATTCAAACAGCTTTGAGTGTATTCAGCAATAGCCCGCAATTTTGTACATGAGGTAGCCCACCCATTCTCTCCAAAGAAGATGGGAGTAGCCAAATACATTCGGGTCCGGCCTAATGTAATCGCGTAGGGTAGGTTTGAAAGAACCACTGTAACTATCAGCGGGGAAAATATCTGTGGTGATACCTACTTCCTCGAAACATCCAATGGCTCTACGCAGGTGAAACGAGGAGGTAATAAGCACATACTTGCCGTTTGGGAATTGTTTCTTCAAAATCAGGGATGAGTTAACGGCATTTTGGCGGGTATTGCGCGACTCACCCTCTAAAATTATATCCTCTGCGGGTACTCCCCACTGGATAAGCGTTCGTTTTACTAAGGCACCATCATCGAGTTGCAACTGCATGATATGAGGCATGTCGGCTCCGCTGATCAAAAACTTTTTAATTTTTCCAGCTTTATAAAGCAGATAAGCCTGAAAAAAACGGTCGGCATGGACCCCCATGGATGGGTGGTCAATTTCTGGGCCTGAGATACTCATCATTCCCCCGGTGAGTATAATCCCTACGTCGTAGGTTGTTTGTACCTCAGAGATATTCTTAACGTCGTAGCTCCACCACTCAAATGCTTTGGTCACCAGATACTTATTGGTGAGCAGTACCATAAGCATAAAAGTGGCAAGAATAGCCCGACGTGCTTTGGTACGGTTTCTGGTAAAGAACGCATATAGTAGTAACATACCCACGAAGCTGATGGGCATTAGGAAGAAATCGACGGTTTTGCTGAGAAAAAAGAACATTATAGGTACGATGGTAAACGATTGTATCGTTTTGAGGTTAGATTTGCCAAGGGACTTTCTACATAGATCAGTAAAAGTATGAAAAAAGGTTTTATTAGTACATTGTGTATATTAGTAGCCATGGCTTCGGGCTGTCAGGCGCAAGCGCAAGGATACCGGATTGAGGCTACCCTCACGGGCTTGAAGGACACAACTTGTATTCTGGGACACTATAATTATAGTAATCAGCAATTCCTTGCTAAGGATACCGCCCGGGTGAATGGGCAGGGGAAAATGGTGTTTGAAGGGCCTCAGAATTTATCTGGTGGACTATACTTAATTTTGTTACCGGGTAATCAGCGCTGGGTTGAAGTGGTGTACTCGGGTGAAGAAACTAACTTTTCACTCAAAACAGATACCAGTTCTATTGTGACGGGTATGGTGGTGTCAGGTTCAGCCGAAAACCAGCTTTTCTATAACTACCAGAAGGCAATCCGTAGTACAATGCGGGATATCGAGGCGCTCAACACCGAGAAACTAATAAAAAAGGACGCGGTGACGGCTAATCTGGTGGACAAAAAATTGATCGCTGCTCAGGATAAGTTCAGCACCTTTCGGAAGAGCTTTCTCTTGGATAATACTGCGACTTTTACCGCCAAACTACTGAAAGCATCCATTGAGCCCGAAATACCAGAGGCGCCGACTTTGACCAACGGTAAGAAAGACTCTTTGTGGGTGTTTAATTACTATAAAACACACTACTGGGATAACTTTGATTTAACGGATTCCCGGTTATTAAAAGCTCCTTTTATCCAGCCTAAGCTGGAACGTTACATTAAGAGTCTGGTAGTTCAGGTGGCCGATTCTATTACCAAAGATGTGGATGCTCTGGTTCAGAAAACCGCTAAAAACAAAGAATTAAAGTCTTACATTATTTACTACGTGACCAGCGAGTACGAAAACCCCAAAGTAGTAGGTACGGAAGGTGTGTTTGTTCATATGGCCGAGAAATATTACCTAACGGGTCAGATGGAGGTGTCGGAAGATGCTAAGAAGCGAATCAGAGAGCGGGTAAATAGCATGAAACCGGTGTTGGTGGATAAAATAATGCCCGACCTGGCACTTTCTGATCTTAACCGGAAACCCCTGAGTATTCATGGAATAAAATCAGATTATACGGTAGTGTTTTTCTATTCTCCTACTTGTGGGCACTGCAAAGAAGCGGCACCTATACTGAAAGAATTTTATGACAAGAATAAAGACAAAGGACTGAAAGTATTAGCCGTAGCGACCGAACAAAGCCCGGAATGGAAAAAGTATGTTCAAGATTATAAATTGGAAGAGCTTCTACATGGATATGATTTTACCCAACAGACTGACTACCGGTTAAAGTACGATGTGTTCGCAACGCCAACGGTCTACGTGCTTGATAAGAACAAGAAAATCATTGCCCGGCGAATGCCCGTGGAACAGCTGGATGATTTTTACAATTTTTATCTGAAAAATCATCCTCTGGAGGTGGTTAAAAGTGCTTCGGTTGGTAAAATAGGGAAGTAAATACTAATTAGACATAAAAACGAGGCTATGGTACTTCCATAGCCTCGTTTTGCGTAAAATAATGGGAGAAGAATAGCTTAATATTTGTCGTAGAAACTTTTGAGATTGCTGGTTAGCTGGCCGTAAATAGGCTTACTGAATTCGACAAAAAGTTGCTGGGGAGCAGGCGGCATAAGCTCTCTGACCGTAGAAATTCGCTTTTGGTCGGCGCTCAGTGCTCGTTCATCCCCGTTAAAATTACCCCATTCACAAACCCAGCTAAACTCTCCGGGGATTTTATCCTGATAAATGATCCTCTTGGTAGAAAAGTCACGAATCTGCATATCAAGTAAGCCACCAGAAAGTACCGTCTTACGGCTTTTTGTCAACTTAGCGGTTACCGTGTTGAACACCTCAACTTTCTTTCCATCGACGGTGGCTTCGCCTACCTTCACGCTATCCTTACTGGTCACTACTTCGGTTTTAGTTTCAATAAGGGTTTGCCCAATCGCAAAGTCATCAAATTGTAACGTCACTACGTGGTCGGGGCGTACCTTCTGATCGGTGGCTTCGCTGGGGGTGTAGAACTGCACAAATTTGTTGAGTCGACGATTACTTTGCAGAAACTCATTTACGCGGTCCTGGAAGTACTCATTACTGAGCTGATAGGTGCGCGATGTTACCAGTACTTGTTCCACCACTACTTTAAAAGAGGCTTCATTATAGGCTTCGTCTAGTTTCTGATCGACATTCCTGAAATTAGGTATCTGTTGGCTTGCTATTTCAAAATGATTAAAGGCCAATCGGGCGTTTTCGCGTCCTCCCTGGTTGAGTCGGGCCTCGCCAGCGTTGTATCTGACCGTGGCTGCTTCTTGTCGGGCCTCTTCTTCCTGATCAAAATAGCTCTTGGCATCAACCAGTCGTTGGCATGGGGTACACCCATCAATGGCATTGTACAACGTATTCAATTGAGAATAGATATCGGCAGTGCGTTCAAATTTGAAGGGATCAGTAGAGGCTTCATTGCGCCGGAGATCTTCTAGGTGCTGCTGAACAGCCATTGGGTAGGCTTCTTTCAGGATATTGGCAGAGGAGGAGCGGGCGTTATCATTGAGGCGGGAAACCGCGAGGACAACAGATTCATCGTAATCACCACGTTTCAGTGATTTTTTTGCGGATTTACAGGAGTCAAGGCCAAGCATAACAATGATTGCCAAAAAACTGTATCGAGCGAAGTTTTTCATGGTTTAAATAGAAATTATGGGAAGGCTCAACGAGACCTAAATGTCAAATTTCTTAAAAAATCACTTCATTTTCGAACGCTTTACTAAATAAGATGTAAGAATAGGGTCAAAACCTTCAGCTATATCGGCTTCAATGAAGTCAATTTTATACTGGCCACATTTGAGTTTCAGGTCCTGATAAAACTTCTTGACGTACTGTTGATACTGATTCCGGACTTGGTGCGGCTGTACTTTAACTTTTTCGCCTGTTTCCAGATCAACAAATTCGTAGGGGCGGTCTTCGAAGGCAAAGTCTTCTTCCGTTTTGCGGTCAGTAACGTGAAAAAGCAGTACCTCGTGCAGATTGTGACGAAGGTGCTGCAGGGCAGAGAATAGCTGATCGGCCTGTTCGAGGTCATCAAACATATCACTGAAAAGTACCACCAGCGAGCGTTTATGAATTTTTTGGGCGATGATGTGGATGATCTCGGCAACCGAAGTCTTACGAAGTGGCTGAGGCTTTTTCAGAAGATTTTCTAGTTCAAGAACGATCTTATGAATGTGCGATGGCGTTGACTTTACTTGGGTCTGTATTTCTATTTTATCGGAGAAGGTAGTCAGACTAACGGCGTCTTTTTGCCTTTGGAGCAAATGGGCTAGACTGGCCGCCGCCATGATACTAAACGTGATTTTTCCGTAGTTTTCCTCAGGGTAGTACATCGACGATGATGTGTCGATCAGTAAATGGCAGCGAAGGTTTGTTTCTTCTTCGTAGCGCTTTACAAAAAGCTTATCGGTTTTGGCAAAGACCTTCCAATCCATGTGCCGGGTACTTTCCCCGGTATTATACAGCCTATGCTCCGCAAACTCTACGGAGAATCCGTGAAAGGGTGATTTGTGAAGACCCGTGATAAAACCTTCCACAAGTTGCCGGGCCAGAAAATCCAGGTTTCCAAACTCACGTACTTTCGATAAATCCAGCGGGCGTTTACTCATGACTTCTACTTAATGATAATGAATGTGATCCACCCTATAAGATAAGAACAACCGGGAAGTAATTAAAAATAATTAGCGAGGCTTCGTTTGTTCAGGCTGGGGATCAAGCATCACCAGACCATCTACGCCAATTACTTTTACCATTACCTTGGCTACTCCGCTGGCTACCATACCTATTTCTTTGGCGGCCGATTTACTAAGATCAATAACTCGGCTTTTTGTATAAGGACCTCGATCATTAACTCGTACGGTTACCTTTTTGTTATTAGCTAGGTTTGTGACCTCGAGAAGGGTATTGTAGGGAAGAGTGGGGTGGGCAGCAGTGAGCTCCTGATTGCTGAATATCTCTCCAAAGTAGGTTTTACGGCCATTAAACTTAGGAGCATAATAGGACGCTATCCCAACTTGTGGTTTTTCGAGATAAGCTCTTACTTCTTCAATAGAAGGCTTGGATAAGCTTATCATCAAGAAAATGAGGAACGATTGAATGCTCATACCTTATGGTTTAGGTGAAACAGGAAGCCAGATACTTCTATATTCTACCACTAGAACTCTGGCTTTTTACTAACTTCTATGGGTATCAATGCGCACAAATATAACGGAAGGCCCTTGTAAGTAGGTATTAATTATACTTTTAGTGCAAATTATTTATTACATTATATAATTTTAACCCTAAATAAGAGGGGAATGATCTGATAACTTTTTGCAGAGAGCAATAAACTTTCTATTTTAGCGTTCGATTTAACCATAAATTGCTACACACAGTGGAAGACAGAGAGAAAATCTACTCAAAACGAGTCAGGGCAGGAAAACGTACCTATTTTTTTGATGTTCGCTCGACGCGTTCCAATGATTACTACCTAACGATTACCGAAAGTCGACGTCATCCTCAGGGCGATGGGTTTACGTACGAGAAACATAAGATATTCTTATACAAAGAAGATTTTAACAAGTTTATCGAAGCTTTGCAGGAATCGGTTAATCACGTTAAAACCGAATTGATACCTGAGTTTGACTTTACTCAGTATGACGCCAAAGCCGAAGAGCTCGACGAAATAATCGGAACGGAGTTAAAGTGGGAGTAGGTTAGAGT
>JBDNFP010000090.1:0-20734 GCA_041689775.1 Spirosomataceae bacterium
CATCAACAAACACTATTTCAAAACAGGAACATATGGCGACTCCGTCGCTGAATGATCAACCCTTTATAGACACTACCGTATTCTCTAACAGATCTATGATGAAAGCGTACAGCCCCGTAAATGGCTTCATCAAAGATAGGACGACTAAGTAAAGTATCACACTCTTTGTCATTCCAATCATACAGGATGGATGTTGCATCAATTCCCCCGGAATCACTACTTCTGTTTTCAGTGTCTGGTATTTTAATTACTGATTCGTTTAATAATGAGCAGGCTGTCGCAAGCAACTGCACACCTTTGCGTGCTTTTTCACTAGTAAGTAAATTAGTCACAGCACGATCCTGATCTCTTTCTCGAATTCGCCTATTAATGCTGTTTTTCATTAAGTCAAGGCGAGTTCCTATTTGATGCTTTTCGTTCCAATAGCCGAGGAGCTCGTCTAAATCTTGCGGACGCGTAGTAAACGTCCAGGCATCTTGTTTGTCAATTTCTTCCAAAAACCTTGCCTCATCACTAATGCCCTTCGCTTTTACAAAGATTTTTACTTGCTCCTTGGTCAAGTCATTTAAGGAACATACTTTAAAGCCTGAATTCTCTTTTGCTAGGGATTGAGTAGCATATTTTGCGTCAGAGCTATCCAAAGCCTCAAACAGGTTCTCTTTAATCCTCCCACCTTTGGTATCCTCAAAGCTATCTAAATCATCTATCTTACGAGATTCATTGAATGGAAGCTGAGTATTACAGAGACGCAGATCGGTCATTGGCCTCCAAGCTGTAATTCTTGAAGTAATAATAATATGAACCCTTTGAAGAGCAGGAGATGTACCTACACTCAGCTTTCTAATGGCTCTTTCAAAGTCTTTTGGGTCTTTAAGTCTTGCTTCATCAACAGAGTCGAGTAATAGCCAACCTTCATCATTTGAACTGAGCCAACTCTGGAATTCATTAGATGTTCCAACTTCAAAAGAAATTTCCAGACCACCAACGATGTGTTCTAAGCGTAAAAAGAAAGCTGCCTTGCCCTCTAATCGCAGTTTTGTAGTAGTATATCGAATTTCTTGCGTCTTACCTGCTCCCGCCTCTGCTAGCACAATTGACCGTGGTTCATTTAATAGTTCTTCCCAACTCAAATTTCTGCCAAAATAATTGCCGGGAGCATCAGCAATATTTACGTCGTCGCTCTTGGCTTCATTGCTGTAATCAGCCGATAATTGATGTAATGTGCGGTTGAGCTCTATGAAATTCTCCACGGTATAAATATGATGTTCTGGCAATGATAAATTTTTTGAAAACCTATCCGCTCGCCCTTGCCGGGTTGAACTTGATATGCGCTAAGGGAGGTATCATCCAGCGTTTAAAGCGAGAACAATACAACAAAAAAATCCGATAAAATCCCATCACTACCCTTCCTCCCCATCCCGCAAAATTCCCTCATCTGCCAGAATACGTTGCAAAGGGTATGCTCGTCAAAAAGTGGTACTTCCTGAGTGCAGTTATAGACTTCCAGGCGGTGACTTGGGCAGATCAGGAGGGTTTTGCGGCTTGGAGTACAGATCAAAATTTAATCGCAATCTCCAAGTGCCCACCCAAGCCCATCTCCACAATTTTTTGGAGGGTAGATAGGTGAACCTCTTTCAGGTTATTTTCGATTTTGGAAATGTACCCTTTGTTGGTTCCGCATTTTTCGGCGAGACCTTCCTGCGTCATTCCTTTTTTGATCCTTGCCTGCTGGATCACATCCCCCAGCCGGAAAGCTTCGTATCCTTTCTCGAACTTTTCCCGTTTGGTTGTTCCTTCTTTTCCGTATTCCTCTTTGATCAATTGATCCAATGATTTCAGGTTACTTTTCTCTTTCATATTCCTGCTTGAATACTAATGCTTTTCCAATTCCAGACTTTGGGGTTTTCTGGGACTTCTTCTGAAAGCCGTTCGCTACTACGATAAGTTTACCTTCATCAAAAAATCGGATCGCCAACTCGGCAGAAAATCCGAAAGGCATCACTCCCCAATTTGACTCTAATTTCGTATAGGCCATCAGTACCTTCCATGTGCTTAAGATACTCCTCGGACACCCCTGCTTGTGATTCAATGAGCCTAAAAGTCCAAATGATTTTGTCTTTTGGTTCTGTTTACTGAGAAAGTTAGTAAACTAGTTTTTGTACAGATAGACGGATCTGATTTTTTCGTTCATACAACGTAAAAATAAACAAAGTTGTCCGATTGAAGAACTCAGGAGAAACAATTTTCTCATTCAGGAATACTATCTTTTCATAGGGTTAGAAGGCCTATACAAGCCTTCACGACCATCTACTTCCTCACATATTCAACCGAATACCCCACGGGTAGCTTGGGTACCAACACGAAGTTGCCTTTTCCGTCTACGGGGGAAGAGCGTTTGCAGTAGCGTTCGGTTATGGTGTAGACTACCTTTTCATTCGCTTCGTCGATCTGGACGTTGCGTAAGTAGGTACTATTCGTTCCCTTATTTACGGTACTCAATCCCAGAATATCGTATCGTTTAAAATCAATACTTTCCAGATTCCCGGCGCAGCAGTAATCAAAAACCTGTCGGTACTCAGCATCCTGGGTGATGTGTATCCCGGAGCGACTGAGGTCCCCTATATTTTGCTGATAAGCCAGATAGCGACCATCCCCGATAAGCCGAACCACGATGCCCGCTATTTCGTCATTGGGTTTTTCGTTGTAAATGGGCTTTTCGCAGGACCATAAAAGGAGAGGAAGAAAACATAATAGTTTTCTCATTGCGTGGTAGTTAAGTAGCTATTATATTTCTACAAATATTTGATAGACAATGAATTACATAATATTTTTACTGAATTAGTGATCAAAAAAAAGCTAATGACTGACAGCTGATAGCCAACAGCTCCAAAATAGCTTTTAACCTACCACCAAGAGGGTTGGATGTACCAAATGGTTGGAATAGCTTTGTGAAAAATACAAATAAAAACCCCGCTTCAAGAATAAGATCGAAGCGGGGTAAAACAAACAAATCCAATTAAGTTACTTTTCCATTGGATATTCCTCCAACAGTTTCGCTGGTTTGTAGAACATGCCATCTTTTTCTGTTGTGGCCCGTACCTGCTTCACTTTTTCTGGCGAAATGACGGATGCATCGTTTCCAAACGATTTCCGTACGTAGGTTAGTACGGCGGCTACTTCTCGGTCGTTGAGCATACCACCAAAGGGGGTCATGGGTACTTGTCCGGCGTATGCTTTGCCACCTATTTCCATAGGGCCCATCAGGCCTTTTAGCACTATTTTGATCAATCGCTCCTCACTGCCCGTTACCCATTTGGTACCAGCCAGCGGAGGGAAGCCAGAGGCTGAAAGACCCAGGCCGTCGGGTTGGTGACAGGTATTGCAGTAGCCATCACGAGCGTATATTTCCTTACCCGTCTTGAAGAGTTCCAGGTCGTTGCCTTTGAGTTTGGTTGCTTGCACAAACTCCCGCTTTTTCTGGGTGAATTCACCCCTTAGGTGGGCGTCGGTTGTTTCGTAAGCTTTTTCCATCCAGTCGTCCACCGGTTTCTTCCTAGCCTCGGTTAGGATGGCAAGTCCTTTATCCTTTTCTAGCCACGAGCCCGCCACAACGGCTTCCAAACGTACCCGGCCCTGAGGGTCACTCGCGGCTTTGGTCAGCAAGGCTGCCTGATCGGGTAATTGGTGGCCCGTATAGCGCACTACGCGCACCGCGCCAGCGCGGGCGCGGTAGTCTTTGGCGTTCAGCATTTGCCGGAGTAGTTTCTGGTCCACCTTATCCAATCCCCAGGTAGTCCATAGTGCTTCCAATACGTGGTGCTCATATCTCGGGTCGTTTTTGTCGAGCGAGGCCACCCACTTAGTAATCTTGGGTAGTACTTCGCTTGCTTTCCGTCCGCGTAGCTCACGTTGGGTACGGTAGCGGGTACGGTACTCGGGTAATTTCAGGTTTTCCAATAGTTGCTCTACGGTTGCACCGTCTACCTTGGCGGGGGTTACCAACGGGCGTGAAGGGTAGGTAATGCGGTAGATACGGCCGTGGACGTGGTCGCGCAACGGGTCACGGGCGTTGTGTTGCATGTGGCCGATCAGGATGTTGTGCCAGTCGATGAAATACAACGAACCATCGGGGGCAAACTCCATATCGACGGGGCGGAAGTTGCGGTCATCGCCTTTTACCAGATCCATCACGAAGTTGCTCTTATACCCCGTACCGTCGTCTTTCAAGGAGTGCATTTTCATGCCCAGAAAACCAATGGTATTGTTGATAAGGAAGTTACCTTGCACATCATCCGGAAAGTGACGACTGGAAACGAATTCCAAGCCGGACGTGGGGCGAACTCTTTGGTCTTCCTGAATCAGCTGTTTCGACTTATCCATCGACTCGCCGTACATGGGTTTTACGCTACCGGGTAGCATCCAGCGCACGTCGGGGCTGGATGTTTCGGCAAAGATCTGCTGGCCCCATTCGTCAAAGGCAATACCCCAAGGGTTCGGTATAGGCAACTGGGCAACGCGCTCTAGCTTATGAAGCTGTGGTGCGTAGCGATAAAAACCTCCGTTGGTAGCACGTACAGTACCGTAGGATGTTTCGACATTGGTATGCAAAAATACGCCTTCGCCCATGTAGATAGCTCCGGAAGGATCGGACGTATAAGCACTGATTTCGTGGTGGGTATCGTGGTCGTCAAAGCCACTCATCAGGATTGTCTCTTTATCGGCCTTGTCGTCACCATTTGTATCGGTGTACAACATTAGGTTAGTACCCTGCGATACGTAAACTCCCTCGGGGGACAGTTCAAAACCAACCGGCACGTGCAGGCCGTCTTTGAAGATAGTCTGCTTGTCGGCTTTGCCGTCGTTGTTGGTATCTTCAAAAATGATAATCTTGTCGTTTGGCTTGCTGTCGCCGGGCTTGTAGTGCGGATAGGTAGGCATGGTTACTACCCATAGGCGGCCCTTGTTGTCAAAGGTCATCTGCACAGGATTAGCCAAATCGGGGAACTGCTCCTCGGAAGCAAACAGCTCAATTTTATAGCCAAGAGGGGTTTTTAACTTGTTCAAAGCCTCTTGCCCGTAGAGGTAGGTGAGGCTACCGTTGGCTTCGGGATTAAAGTTGGTTTTTACGGGAGGCAGGGGACGAGTGCGTTGATCGGCGGCCGCAAGATTGAAGTTCTGATTCTCAAAATTACTGGCGGTTACCCACACCAACGTATCACGGTTGGCGGTCATTTGCCGGATCTTCTCGATTTCCTGAGGGTAGTTGTCTGAGCCAAAGGGATTGTAACGGCGTCCCCAGGCGTGTACACCATTGGGTATTTTATAGTCGTTGTGCCAAAACCAGTTTTTGTCCATCACGGCATTGTACACCGCCTGACGGTTTACGCCTGATTTGGGTTGCTCTTTTCCAAAAAGCTGGTCGGCTAATAGCACTCCCAGTTTTCCGTAGCCCTTTTCATTTAGTTGGGAGCCGTCAATGGTGAGGGGATCCGCGCTCTCGGCGTACCATTTCTTGGAGGGAGCAAAAGCATCCACAAAGAGAACGTCGTTCTTGTCGGCTACTTCTTTAATAGCTTTGGTATAAAGCGCGAGGTTTTCGTTCTCCTTCTTGCCATTAGGTACATCCACCTTGTCGGAAATATCCTCAAAGGCAATGGGCGATACGAGGGCGAGTTGCGGCGCTGTGCTACCGTTGTAGCGCTTTGTCTTAGAATGTTTTACAAAAGCATCCAATTCGGCTTTGAAGTTTTCCAGTCCGGCGGGTCCCTGAAAGGACTCGCTGAACCCAAAGAAGCCAACCACAATATCGGCTTTCAAACGGGTAAGCCATTCATCGTCGGTAGGAAAGAAGCCCTCACTTGCCGATGGGTTGGCGAGTTCGGTCTGAAACTTCTCTGCTCCTGGAAACGCCCAGGGGTTGTTGCGGGCCGAACGGGGTCGGAAACCGGGGGTATCACCCGGATCACACATGTTGCGCACAAACAGCTGTTGCTCGGGATAGCGTGAGTGCATCTCCGTTTCGAAATGATCGTAGTTGATCATGCGTGAACCAAGATTGCCGCCTACCAGAAAAATGCGGGAGCCCTGTTCAATTTTAAGTGGTTCAGTCTGAGTAAACTTAAAGGCGCTGAAAAGCAGGAAAGCCAGAGTGAAAAAAATAATTAAGCTTCCGAGGCCTTTTTTGACGGGTTTTGACATGTTGTTCGTACTTAGATAGGTGTTAGGAATTAGGTTGTCAGGTATTAGGGTTTATTTAGTTGTAAATCAAATTTTTATGACTCCAAAAGGTACATTAACTATGCCGAATTATAATATGTTATATTATTTTCTATAAAGTTTTAATGCAGAATTAGTTAGTATAATAAATTTAGTCAAATACATGGTTACTATTTTCTATATCAAATACTTAAAAAAGCTGACGGCCGGGCGGCGTTCCGCAACAAGCAAATAGTCATCAACTGCTTAAACGCGGTGCTACACTGTTCCTTACAAAGCAATATGGGTACTGTATATACCCCGAAAGCATCTTTAAAAAGATGCTTTCGGGGTATATTTTTATAAATAATTTTAAGATTGTAAATTAGTACCCTGAGTTTTGTTTGAGTTTACTATTGTTTCTTACTTCGGCAGTTGGGATAGGAAACAACAGTTCCCGAGCCTGCAAAACCGGCCCGTAAGAAAATTTGTGGCCCACGAAGTCTTCAAATGTTTTGGTGGTAACGTTGAATGCCTTCCGCAAGCGGGCCATATCGTACCATGTTTTATTCTCAAAACTCAATTCATACCAGCGCTCTTTCAAGATAGCCTCTCGTAGTTGTTCTTTTGTAAGGCCACTGAGGGCAGGAAGTTGGGCCCGTTGCCGGATTTTGTTTACCGCATCGTATACCTCGGGTGATGGCCCGGCGGCTTCGTTAGCGGCTTCGGCGTAGGTCAACAGTACTTCCGCGTACCTAAGTACGTTCCAGTTCAGGTTGCTGCTGGTGGTGGAGAGCTGCGCCTCGCTATCGAATAGTTTATAAATATAGTAGCCCCCCAGGTCACGAGTCTTGGTTCGGTCGCTACGCAGTGAAAAATTGCGGTAGTAGAATTGCTTCTCTTCGACCCGCTTGTCACCTACGGCGTACGACTCCACAAACTCCTTGTTGGCAAAAATAGCCCCCGTTTCGTCGGTATAGGCCGAGATTCCCTGGTTGTAGGGAATGATAGAACTCTGCCAGTTGGAGGGTAGTACAAAGGCGGCGTACTGCACCATGAAAATATTTTCCCCGATGTTTTTTCTGGCCGGAGTGTGCAGGTCGTCATAAGAGGCAAACAGACTGTATTTGCCCGAAGTAATCACTTCTTTGGCCTTGTCAGCGGATTTCTGATAGTATTCCTTCTTCTGTAACGGGTACCCTGCCATGGTGAGGTATACACTGGAAAGTAACGATTTGATGGCTCCCAGTGTAACCCGGCCCGACGCGTCGGTGTAGGGTAGTCCGGAGGCTTCGGCTTCGACTAGATCCGCCTCAATGAGCTTGTATATCCGCTCGGGCGTAGCCTGGTCGGGATAGAGCTCCGCTGATTTGAGGTTGATCGGCTCCGTAATGAGCGGAATGCTGCCGAATATCCGGACCAGTTCGTAGTAGTACAAAGCCCTCAGAAACCGGGCTTCGCCAAGGTATTTCTTCTTGGCAACTTCATCCATTGGTATATCGGGTATTTTGGCAATTGCCAGGTTAGCGTTGGCAATACCCCGGTAGTTGTTTGTCCAATAGGTAGCCCCGTAGCCATTATCTGAGTTATTGACTAGGTTTCTGACGAAGATGCTGTTCTGAGCTTGTCCAAGCTCCGTGTTGGCCAGTCCGGTTCCAAATTCCAACATCATCCAGGGGGCTCCTCCGAAGCCACCGCCCAGAGTACCTCTCAGGCTTTGGTAAATGGAGTTTACTACGCTTTCGGCGTGTTCGGGCTTGGTAAAGTAGTTTTCCAGGGTAAAGTTTGACTTATCTGGTTCTTCAAGGAAGTCGGAGCATCCGGCGCCAAAGAGCAGCAATGATCCGGTAAGGGCAACCTGTATGAATTTTTTTATAGGAGTTCTCATGAGATTTTCGATTAATGCATTAAAAAATTACAGACCTATATTCAATCCGACCATAAATACCCGGGGCTTGGGGTACGCGTACAGGTCTACGCCCTGATCAAACGCCGCGCCCGAGGTGGATACTTCGGGGTCATATCCCTGGAATTTGGTTCGTAGGAAGAAGTTCTGGGCCGACACAAATGCCCGTAGCCGGTTTAAGTGCAGTTTTTCGGTGACGTTATTGGAGAACCGATAAGCCAATAGAAAATTACGACCGCGTAGGAATGAGCCATCCTGCACCCGGTAGGTGTCATTGTTGGTATTATAACCGGCCGACACGGGACGAAGCTGGGCTAGGGGAGTATCCTGGTTTTCGGGTGTCCAGCCGTTGAGCACAGTTTTGAAACTGTTGGCGATGCCTACCCGGTCTTCGGCGGAGTGCTTGCTGCGGAACAGCACGTCATTGCCGTACATGAACTGCAAATCTACGGTCAGGTCAAAGTTTCCGTAGCTGAAGGTATTGAGTAATGTACCGAAGCCATCAGGGATACCCTTACCAATCACCACCCGGTCGTTGTCGTTGATTTTTCCGTCATTATTGGTGTCTTGGTACTTGATGTCGCCCGGTTTTTTGAGGTACTTGGCGGCTTCTGATTCCTCACTAGTATTCCAGGTACCCAAATGCACGAATCCGAAGAAGGAACCCACCGGCTCACCTTCGCGAACAATCGTGGATCCCGTGAAGATGTCAGCCCCACCGGTCAGGGATTTTACCCGGTTACGGTTGATGGAAATATTGAAGGTCGTGTTCCAGCTAAATCTTGAGGTGGCGATATTGACGGTGTTAATGGCAAATTCTACGCCCTGATTTACCATACTTCCCACATTCTGACTGACCGACGTGAAGCCACTGCTGGAAGGTACCGGAGCACTGAGTAGCATATTGGAAGTGAGCTTCCGATAAATATCGGCCTCCACTGTGATGCGGTTGTTAAATAGCCCCAGTTCCAAACCGGCGTCGGTTTGAAGCGTCTTCTCCCACCGGAGGTCGGGGTTGGCGAGGCGATTGACGCCAATTCCGACCTGACGCGCTCCGTTGAAGATGACCGAATAGTTGCCCAAACCCGCCAGGGCCTGATAGGCGGTGATTTCGGAGTTACCCGTGACACCGACACTACTGCGGATTTTTAGATTGGAAATGGCTGGAATTCCCTTCATGAATTCTTCTTCGGTGACACGCCAGGCTAGTGCCGCCGAGGGGAACAAGGCGTACTGGTTAGCCGAACCAAATTTGGACGAGCCGTCGATTCGCCCGGTGAACGTGAGCAGGTATCTATCCTTAAGACCGTAATTGATGCGGCCAAAGTAAGAGTTCAATCCGTATGCACTCGTGCTGGAAGAAGGGGCTACCGCTACGGCACCCGCGCCCAGGTTGTTGAATTGGAAGTAGTCGTCCTGAAAACGCTGAGCTTGTGCTCGGGAAGTGAATCGGTCTACGTGCTGCCAAGCTACCCCCAGCAATGCGTTGAAAGAGTGAATATTGGCAATTCTGGTGTTGTAGGTCAAGTAATTTTCAAACTGCCAGGAGTTGTGACGAGCATTGTCGATGTATGCGTCTCCCCCCTGATTGCGCGAAATATAATTGAGCGTACGTCCCCCGTAATAATCGATCCGTTGATTGATGATGTTAGTACCCAGCGTGGTTCGTAGTTCGAGTCCTTTTGCCAGATTGATGTTGGAATACACACTACCTAGCATCGTTTGGGTTTTGAGTAAATAGATTCGCTCGGTCACAACCTGAATAGGGCTACCACCACCCTCCATACCGGGATAGTTTTCGTTGCTTCCCCAGCGGCCATCGGGATATTTTACCGGAACAATGGGGAGCTCCTCCAGCACCTGCCGCATGGGGATAATTCCCCCGCCGCCCAGCGGGTCAACCTGATTTTCGCTCTGATCGTTGTAGCTCAATGAACCACCCACTTTGAGCCATTTCTTTATTTGACTGTCCATCACAAAACGCCCCGAATACCGTTTGAGCCATGACTCTTTCATGAGACCTTCCTCGTTGCGGTAGCCCATGTACAAGCCAAAGTTGTCCTTGCCATTGCCGCCGGCAAATGAAAGCTGATGATTTTGGGTTTTTGCTCTCCGGAAAGCTTCATCCTGCCAATCGGTATCGTACAGCGGTTTACCGCTGCCGTCAAATAGCAGGGGATTGGTGCGCTTGGTCTTGGGGTCGGTGAATTTTCCGCCCGCCCAGCCGACGGGATCGTACTTTTTGGCATTCTGGTAGGCGATATCTTCCGCCCGGAGAAATTCTTCTGAGTTAAGCAAAGGAATTTTCTTTGGCAATACGCCCACGCTAAATTCCGTGTCGTAGTTGACACTGCCACCGTTGGTGCTGCCACGCTTGGTGGTTACCAGAATAACCCCGTTTGCTCCCCGTGCACCGTAAATGGCCGTGGCCGAGGCATCTTTTAGTACCTCCACGGAGGCGATGTCGTTGGGGTTGATGAAGTCGATTGGTGTGCTGCCATTGGCGAGGTCGGTGGCGTTAAGAATCACACCATCAATAACGTAGAGTGGGTTATTGGCTACGCTCACGGAGGTGTTTCCCCGGATGCGGATGTTGGCGCGTCCACCGGGCCGACCGGAGTTGGTTGAAACGTTGACGCCCGTGATGCGGCCGCTCAACGCCTGATTCAGCGAAGCCACGGGGCGTTCCCGCAGCGTTTCCCCTTTTACCGTGCCAACGGCTCCCGTGAGGTCCGATTTTCTTTGTACACCGTAGCCCACCACCACTACTTCGTCCAGTGATTTGTTGTCTACGCTCATCTTTACTTCGATTTGCGTTTGGTTTCCCACCAGGATTTCCTGGGTGACGTATCCCACGAAACTGAACACCAGGGTGGGGCTAGGTTCGGGAATGTCAAGTTGAAAGGTACCCTCACCGGTGGTTGAGGTACCACGCGTGGTGCCTTTCACTACTACGCTGACGCCGGGCAGGCCATTGCCGTTTTCGTCTTTTACTTTTCCATTAATAATGCGCTTGGGAGATTCCGCTTTTTCTTCCTCTACCTGAGTCGTTTGTGGTTCCGGCTGGGGAGAAGAAGAGGAGAGCCTTTCCAGATTAGGCCTGTAATCGGCTCTCTCTCTCTCATTCCGGGAAGCGGATTCTTTTTGGGCAGCATTCTCCGTAATAATAAAAGTGCCATTTCGCAACTTCTTGTATTTAAGGTTGGTCGACCTTAAAACATTTTCGAGGTTACTCTCGGCCGAAAGCGAATAATTTACACTTGCCGACGATACGGCACGACTGTTCACGAGCCGATCTTCAAAAATAATTTCAACATTGTACTGCTGCTGTATTTCCAGCAGGATAGACTTTAACTGTACCATTCTAACGGTTGTGCCAGTCGGTTTTTGCTGAATAAAGGCAAGGGTCTGTGCGAATACCGATGCTGGTATAAGGCAGGTAAATACCAGGACTATCCCTAAAAATCGGGTTAGTAAAAGTTGTTTTAACATAGCAATTAGGATTTAGGATTTAGGGTTGGGTTTAGGAGTAGTAAAGTTTTTTTATCTTTTCTGATATGCAGGTTCAGAACTTCGGTCAGGACGCTAATAAGATCTTCGGCCGTTTGGGCCTTGAAATTACCGGTAATCGTCCGAGTGGCTATTTCCGGGTCTTCAATTTTGACCACGATGCCAAAATTTTCTTCGATCAGAGCGCAAATTTCCAATACCGAGGTGTTGTTGAATATAAATCGCTGTTCTTTCCAGGCGGCGTGTAGTTCAGGAGTATCCGTCGACTCTACGGTGAGGTTTCCCTCCTGATTCACCGTAACGAGCTCGCCAGGTTTCATCATCAAGTTTCGCTTCTCTAATCCTTCGGTATAGTCGAGGCGAATCTTACCCTGCGATAGTGCTACTTTGGTACCTCGCGAACGAGCAAAAACAGTAAACTCGGTACCTAGTACTTCCACCTGAAACGTATCGGATGTTTTGACGATGAAACGTTGGTGATCGGAAGTATGCCTGACCGAAAATTGCGCTTCGCCCGATAGGAATACTTCCCGTTGCCCGGTATTAAATTCAAAACGCGGTACTAGTAACGAGGAGTTAGCGTTAAGCGTTACATGGCTGCCATCTTCAAGGACAAAAGCGCTCGTTTGCCCGTAGTCAGTTTTGTAGTTTTTGTATAAAATAGGTTTGCGCAATAGCCAACCGGCAATACAAAAGATAAACACCACCGAGGCCGCCAATAACCAATCCCTTCTGAATATACGTTGGGTTTCTACTGGGGATTCGGAAGCCGTTTCACTAGTGATGCCTTGTTCTTCTATCTTATCTGTAAGCCTGGTGTATCCCTGATCAATGTTTGTTTGGTACTGGGGTGATTGTCTTTCCCACTCAAATAGCCACTGATAAAATTGCTCCGTATTCGATTCGTCTTTGAGCCATGCATCGGTTTGTTGTTTTTCCAGTGGGGTGGCGCGCCCTGCCAGATATTCAAATAGTGTATGTTTAGAGAGGGTATGTTTCATTGTAGTAGATTGTATGAAGTGGGATGAGGTAGGTTTCTCCCTGATCGAGGTATTGCTTACTGGGTGATCATTAGTATAAATAGGGCGATCCATTCACCTCGTAAGGCATCGCGTAAGTGACGAAGTGCTTTCGAAATATGGACTTCTACGGTTTTTGGGGAGATCTGAAGTTCCTCGGCTATTTCCTTATACTTTTTATCATCAAAGCGGCTCATCAGAAAAACCCGCTGACACTGAGTGGGTAGCTCGGCAATAGTCTGATTGACTTTTAGAAATAAATGGTTGTATTGTACTTCGGCGTCAGGACTCTGTTGAACCATATCCTGATGGTTTTCAAATGAAGCGTCTAGGGGAGTATTGCGGGTAAATTCCCTTCTTAGGTAGTTGAAGGCCTCATTTCTAACCGAACGAAAAAGGTAGCTGTTGTAAGATGTGGTTACATGCCGGAACGCCTCGGTTTTATAAAACTGAAAAAAGACTTCGCTTACCAGATCTTCGGCAATCTGCCGGGAATACACGAAACGTACCGCGTGGCTACAAAGGGGACCATAGTACTTCCTAAAAAGAAGAGCAAGTCCTTGCCGGGGGTCTTCCTCGAATGTTTTCCTAAGCAATAGCTCGCCGTCAAGCTGACGACTTTTACCATCTTCCAACAGCTTAGGCGAAAGCTTTTCTGAACCAGAATAATCAGGTAATGAGTGAAGCATACGGGTATTTTTATCATTAAGTACTCGTATGACTCACAACTTGGTCAATACCCTTAGTGAATTGGTATAAAAAAGAGAAAAAGTTTTATAAAAAAGGGTTTGGTATAGGTTGCAAAGAGTAGGAAGTACTTATTGGCTCTCTGTACATGCGGTGTAGTTGGCTTGGCAACTCCACTTGGGCTTATATTTCGTGAGTATACTCTTTATTCGTAGATCGGTGGCGCGGTATATTCCTCGATTTTAGGGAACTCCCAGCCTCTGTCTATCAATTGTAGTAAAAGTATAGAGGGGGTGCTTTTAAAACAATAGAAAGCCCGCTTTCCAAGAAATGATGGTAAAGCGGGCTTTGTATGGCAAGGAGTAGACTACACACTACTTATTATACCCACGGTTCTGCGTCAGGTTGGTATTGAGCTGAATAGCCGCCGATGGTACCGGCCACAGGTAGTCGCGGGCAGGGTCAAAGGTGCGGGTATCTACCCGCTTTCCCAGAAAATTAAAAGCTTCTGCATTCATAGTGCTTTCAGCGGTGCGCCAGCGGCGAATGTCAAAGTAGTACAGGCCTTCACCGGCGGTTTCGATGCGGCGCTCGTGGCGAATCTCCTGGCGCAATTGATCTTTCGACAGGCCGGGTGTCACGGCCGGCATACCGGCACGGGTACGTAGCAAGTTCAAGGCCGCATAGACCGAGGCATCAGGGCCGACGGCTTCATTCTGGGCTTCGGCGTAGTTGAGCAGTACTTCGCCGTAGCGGAGCACGATGTTATTGAGATCGGAGATGTTGTCTACCTTTCCGGCCGGAGCGGCTTCGTTGTCTTTGTAGGTAGTGCCCTTTTTGAGCCCAAAACCCGTTTGTGGGTAGGTGGAGGCTACTACGGCTTTCCCCTTGAACTGACTACCCACGGTCATGATGGTAGCATTTAGGCGGGGATCACGATTTTTGTAGGGGTTAGCCGGATCATACAGGGGTGAACTGCCGAGGGGTTTACCATCAAGCATGTAGAAATCATTGACGAGGTCGAGCACAGGAGCATACCCATTAAACTGATCGTAGTTGATATCATTGCCATGAACGTACTCGGGATTTTTGTACTGTACGTCAAAAATAACCTCAACATTCCCTTCATTTTCTTGCATAAAAAGACCTCGAAAATCGGGGAATAGGGTGTATATTTTGGCATCCATTACCGCTTTGGCAGCGGTAGCTGCCTCGGGCCATTTACTAGCATATAGCAAGGCACGTGTTTTAAGAGCCAAGGCAGCCCCCGATGTGGCTCTACCCTTATCTGCCCCAGAAAACGTTTTAGGAAGGTCAGCCGTGGCCACATCAAGGTCTTTTGTGATCTGATTTAACACTTCGTCGGCAGAATTACGAGGCAAAATGCCTTGCTCAGCTTTGGGTGCGTCTAGTATAACGGGTACGCCACCATACGTAGACCACAAATCGAAGTAGAACAAGGCCCGAAGAAATTTGGCTTCGGCCGAGTAGCGCTTTTTGTTCGTATCGGTCATTTTGATGTCACCAATGCGGGCAAGCAGAGTATTGGTGCGTCCAATTCCGGCATAGGCTTGATCCCAGCGGTTGTTAATGAAGGAGGTGTTGCTGGCATCATGGATACCCCTTGCAATATTTCCGATTGCGCTTTGGTAAGCATAAGCATTAGGCGTTGCGCATTCGAGCTCTCCCATGATTTGACCTCCGTGTAAAGCCCCATTGAGGAGTACATTATAAATACCATTTAGACCAGCCACGGCGTGCTCCTCCGTTTGCCAGAAGGTTTGCTCCGTGAACCGATCGGTAGGGTCCACGTCCAGCATTGACTGGTTGCAGGAACTTAGGATAGCAGTGAGTACGAGTATGATATATTTTTTCATGATCTGTTCTATTAAAAAGTTACGGTAATACCTCCTGAAATGACTTTTGCGATGGGGTAAGCAATGATGCCACGTTGGTTGGCGTCGCGCTCCGGATCACCGTCTCTGAATTTAGTAAATGTCAAAAGGTTTTGTCCATTCACGAACAGGCGAAGCTTGCTGAGGCCCACTTTCTTAATCAGCTCATTGGGCATGGTGTAGCCCAGCTGAATATTTTTCAGGCGCAGGTACGACAAATCCTGCAACCAAAAGTCGGAGAAAATGAAGTTTTGCGGGTATCCGTTGGCCGTGGTGAGGCGGGGTAGGGAAGCATTCGGGTTTTCGGGCGTCCAGGAGTCGGTCAGCCAATCGCGGGTAACCCCCGCTCCATTTTTGTAGGGCTGCGACAGGTTCGAGGTTAGGTTAGTACTAACTCCTTCGACACCCTGAAAAAATATTGCCAGATCAAAACCTTTGTAGTCGCCGCCGCCGGTAAAGCTGTACGTATAGCGGGGTACGGAGCGTCCGACCACCACGCGGTCGTTGTTGTCGATAACCTGATCGCCATTCTGATCCTTATAACGTAGGTCGCCGGGATTGGTTACCCTGTTTTGGAAAGGTGCGTTCTTGATATCGTCGGCATTCTGGAAGATGCCGATGGTTTCGAGGCCAAAGAAGGAGTTAAGCGGAAAATCTTCCTGCGTGATGCGACGGCCACCATCGTTAAAAATGATTTCGCCATTCGTATTTTCAACCAGGTTTGTAAGGTAGGTTACGTTAGTTCCGACATTGTAGTTTACTTTACCGATGCGGTTGCGGTAGCCCAAGGTTACCTCGGCACCTTTATTTGATACCGAGCCTACGTTACGCAGCGGCCCGCCCAGGTTTCCAACTTGCCCCGGCAGGTTGACCCTCGCCAGAATGTCATCCGTAGTTTTGCTGAAAAGGTCTACCTCGAAGGTCAGTTTGTTGTTGAAAAAGCCACCATCCAATCCAATGTTGGCCGTTGTGGTGGTTTCCCAGGTTACGTTCGGGTCGGCTAGTTGGGTTACGGCAGCTCCACTCACGAGGGCATTGTTGAAGTTGTAATTGGTTCCCAAGGTAATGGCGTTGATGTAGCTAAACAGCGGAATGTTCTGGTTGCCCAACTGCCCCCAGCTAGCGCGTAGTTTTAGGTTGGAAATGGCCTGTACATCTTTCAAGAACTCCTCTTCGTTGATCCGCCAGCCTACTGATACCGATGGGAAAAAGCCCCAGCGTTTGTCGGGTGCGAAGCGCGAAGACCCATCGTAGCGGAAGTTGGTTTCGAAGAGGTACTTGTCGTTAAAAATGTAGTTAACCCGGCCAAAATAGGACATAATACGCGACCGGCTGGAAGTTCCTCCCACCACCGGGTTGATGGTACCGCCGTTTAGCTCGGTGATCTCGTTGCCGAGGTACCCCTGATTGCTGGCGTTGAAGTTAGCATTGGAGAAATACTCCACGCTGGTACCCAACAGCAAATTGAGGTAGTGCTTTTCGGCCAACATCTTTTCCCAACCGAGGGTCTGGAAATTTGTGAAGTTGAAGGTTTCAAAGCCGTTTTGCCGTACGCCTCGGGCCGGAATATTACCCATGGGTGCCTGCAAACCGGTTTTGGGGTGGGTAAGCAGAATGACGGGGTAGTTGTATTTCTCCGACGAGAAACTTACGTTGGGTGCTGCTGTAATTTTGTACGTGATACCTAGGGGTAAGTTGACCTGTGCGTACAGATTTAGGATAGTACGGAGCTGCTTGTTCATGCGGTCGCCTTCAAACGACAGCGCGTAGGGATTGCGGTAGAAGTTGTGTCCCGGTACCCTGATCCACTGATCGGCGTAGGAGCCATCGGCAGCAATGGCGGTCTGCATAGGCAGTCCCCGGTAGGTAAGGCCCATGATCCCCCCTTCGCCGTTGCCTTCGTCGGCACTGTACGCGCTTTCCCGGTCTCGGGAGAAAGTGCCTAGCAAACTACTGCCTATTTTGAGCCATTTGGTAATGTCCGAGTCGATACTGGTATTGAGGGTATAGCGGTTGGCGTTGGTATTGGGCATGATTCCCTTCTGATCCAGGTAGCCCAGCGACACGGAGTAGGAGGTTTTGTCACTGCCGCCGGCAATGCGCAAATTATGCTGCTGAATGGGGGCCGGCCGGAACATAACATCCCACCAATTGGTGTTTGAGTAAATGAAAGGGTCGGTGCCGTTGCGGTATTCTTCGATTATCGCTGGCGTATATTCCGGTTGACGACCCTCGTTGATAAGCGCCCGGTTTTTGCCTTCCATATAGTCAAGTGTATTCCAGACAACATTTTGGGGCAAACGAGTTACCGTTTGGCTACCGTAATAGCCGTTATAGTCAACCGTGACCTTTTTGTTCCGCTGACCAGACTTGGTTTTTACCAATACTACCCCGTTTTGGGCGCGGCTACCGTAGATAGCGGCCGAGGCCGCGTCTTTCAATACTGTGATACTTTCGATGTCGTTGGGGTTGACGTCGGAGAGCGGAAATTCGATACCGTCCACGAGCACTAAGGGTGCCGAGCCTGAGAAGTAGGAGTTGGCGCCCCGAATGGTGATAGAAGCTCCGTCGTCGCCGGGCCGCCCCTTGTTCATGTTGACAAATACACCCGGCAGACCTTGTAGAGCCTGGCTAGAATTAGTAATAGGACGGTCGGCCAGAAACTTGGCGTCAAGCGTGGCCACAGAGCCCGTAAGGTTTACTTTTTTCTGGGTACCGTAGCCTACTACTACTACCTCTTCGAGGCTTTTGTCTTCGGGAACCATCGAAACCTGAATTGAGGAGCGATTTCCGGGAACGATTTCTTTGCTTTGGTATCCCACAAAACTAAACACAAGTATTGACTCAGAATCAGGCACATCCAATTGGAAATCGCCCTCGCCATTGGTGGTAGTGCCACGCGTAGTGCCTTTGAGTACCACACTCACTCCCGGAAGACCCGCGCTGGTTTCGTCTAATACTCGGCCATTGAGAAGTTGCTTTGGTACCACTACCGGAATCTCATAGATCCAAGAGGTGAACTTGGACGCATTGGTAAGGGCGGATGATAGAATAATTTTCTGCCCACTGAGCTCATACTTGATTTTTAACGGTTTCAGAAGGTTTTCCAGTACCTCGCTGAGGGTGACGTTGCTTTTCTGAATAGAAACTTTTTGGGTGGATTCAACCACCTTGGAGCTGTATACAAAACGTACATCCGTTGCTTTTTCGATTTCAATCAGTACCTTCTTTATTTCCTGATTGGTGACTTGTAGGCTAAGCCTTTTGTTAAGGTACTCTTGTGCCCTGGATGTGTGGGCGTAAGAAACGCCTACCATCAGTAGCAATACTAAACTTTGGGTGAGGGAAAACTTCATGAGTTTAATCCAAAATTGTCTGGGTACGTGTTTTTTCATAGTTTTGTTAAAGGTTAATGGTTCTTTTTGAGGAACTTAATTATACCGGGAAGTAACTTTGGCGAGCGAACTCCCGGTAGTGTAGCCTATCGGCAGTGGCTTAGCTACTGCCGATTTTTGTTTGTATACAATGGATCATAGGGGTAGGGTTTAGGAATAGGTTCATGGTATTTATAGTCAAACAATACATCATCACGGACAACCTTTACCACTGATTATGATTTGTCCATCCACAATCTGGTAGCTGGCTGCCACAGTTTTACACAGCATATCGAGTTTTTGGTATAGCGATTCGTCACCCAATGTAGCGGTTACCTTACAGGGGTGTAGACTTTGCTCGTCAAATTGGATAGCGATGCCATAGCTCCGTTCGAGATCATGCAAGATGACCGGTAGGGCTACTTCTTCATAGCGGGACTCTACCTCAGCTGAAAGCTTCGAAACAACGGTCGGGTTGGCTACGAGTGTTTTGGTTAAGTGCTGCTTGTCTTTCTCGAATATTGCCGCCTGATTAGCCGTAAGAATCAAGCCGTTCGCCTTTTTGCTGTTCACTCCTTTACCCACTCCGGCCCGATACACGGATACCTTGCCGGAAAGTACTTGCACGGTGAATTTTCGATCTTTATGGTAGGCACGGACAACGAATTTTGTGCCGAGTACCCTCGTGATCATGTCTTCTGAATGTACCAAAAAGGGTAGGCCGCGGTGCGTTACCGAAAAGCTTGCTTCACCGCGCAGGAATACCACCCTAGCGGTATCAGAAAACTGCATTGGGTAGTTAAGGCTACTATTAGGACTAAGGACCACCTCGGTACTATCGCTGAGAAGAATACGCAAAGGCTGCTGGGTGGAGTTGTCAGTTTGGACCAATCCACTCTGAGTTTTTTCGGCGAGTAAACTAGTCGCCGTTTGCGTGGCAAGAGTGGGCCAAAAATACCAACTGACCCCTAGTACGGCTGTCAGTACAGCGGCTATCATGGCCCATCGGGTGTTCAGAGGGAAGCCGAAAACAGGTGATGTAGGTAGTTTTTGGGTTGGCTCAGCGGGGCTTTCAGCACTTCTGAGCAGGAAAGCTTGGACCTCCGCCCGGATTTCCCTCTCACTAAGTAACTCGCTAGGTACGTTTACGGCGCGTATGATCTTTTCGGCTTGCTTCATTTCCTCCGCTCGCCCCGGATACTTTTGTGGGAATGATAGCCAGAATGTCTCCTGTTGGCTTTGTCCTTGCACCCAGTCCCGAAAATTTTCGTCCTGTACGAAGTCCTCGACGCTATATTCTTCGTATTGTTTCATTGGTATAGAAGTGTCGTTTAATAGGATGATACCCTCAGTCCTGAATTATACCCCCGTAAAAAGCATGAGCAGTAGCCCCACCGCCCAATTTTTGCGCAGGCTAGTTAGAGATTTCTGTAACAGGTTATACACCGACTGCCGGCCGAGCTGCATCACGTCGGCGATTTGCTCAAAGCTCAGATTCTGGTAGAAGCGCAAATAAATTAATTCTTTTTGCCGGGCAGGGAGTTGGTTCATGACCTGTTCGAGCTTGCGAAGCTGATAAACCTCGTGCTCTTCCTCAATGAGCCGGAGGTCGGCTGAAAACTCCACCGAAAAAGTGTAGTCTTCCGAAATAGAGGTTGGACTCATCCGGTTTTTCTTGGAAAGTTCGCGGAGAATGCGGCTTTTCAGTACTACCAGCAGATAAGCCCGTACGTTTTCAACCGAACTAATCGTTTCCTGCATTTTCCAAAGACTCAGAAAAGTTTCTTGAATACAGTCCTTGACAAAATCACGGTCAGCGTGTAGCCGCATACCCCAACTAAAAAGATCGGGGTAGAAGTTTTGCATCAGTTGGGCCAGGGCATAAATATCACCGGCTCGGTATTCGTGCCATAAACGTTGGGCTTCTTCACCTGCTAGTCGTCGGGTCATTCTATTGTGCAGCTTGGGTTTATAGCAATGAGCCCGATAATTGAAAAATATAACCTAGCTTAGTAACGATTAAAAAATAACTTGGTAAAATTGCTTTTCACCTCACGACTAACTTACATTGATCAGCGAAGACGAAATCAGATATTACAGTCAACTGGACGAGCGCCAGCAGCGGGTTTTCCTCGGCTTGAAAGCCAA
>JBDNFP010000091.1:0-41291 GCA_041689775.1 Spirosomataceae bacterium
CTACGATTGGCACTCTTTTTAGAACTTTCGTAATTTCGTCGATGAGGCTCTGCTTCATGGGAAAAAAGGAGATTTGTTGTTGAGGAACTACAAAAATCCGATTTTCCCATTTAATCCTTTCATTTTAGTAGGGTACAGTATTCAACCACAAATCACTATTGTTAACGGGTACCGTTACTTTTTCTCCTGCTTCCAATGGAGTTGCCTGGGCAAAAGTAGCCGTGAAGCTTTTCGATACACTCGACTCTAAATCCAAAAGTGCTACGTTTGGTACCACCACCGTAATCTCATGGTTGTCGGTATTTGAGTCTTGGGCGTTCACCTGAAAGGCGAAAAAGAAGGCGACGGCTACGGGAGCCAAAAGTTGTGCTTTTGTCATTTTCTTGAAAAGGTTTTTTTTTCAGTGCTAGTTACAAACTATTCAATGATAATATGTTATATACAGTTATATATTTAATCAATTTTTAATTCGATCCACTCAACAATAATAATCTACCCATTCTTTTTATCATTTTTCAAATTATGAGTAAAGTACTGACTATATACCTGTTCCTAACAGCCACAGTAGCTCAGTCAAAGCAAATCTGTGTATCAGTTGATGATTTACCAACGGTACATTACGGAGAAAACAATCAGGATGAAATAACCAAGAAGCTCATCGCTCACTTTAAAAAGTATGCGATAGCAGCCATCGGTTTTGTGAACGAAGGCAAACTCTATGCATCGGCAACCCTGAAAAAGGAAAGAGTGGATCTACTACAACAATGGCTGAATGGTAGCTATGGACTCGGGAATCATACCTTTGGACATACAGATTACCTCCAAGCTACTTTTACCAGTTTTATACATGTTATGTTAGAGGGAGCGCAGATAACACCAGCTATGAGTAAGCAAGCAGGCCTACCGTGGTGGTACTTTCTTCTATCTGCATATTGGCTAGACACAGGCCAGCTATGACTCTTTAAACTCATTTTTGCTTGAGCAGGGCTGTACCGAAGCATCGGTCACGATCGATAACGAAGATTACCTATTTGCCAAAGCCTGCTCGAGTGCTCATAACAAGAAAAATGAAATTCAAATGAATCGTATTGGCTCTGATTACATCAAGTGCATGGAAGCCAAAGTGCATTATTATGACCAACTAAGTACCACACTATTTGACCGGAAAATTCCGCAGATACTATTGATTCACGCAAGCCTGCTAAATGCTGATTATGTAGGTGAGCTAGCCAAGATGTACCAACGTAATGGTTCTGTGTTTGTAGACCTACCCACTGCATTACGGGACACCGCCTACCAGGAAAAAGTCACCAAGTTTGGTAGCTATGGTATTTCATGGGTCGAGCGATGGATAATCAGTCGTTCCGTCCCTAAGGGTTTATTTGCCAACGATCCAAAAACACCAGTCTACATCGTAGACTCCGCCAGATAATGACAGCCAGGAAATGATATTAGTCCAAAATTTTCCTCAGTCCTTATGGATTACATGGTCACGACTAGCCTATTTCTGATACACCCGCACGTAATCTATCTCATAGCGGGAAGGAAAGTCTGTTTTTGAAGGGTCCCCGCCATTCATGCCGCCGATGGCCAGGTTGAGAAGCAGATAGTGGGGCTGGCGAAAAGGATTTACTTTGTCCTCCCCAACATTGAAGGTTCTACTAAGATCAACTTCATTCAGAAGTTCATCATCCACATAAAGCTTGATGGTCTGCTCGTCCCAGTCCATCCGCCAAACGTGAAATTTGTCCGCCCAATGAGGATCATTAAATTCGGCCATGGGTTTCTTTAAATCATCCCAAACAGCTTTATAGCGCTGCCCGGAGCCCCAGGCAAAATTAGCCAGCAGCATATCCCGGTAGTACTCCATGATGTCTATCTCCCCGTTAGACGGCCACTCTCCTTTTACCCCCAATGTCCAGAAAGCGGGCCATAATCCCGCCCTGGTTTCAATGCGTCCGCGCATTTCAAAACGTCCGTATTGCCAGCTATGTAGCCCCTGGGTTTGTATACTGGACGAAGTATACTCAATGAACTCCCGATTCGTTTTCCAGTTGGTACTACCGGGTTGGTAGTTTGGATTGGCCTTTTTTACTTTACTACCTTCAATAATCAGTAGTCCGCCCCGGCAGTAGGCATTTTCTGGCTGGTACCACTGCAACTCCTGATTTCGGACGAAGCCTTGCTCAAAATTCCAGTTTTTGGGATCAGGGTGTCCATCCTCAACAAACTCGTCAGACCATACCAGTTTCCACTGAGCATCGGCAGTAAATGATATACTCATTAATAGTAAGTAACTGACAACTTATATCCATTCGTTTTTTGTACGTATTTGGCATAGGAACTATTAGCCATGGATTTGGCTACATTAACACTACTGACTAGTTCTGCATTAGAATTTAAAAGCAAATATTTATTCATTGGTTGGCAAGAATAGAGCATCAAGTTTTCAGGCGAAATGGCTCTTGGCGTTGTATACCATTGGCTTTCCGTTTTTTTCGGTCACGGTATAGTTAAATCCTTTTTGGATTGAATACGCCCCTACTTCTCCCTGCTTATTAACGGCAATAAACCCAACCTGAAATGTGTTGGCTCTTTTGGGGTCTGGTTTCACGATTCTTTCAATGGCTTTTTTACAGGCTTCTTCCGGCGATAGCCCCGAACGCATAAACTCAACCACGAGGTGAGTACCGCACACCCGGATTACCTCTTCGCCCTGCCCCGACGAGGTGGCCGCACCTACTTCATTATCGACAAACAGTCCCGCACCAATGATGGGTGAATCGCCTACCCTACCCCGCATCTTGAAACCCATACCACTGGTAGTACACATACCTGATACATCACCGTTGGCGTCTAAGGCCAGCGTACCCATGGTATCATGGTTAAAGGAGCCATCATCTAGTCGGCCCGGTGCAAAAGGTCCTTGTCCTTTGCCCTTATTTTGTTGCAGCTCAATATTGATCATGGGTTTATACTCTGCCTTTTTGAGCCAGTTTTCGTAGGTCTTTTTAGCTCCTTCCGACAACTCCGCCGACTCGAGTGTAAAGCCGTTCTGAACCGCAAACTGCTGGGCCCCCACGCCAGCCAGAAACACGTGCGGTGTTGTTTCCATTAGCTTTCTGGCTACCGATACCGGGTGCTTGATTCGTTCCATAAAGGCTACGGAGCCGCAGTTTGCCTTTTCGTCCATAATGCAGGCATCCAAGGTTACGTATCCGTCGCGGTCAGGATTACCTCCCAGGCCAACGCAACAATTAATGTCATTTTCAATGGCAATACCGGCCTGCTCTACGGCATCCAGCGCTTTTCCTCCTTGCGCTAGTATTGGCCAAGCCGCCCCATTCGCTATTTTGCCACTATCCCAGGTTGAAATCACGAGCGGTTTATTGACGGCATTCTTGGCAAAAAGCCTGTTGATTTGAAAAAAAGGAAGAGCGAACGCGGTTAGGCGTAGGAAGGAACGACGAGTTGGGGTCATGATTGAGCTGATATTTTAATTTTTTTTAAAGGATAGAGACGTGCTTGGTACTATTTCTACTTGGTAGGTAGTATCAGTTTAAGGTTGGATCAATGGGGTAATGAGCAATAGAACGGTACTTACCCCCCATTTCTTTGAGTACCTCCCGCCAGAAGCCATTCACCGGAGTAGTAAAGATAAAATCAGCGGTATTGCTGGAAACATACCATGATTTTTGTTCCATCTCGCTGTCGAGCTGACTACCTCCCCACCCGGAGTAGCCAATAAAAAAGCGTACATCATCGTTTGTCAGCTTATTGACATTCAGGAGTGCCTTTACTTTTTCAAAATCCCCTCCCCAGTAGACTCCCTCGGCTATTTCACTACCATCCTCAATGAGATCGGGGCGCCGGTGAATAAAGTGCAGAGTATTTTTTTCAACAGGTCCTCCCAAATACAGAGGAATATCTTGGTAGATGGTTTCTTCCAGTACTTCCCCCAGCAGTAACTCAGTAGTCTGGTTGAGAATAAAACCAAAAGATCCGTGTTCATTATGGTCACAGATCAGCACTACACTTCGGTCGAAATTTGGATCACCTAAAAACGGCTCAGCAATGAGCAGGCTTCCTTTTGAAATTGATGCGATGGACGACATAGCTGTTTGATACAGTTTAGTTTCGTACTAAATATATTGAATTTTACGGAACCGAATTTCACTTTTACTTTTTTTACGGTAAATTCCTTGTTAAAATTGCCTGTCTGCACATTGTTTTCAAGCGGTTTATCTGCGCTATTACTATTCATCAACTATTATGCGAGAAAAATTCTGGTGGTTCATCGGGAAAATCCTGGACGGAATGGAATGGCTCCGGAATAAAGTCATTAATCAAGAAATCAGATCGATTACTTTACAGGCCATTCCCTTTTGGATAGCCTCCCTCGTTACAGGTTTTGTAGCCGTGGGTTATGAAAAACTGTTCTCTCTCTTTGAACACTTAGGTCACAAGGTTCTTGAAATATCTCCCGGGCTAATTTTCATTACCGCTCCCGGCTTTTTTATACTTTCTTGGTGGCTGGTACATCGATTCGCCAAAACTGCGCGTGGCAGCGGGATACCTCAACTGATGGCCTCTATCGAGCTCGCTAATCCCCGACAAGATAAGCGTGTGGATAAACTATTGGGGTTACGTATAGCCTTTGTGAAGGTTATTAGTAGCCTAAGCTTATTACTTGGCAACGGCGCGATTGGGCGCGAGGGACCAACCCTGCAAATATCGGCTTCCATCTTCCGGTTTGTCAACCGCTTGTTGCCCGACTACTGGCCCAAGGTTTCTAAACGGATTATGCTGGTAACGGGTGGAGCCTCCGGCTTGGCCGCCGCCTTTAATACGCCCCTGGGGGGAATTGTGTTTGTGGTGGAGGAGCTAACCAAAACCCACCTAACTTACTTCCGAACGGCCGTCTTCGCTTCGGTCATTATCTCGGGTATGACCGCTCAGGCGCTTCTCGGGCCGTACCTCTATTTGGGTTATCCCAAAATCACTCCGGTTGGCTTTTCGTTTGTCGGAGTCGTGCTTCTGGCCGGAGCGCTCTCGGGCTGGGCCGGTTCTATAATGACCAAAGTACTCTTAATAATCAGCGACTGGAAGACCAAACACATAAAAAATACGAAGCAGCAGATTGCCTTTGTGGGCGCGCTAGGCCTGCTATTTGCCCTGATCATCTACTTTACCGGACCCGAGTCAGGGGGTAGTGGTAAGGACATCATGAATCGTCTTTTATTTTCGGCGGATAAAACTACCCAATGGTATGAGTTTCCAGCCCGTTTTCTCGGACCGGTCCTGAGTTATCATAGCGGGGGTTCTGGCGGTATTTTCGCCACTTCTCTGAGTGCAGGGGCCGCTTTGGGCGCAGGGTTAGCCAAATTGATTGGCGTAGCCCCGGAAAACTACAATCTGGTCATGTTGGTATGCATGGTAGGTTATTTAACGGGCGTAACACGCTCGCCGTTTACCTCGGCTATTCTGGTACTGGAAATGACGGATCGTCATTCGGCCATTTTTTACCTCCTACTCGCCGCCATGACTGCTAACCTGATTGGCTATTACGTGGACCGCAAATCATTTTACGAACACTTGAAGGAGCAATTTTTGGAGAGTACCTAGTATGTTTGTCTTTCATCACTACGATTTAACCCATGGCACTGATCAAACCCGTACGAGGAATACACCCTATTTTTGGGGAAAATAACTGGCTAGCCGATAACGCCACGGTGGTCGGTGACGTAGTCATGGGTGCTAACTGTACCGTATGGTTTAATGCCGTGGTGCGGGGCGATGTAAACAGTGTCCGGATTGGTGATTACTCCAACATACAAGACGGAGCCGTGATCCATTGTACCTACCAACGCACCGCCACTACCATCGGGAGTTACGTATCCATCGCGCACAATGCCATTGTGCACGGTTGTACCATTGAAGATCACGTACTGATTGGGATGGGCGCTATTATCATGGATGGGGCCGTAATTGGTACGGGCTCTATCATTGGCGCCGGGGCCATTATCACCCAAAATACCGTGGTAGCACCTGGTAGTGTCTACGCGGGCAATCCCGCTAAATTTTTAAAGAAAGTTGCGCCCGAGCTAGGAGCAATAATTGACCGAACCGCCATGAACTACGTCACCTACGCCGGGTGGTTTCGGGAGGATTCCGGGAGTTAAACTCTGAATCATTTCCATGTAGGGAAGAGTAAGGGGTCCCTATGACTACTATTTCAGAATTAATAATTCAGAACTTATCATTGCATTTCTTTTCTTGCGTTTAGGTAGCCCTTAATGACGGTAAAAGTAGTGATGGCAAGGAAAAATAGTATGATATACTGCACGTAATCGACAATCCAGGGAAATTGCTCACCGAAGAGGAAGCCGCCGCCCGTCAGGCTAAGTATCCAGATGCTCCCTCCTGCTACGTTATAAGTCACAAAACCGGGCCAGGGCATACGTACCAAACCGGCCAGAATAGGGGCAAACGTACGCACAATGGGTAAAAATCGGCTGATGATCAGAGTCCGGCTTCCGTACTTATCAAAGTACTTCCGGGTAGTTTCGATGTACTTCTTCTTGAAAAATAAGGAGTCCGGACGGTTTTCGAGCTGATGTCCAAAAAATCGACCGAAGAGATACCCCACCAGTGAACCCAGAATGGCCGCCAACAAAAGGCACATTAAAAGTAATGAGATGGGGACATCAAGGGTACGGGTACCACAGAATACTCCCGCCAGAAAAACCAAATAGTCACCGGGAAGAAAGAAAGCAAAGAAAAAGGCATTCTCAGCAAATACAATGAGAGTAATAACGACCAGTCCTCCGGTGCGGATGATTTCCTCGGAATTAAGAATGTATTGAAAAAACTCTACAATTGAATCCATAATGAGGTTCTTTTTTCAAAACTAAGCAATTTCAGAGAGTCCCAACCAGCGCATTTCTTTTTCTCCCAGGCTGTCCGTAATCTCTTCAATCTCCCTGGCCCATTCGGTCAAGTCTTCGTGCGAGCTTCCGGTATTGAGTTTTTGAATCAGCACTTCTTTCCGTTTCTCCATGGCTGCTATGTCTTTTTCCAGCTCATCCATTTCGCGTTGTTCCTTGTAGGAAAGCTTGCGCCTAGAGGCATCCGCTGCCTTGGCTACAGGCGCTTGCTCTGGTACCTCTACCTTCGCAAACTGAGCTTTACCAGAATTCTGCTTCGTGTTCGAGCTTTCCTGCTCTTCCAGCCACAGACGGTAGTCGGTATAATTACCGGGGAAGTCACGGATCTTGCCCTCGCCCTCAAACACAAACAAGTGATCTACGAGCTGGTCGAGGAAATAACGGTCGTGGGAGACGATCATCAAGCAGCCCGGAAAGTTGGACAGAAACTCTTCCAGAACGTTCAGACTACTGATGTCTAAGTCATTGGTTGGCTCGTCAAGAATCAGGAAGTTAGGCTCCTTCATCAACATTAGCAAGAGTTGCAGGCGGCGCTTCTCACCACCACTCAGTTTTTCAATATAGTCGTGCTGCTTTGCCGGAGGAAAAAGGAAGGTTTCCAGAAATTTGGAGACCGTTACGGTTTGTCCGTTACCCAGCCTTACTACCTCGGCTACGTCTTTAACAATTTCAATCACCCGTTGGCCATCCTGAAACTCAATATCCGATTGGGTATAGTACCCAAACTGGACGGTATCCCCCCGCACTACTTGCCCGTTAGAAGGACGCTCCTCGCCCGTAATCATTTTCAGCAGTGTAGTTTTACCCATACCGTTGGCTCCTACTATACCAATACGATCACCTTTACGGAACGTGTACAGAAAATTATCGATCAATCGGCGGTCCCCGTAGCTTTTACCGACACTTTGTAATTCAACAATTTTACTACCCAAGCGGGTAGACCTTACGTTCAGTTCAAGTTGGTTGTTGAATTTCTTTTGGCTGGCTTTATCTTTTATATCTTCAAACGCATCTACCCGGTACTTGGCTTTGGTACCCCGTGCTTTGGGTTGCCGCCTGATCCAGTCCAATTCTTTACGCATCAGGTTACGGGCCTTATCAATTTCGGCCGCCTCCATATCTTCCCGCTCCGACTTTTTTTCCAGGAAATAAGCATAATTACCCTTGTAGATATAGGCCGAGCCATGGTCTAGCTCGAGCACATTATTACATACCTTATCGAGGAAGTACCTATCGTGGGTTACCACCAGCAGGGTAGTGTTTTGGGTACTCAAATAGCTTTCCAGCCATTCTACCGTGGCCAGATCAAGGTGGTTGGTAGGCTCATCCAGAATCAATAGATCCGGGTCTTCGAGTAACACCTTGGCCAGAGCTACCCGCTTGCGCTGCCCTCCCGAAAGAGTACCAAAGAGTACATCCACATCGTGAATACCCAAACGCCCCAGAATTTCTTTCACCTTCGCCTCAAAGTCCCACGCTTTCAGGCTGTCCATTTCTTCCAGAATATCGGTCAGTGCCTCGTTATCGCCGGTAGCCAATGCCTGCTCGTAGCGCTTTACGACGCTTGCCACGGGATTTGACGAGGCAAAAATGACCTCAATAACCGGTATTGACTCATCAAAGGTAGGGCTCTGGTCGAGATAGCCGAGTCGAATCTCCTTCCGAAGGCTCACTAATCCTTCGTCGGGACCAATCACTCCCGCCAGAATATTCAGGAAGGTAGTTTTACCGGTACCATTGGTACCAATCAGGGCTACTTTATCACCCCGATTTAATCCAAACGATATATTTTTAAAAAGCCATTTGTCGCCAAACGACTTGGATACATTTTCAGCAGAAAGGTAATTCATAATAGTTGGTTCATTCCGACCACAAAGGTAGGGGTCATCCGGTTCTAAATGAGTTATTTGGTAGAATCAACAAACATTTTTCCTGAAAGGTGGGTACTTTCTCTATCTTTTCTCCTTTATACACTGGTATGTTCTGTTTAACAGGAACCCGTTGCGTATGTTGGGCTATCTGTTTTATCTCACTGTCTTTTAATTATCTATGAATTTTAAATGTATTGCGTTAGGTAGTATACTCCTTGCCAGTTTTTCAGCTTTTTCTCAAAAAAACTCTACTAACTATACCCAAAAAATATCCGGAAGTAATCAGACTTATGATATGGTAGCGATGCCGGCGGGAGAGTTTTTGATGGGAAGCCCCGTATCTGAAACCGGTCGCAATGATAACGAGGGCCCACAGCATAAAGTTAAGCTTGATCCATTCTGGATGGGTAAGCATGAGATAACCTGGGATTTTTACGATCTATTTGCCTTTAAAAATATGGAAAAAGAAATGGCAAACCGGTTTCCCGATCCAGAAAAAAGTGTCGCCAAAACCGACGCCAGTACCCGACCCAGTCCTCCTTACGTGGATATGTCGTTTGGGATGGGTCGCTCGGGCTATCCAGCTATTAACATGACCCAGTACGCAGCCATCAAGTTTTGTAAATGGCTGTATGACAAAACCGGCGTTTTCTACCGCCTTCCTACCGAGGCAGAATGGGAATACGCTTGCCGGGCAGGTACTAAAACAGCCTACTCGTTTGGAGATGATGCCTCCAAACTGGGTGACTATGCCTGGTATATCGATAACAGCGATGATGCCTACAAGCAAATTGGCACCAAGAAACCCAATCCGTGGGGCTTACACGATATGCACGGAAACGTAATGGAATGGACCTTGGATCAGTACCTGCCTGACTATTACGCCAAAAAAGCGGCTGGGGAAGTGAAAGAATCCTACGCTCCGGTAACGGAGCTTTACCCAACCTCAGTACGCGGTGGCTCCTGGGATGACGAAGCTACGGTATCCCGCAGTGCGGCCCGTATCCCGTCGTCGCCCGACTGGAAGATACTTGATCCTCAGCTACCTAAAAGTGAGTGGTGGATGACGAGTGCATCCTTTATCGGTTTTCGATTAGTAAGGCCAGCAAAAACACCCACTGCTACCGAAATCGAGGCATACTATAACCCTCTTCTCATAGAAGACTATTAAATTCAGTAAATCAATTCTCAAACTCTTTCATAAAAATTACCAAACATGAACAAGAACAGACGTGACTTTTTAAAAGCCTCCGGACTACTCGCCGGGGGAATCGCCCTCAACCCCTTAGCGTCTTATGGCTACAATAGCCAGGTAGATGATACTATTAAAGTAGCCCTTATTGGCTGCGGTGGACGTGGAACCGGAGCAGCAGCTCAGGCCCTGAGTACTAAGCAAAATGTAAAGATCGTAGCCATGGCTGACGCATTCCGCGACCGCCTGGAAGACTCCTACAAGAGTCTCACCTCAAAGAAATACAAGGATGCTGCTGGTAAAGACGTACCAACAGCTAGCAAGATAGATGTTCCAGACAGCCGTAAGTTTGTCGGGTTTGAGGCCTATAAAAGCGCTATTGCCCTGGCCGATGTCGTGATTCTGGCGACACCTCCCGGCTTCCGTCCGTACCACTTCGAGGAGGCTATCCGGCAGAATAAACACGTATTTATGGAAAAACCCGTGGCCACCGATACCCCCGGTATTCGTAAAGTACTGGAAGTAGCAGAAATTGCAAAAAAGAAAAAACTAAACGTCGTAACCGGACTACAACGTCACTATCAGGCAAACTATCGTGAAGCGATCAAACGTATTCAGGATGGTGCAATCGGAGATATCGTAGGTGGACAAGTCTACTGGGTTAGTGGTGGTGTGTGGGTAAAAGATCGACTACCCAGCATGACCGAAATGGAATACCAGATGCGTAACTGGTACTACTTCAACTGGCTCTGCGGCGACCATATCGTAGAGCAGCACGTACACAATATCGACGTAGCCAACTGGGTAAAGGATGGTTATCCCGTCTCTATTCAGGGAACAGGTGGCCGTGAGGTTCGTGATGGTAAGCAGTACGGTGAGATATTTGACCACCACATGCTTGATCTGGTGTACGCCGATGGTAGTACCATATCGAGTCAGTGCCGTCACTACGAAGGTACGTATAGCCGGGTAGACGAAGCTTTCGTAGGCACCAAGGGCCGTATTGATAGTTTCTCTAACAAGGGTACCGTCCTGAAAGATTACAAAGGTGGAGTGATTTACGCCCACGACAGCAAAGGAGACATTAACCCTTATCAGGTGGAGCACGACGAGCTCTTCGAAACAATTGCCAAAGGCGAATATAAGTTTGCTGATGCCGAGCGTACCGCAAAGAGTACCATGACGGCTATTATGGGCCGGATGGCCACCTACTCCGGTAAGCTGGTGAAGTGGGACGACGCGATGAATTCGAACATCAACCTGTTCCCGGACAAAATTGCATGGGATGCTATGCCAAAGGTACTTCCTGACCAAAATGGATTCTACCCCGTAGCTGTTCCTGGTAAAACGATAACTGTTTAAGTTCAGCTTTCCCTTTTTTGGAATCACTTAAAAACGTAGTGAGAGTCTAACTCTCACTACGTTTTTAGTGTAGGGTATTCCAACTGGTCATTTTTCCGTCTTTTGTTTCCAGAAGCCATACCTGTATTCCCCGAAACTTACGACTGATCTTTTTAGCCTTCTGAATGCCTACTACACTTAGGGCCGTAGCCAAAGCATCCGCCTGAGCCCCGTTGGCCGCCACTACCGTCGTACGTACGTGAAATTGCAATCCTATACCTGTCTTGGGGTTCACGATGTGAGAATAGCGCTGACCATCATGCTCCAAATAGCGATAGGTTGCTCCGGAAGTAGCCACCCCAACGTTGGCAAGTACTAAGGTAGCTACCGAGTCCTGCTCCGTGCCGGAAGTAACTTCAACCCTCCACCCCTGACTACCCGGAGGTGGGTCTGCCAAGGTCAGATCCCCGCCGGCATCGATCAGGATTGATGATATGCCAAGCCCTCTGAGCACCTCTACGGCCTCATCCGCGGCGTATCCTTTACCAATCCCACCCACGTCTAGGCGCATTTTTGGTCGCCCAAGCCGAATACTCTTAGTACGGGAATGGAGTTGGATATACTGATACCCAATCCGCTTGCGGACCTCATTAATTTCTTTATCGGTTGGGAAAGTATTCCTGCGCATTGCCCTTCGCCAAAGCTGTACCGCCGGCCCCACTGAGCTGTCAAACGTCCCGTAAGTTTGTTTACTTAGCTTTTGTGAGATAGCCAGTATTTCAAACAACTCGTCGCTCACAAGAATCCATTTGCCACTACCCGATTGAGCCGATAAGCGATTAATTTCGCTGCCATCCCGGTAATCACTCAGCACTTCGTTCAGGTATTCTATCCGACCAAAAGCTTGCCGGGCGGCACACGCTGCCAGGGAATCATCAGCAGCATAAAACACCAAACGGAACGGTGAGCCCATCAGGCCTTTTTGAAATTCATATCGTTTTTGCTGCCCAAAAACTGGCGTAGAAAAGTAGAATAGGACAATAAAACTACTTATATACACAAAGTAAAAAGGGGCATTACTGCTACCTCTATTTTCTAACCAAGCTATTACACGGGTGAAGCTATCCATCTTTAACGCTGTACTCATACTTTCCATTGGTACGGTAGTCCTACTAGTTGGCGTTTTTCTGAACGCACAGGCTCAGGATTTTGCCAGCCCCGTTATCTTTTTCGGACTCGGCTTCCTATTTCTAGGTACGCTTTGGTTTGTACTCAGCCTATATCGCCGGCGTAAGGGGTAGCAGAGTTATAGTCGGCTGGCTTTGTGACGCAGATAAAAGTCTGAGATTACCAACGCCGCCATTGCTTCTACAATGGGTACTGCCCGTGGCACTACGCAAGGATCGTGGCGACCTTTACCCTGAACTATTACTTTTTCACCTTCTTCGTTGACGCTATCCTGATCTTGCATAATGGTAGCAACGGGCTTGAAGGCTACCCGGAAATAAATATCTTCCCCGTTAGAAATACCCCCCTGAATACCGCCGGAATGGTTTGTTTTGGTGTATATTTTGCCGTCCTCATCCTGATAAATAGCATCATTATGCTCCGACCCGTACATTTCAACTCCATCGAAGCCACTACCATATTCAAAGCCTTTCACGGCGTTGATACTTAACATCGCCTTCCCCAACTCGGCATGCAGTTTATCAAACACCGGCTCGCCCAAGCCGGCAGGTACTCCTTTGATCACACAAGTAATGACCCCACCGATCGAATCTCCCTTTTTTCGGGTTTCGTCGATATAGTCAAACATTTGCTGCGCCATTACAGGGTCAGGGCAACGAACGGCATTCTCCTCCGCAACGTCAAGATCAAGATCCTGGTAGCCCTTGGTCAACTTCATTTTGCCTACCTGAGATACGTAGGCTTGCACCTTTACCTCTACTTTTTTCAGCATAAGTTTGGCTACGGCTCCGGCAGCCACGCGGGCGGCTGTTTCGCGGGCCGAGCTACGGCCACCTCCGCGGTAGTCACGGATACCGTACTTGGCCTGATAGGTGTAGTCAGCGTGGGAAGGACGATATTGGGTAGCTATATGGGAATAATCCTTACTACGTTGATCTTCATTCCGAATAATCAAGGCGATGGGTGTACCGGTAGTTTTCCCCTCAAATACCCCCGATAGTACCTCAAATTCATCCGCCTCTCGCCGTTGTGTCGTAATCCTCGACTGCCCTGGCTTACGGCGGGTTAATTCGGCTTGAATAAAGTCGGTATCAAATTCAATTCCCGCGGGACATCCTTCCAGAATCACCCCGATTCCTACCCCGTGGGACTCCCCGAATGTGGATATCTTTACAATTTTTCCGTACGTGCTGCTCATATATATTTATTTTCTAAAAATCCACACCATTACCCCTACTAATACTACTACCACCAAATTAGTAAGGCTACGAATCAGGTCCTGGTAATCAATGTAGGGAACCGTGGTATCTACCTGTTCAATATTTTCATAAACCGAAGCCCCGTTTCCCCCAGACAAATTTACCGATATAAGGTTTTCCCCTTCAACCCTAATTGTTTTAGTTGAACGCAGGGTGTCATACTGCGAACGGGAAGGATCAAAATAGATCCATTGAAAGAACCGCCCCAACGGGTAGGTCCCTTTTTGTTTGGCTACAATAAAATAGTCAAAATCTTTCTCTCCGCTCACTTTCTGATAGCTGCGCCGTACGGTTTGACTTACATCCGGTGGATAAAAATCGAACGCCTGACTCATCGGAACATCTGTCATCATTACCGTCGACAAATTACCTTCTCCCTCGATTCCGAATACATACCGAAGGCTTTCTCCTGAGGACACCTCTTCTCGGGTGATACGCTCACGTAACTGGTATTCCCCGACCGAAATCTGATCTCTTAATGGGTGGGGAGGTAAAGGCTTGACCAGAATCCGGACCGGGCTTGAAGAATACTTCTTAACACTCTTCTTTTTTCCTGCCGTTGCTTCCTGAGCACTAAGTACGAGCATGTCCAGGCCCACGGAAGGGAATGATACCGTTTGTAGCGTCAGAGGAAAAAACATAGCCTGGTACATCTGATATTCCGTGAATGCTCGACCGTTGACGACAACATCCCGTTGGATAATTTCTTCGATCCCGACGTTCTCTTCCCAACAAGTGGCCGGACGTACTTTTTTGAGAATGGCCTGAAGCTGACCATCAAGTTGGTAAAATTCCATCTCAATCGGGGCATTTTTTGCCACGTAAAGCGACAAACGAACCGCAAAACCCTCTCGTACATACACTGCTGATTTCGTGGCTCTGAGCGACAAAAATACATCTTCGCTTGAAATACCTTCTTCGGAAGTAATTAATTCGGAGTCTTCTTCCTCATCACTAGTAGATTCAGAGTCCTTATTCTCTTTCTTAAAAGTAAGCTTTAATCCTTCCGACTTTACTTTGACCCCGTCTACTGTCACCGTAAAGTCAGGAATTGTATAGGTTCCTTCTTTAGCAACAAAGTATTGTTGGCTTATTGTTTGCACTAAGACGGTCTTTCCACCGATAGTGCTGGTTGTACTGGTAGCAGAGGCACTTCTTTTTTCAAGACTCTCTATATCCGGGAAGATTACTGAGGGACGATTAGTATTGTTTTTGACAATAACAGATAAAATGAACGGCTGTTTGAGAAAAAGTTCTCGTTTCCCCAATTCAACACTAATATCCTGGTCAGCAGGTTGCTGAGCCTTCGCCAAGGAAAAGCACAAAAATATACTTAAATAGACATATATTTTCATCAATCAAAAACGTTTTGTAAATTAGTGGAGAAATTGGGTCTTCCCCCCTTCTGAGTATCTCTCCACTTCATATCCTAAATCGCAAAACTAAGTAATACTATGGCCTCAATGTTAGAATACATCAAAATAATTCTGCAAAAGGTAAGTTTTGACCGCAGATTATTCGAAAAAGAACTGCGAAAAGCAATACGGATGTTAATGCCTGAAGAAGTGAAACGATTAAAATTATGGTGCTACGAGCGATTCAGCGCGGTACACTTGCCCGTATTAGAAAATTGCTTTCCGCTGACTACTACAAACGCATAACTACGATAGTTATAATTCTTACAAATACAGAAGGCCCCGGAGAATCTCTCCGGGGCCTTCTGTATTTATGAATATTCTGACTCTTACTTATTGCTCTTTGGGGTAGCCGTAGTGGCAGCTTCCTGGCCAACACCCAATGCCTGCTTGGCAGCTTGGTTGTCAGGATCTATCTGTAACAATTTCTCCCAATAAGATTTCGCTTTCGCCTCTTCCTTCACAGACGTCCGGTAGTAATAAGCAAGGTAGCTATACGATAGACGTAGATAACTCTTAAAGTTAGAAGCACCTTCCTTTTCGGCTAGTTCACTAAACTTCTCATAGTAAGGAGCCGAGATACCTTTATCAATATTTTCCTGACGATCGTAGGCATTATACAACGAGCTTGCGCGCCAGTAGTAGCCATAAGGCCAATCAGGCTGCAAAGCACTCACCTTGGTAAATGAGGTTGATGCTTTCAGGTACGTATCCCTCTTTTTCTGAGCAACAGCAGCACTATCGTTAGTAACCGTTGCTGAATCAGGAACGGCAATAGCTTGTGCCCCCTGGAAATACGATAAGCCTTGCTGGAAGTAATCATTGGTAGAGGCCTTTGCTGTATCCATACCAATTCCTTTATCAAATGCCGCCGCCGCCTTTACGTAATCCTTATCCTTGTAATACAGGTTAGCAATTTCCTTATAGGTGTTTGCCGCTTCTGTAACATTGGTATCAAGCTCAGCACCCTTCCTCAGGCTCTCGATACCCTGAGGAGTATACTCCTTACTTGTTGCCATTTTGTTGTAAGCACGACCAAGGTATTTGTAATCGTCGGAAATGACTTTTTCGGGAGCAACTTTCATGAAAGATTCCAGATTACTGATTGCCTGATCCATATCATTGGTCTTGTAGTAAGCCCAACCGTACATACGCTTTGTAATAGGACCGTCTAACTTATCCTTTACGCTGTCTAATAGTTCTAATGCACGGCTAAACTCATCGGCTGTAAACGCAAACTGAGCGGCACGAAGTACAATTTTAGGATCTTTCTTGCCGCTTTTCTGGATATATATGTCAAAGTTTTCAGCAGCGCGCTTGTATTGACGAGCCAGAAAGTACAACTCGGCTAAGTCCTTGTAGGCCGGAGCAAATTCTGTATCTGCCTCGATTGCCTTCTTGTAGAAATCAAGTGCTTGGTTGTAGTTCTTACCACGCAGATATATTTGACCAATTTTGTTATTTGCCAACGCATAGTTAGGCTTCGCCATCAGTGCATACTCGTAGGCCGTCACCGCAGGACCACCCTCGTTGCGGGCAGACAGGATGTCACCTTTGACGATAAATGCGTCAGCAATGGTCCGATCACGCTTGATAGATTCTTCTAATAATCGAAGAGCTTCGGCCGGATCGTTATGTTTTTCAAATAGTGCATAGGCTTCGCCCGCCCGGAAAAGGACCTGAGGATCTTTTCCACGAGTTTTCTTTTCGGCCGTAGCAATCATTTCTTTTGCCTCCGCTACATTACCCTTGCCAAGAGCTACCGTAGCTACCCCTACCATATTCAGGTAGCTTTTGTCGTCAAGTGCCAACCCTTTTTCAAACGCTTTCTGCGCTTCATCCAATTGATTGGTGCGAACGTAGACGTAGCCCAGATTATAGTAATTTTCAGGAGACGGGCTGGCTTCTGCTACTTTTTTGAATACTTCTTGCGCCTTATTTGTACGCTCTGCATTCAGATGATTGAAACCATCTTCTGCCGTTTGGGCAAATACTAATGCTAGCGAAAATAAACTCAAAGAAAGTGTTCCAATTAAGCTTTTTAATTTAGTGCTCATTTCTTAACCGGGTTGAAAAAGGGGTAAAAATTTGATTTGTACTATTAAACATCTTCCAAAGATAATAAATTGTGTACCAACACTAAAAATTTTGTTTAGTGTTGAACTCAACATCTCTTGGATAAGGTATTATCGGGACAAGTCCCATTTTTTCAATCACAAGACTACCTACGTCACGGGCAATGTAAGTCATCAAGCCTCCACCTAGCCCTGCGTAGCCTTCTCTACTTACAATATAAATAAATCGAGCCAATGGATACGTACCATTCCGTAATCCACGCTGAAATGGTTGGGAATAGCTTGAAATTGAAGTCGGATTTTTATCCTCGGACACTCCCAGAACCCGCAATCCCTTGGACAACTCTTTGGTCAAACGCGCATCTCCATCACTTATCCAATTAACACCGATAAAGCCAATCGAAGAACGATTCTTACGAACGTGTTCGATGACCTCCTGGTTAGAGTTTGACGTATACAGAGGTATTTTCGTCACATCTTTCACCCCGAACTTCTGAATCATGAAATTGAGATTACTTGAATTAGCGTTGTCAAAAACCAGGGTAATCGGCCCCGACTGAGTACTACCTTTCAGCTGAGACCAGTCTTTTATAGTACCCGAAAAAATTCCTTCAAGCTCTTCCATGGTAATCAGGCTATCCTGATTGACTTTGCCGGTAATGAGGGCGATACCATCAATCGCAATTTTTTGCTCTTTTAGGCTGCCTTCCTGCTGACGTATGATTTCGCGCTCTTTAGCATTGAGTTCACGACTAGTAAAAGCAATCCGCGAGCTATCCTGTAATAAAGAAAGGATAGACTGCTGCTCGGGCCGATACGTTACGTTGAAGTGGGCTTCCGGGTAAATTCCCTCGTAGGCTATGGTTAGAGATTCAACCAAAGGCCGGAACGACTCATCTGCCGCTACATCAATAGTACCTTGCCGGGGATTATCGAGGTTTCCGGATGTACATCCTATCGTCCCTACTAATCCTCCCACAATACATCCTAACCACTTTATTCCTTTCATAAGCATCTTGCAATTATTCACGTCTGAATTCTCGTGCCCGATACCCCCGATGAATTCCATAGGCCACCAAACCAACCGCAAAAATATAGCGATAAACGCTTCCCGTTGGTAGGAACCTAAATGATAAGGAGGAGGAGATCAAAAAGATCCCTCCTCCTATATAAACCAGGGCCATGAACATCGAGGTAATAAACAATATTTCCTGATGAAATGGTCTTTTGTTCATTTTCTAGTGTTACTCGAGTTGAAAGTTGATCGGCAAGTTATACTTTACACGTACCGGACGGCCCGACTGCTTACCGGGCTTCCACTTGGGCATGGTTTTTACAACCCGCGTGGCTTCCTCGTCACAACCAAATCCTAATCCTTTCAATACTCCCACATTTTGAATACTTCCATCAGTATTTACCACGAAGGTAAGGAATACCTTTCCGGAGACGTTCGCTCTTGATGCAGCACTTGGGTACTTGATGTTCTTACCTAAGAACTTATACATTTCAGAGATTCCGCCGGGGAATTCAGGATTCTGCTCCACCACGGTAAAAATTTGCTCTTCTACCTTAGCTTCAACAACGGTTCCTTTGCTGGGGGCAGAAATCTGCTCGGGAGCAATAATAATTTCCTGAGCGTTAGGGTCTCCTTCCTGGGTTTTTTCAGCGGACACTGCTACCTCTAGTTTTTCAACGGTCGGTGGCGGTGTTTCGATGGGTACCTCTTCATCCTTCTTTACTTCCGGAGGAAGAAACTTTACAGTCTCAACCTTTGGTTCTTCAATGGGCGGTGGCGGTGGTGGTGGCGGCTCCGCAGGATCAATGGGCGGTGGTGGAATCTTCATCAGATCCACGTTTACCATTACCTGCTGACTATCGTCCTGCGTCAGAAACTTATCTACTAACGTTGGGGCAAACATCACTAAGATAAATATTGAAGCACCTAACAGGGTAGCGCGATTGACCACACCGCGGTACTCCTGACGAAGGGGATACGCACCATACGCCTTGTTACGATCGGCAAACACTATATCATCCAGTGTTGCACTCGGGCTTACTTCTGCCATGGCGTTTGAGTTATAATAGGTTTGTGTTACTTAATTAATTTTCGTCTTCTGGTCTCGGTACTACCCGGTCACCCAAGAGCTCCTGCTCCAACGGGGTAAGGAAGTCAACCATTGCGTACCTTTTGGTTTTGGTTATGGCCATTTCATCGAGAATATCTACCACATTTTTATATGTCGATACCACCGTTGGCTTTATTACCACCACAAAGGGCAGGTTTCCTTCTTCATCCTTCTCAAACTGAGAGTTTACACGAGTTTGAGCTTTGAAGATTCCACTACGCAGCTCCGTACCAAAACGAACCTTTTTCAAAGTAGTGGCTGCCACATCGTCGTCGGCTGCAACGCCATCGAGTAAGAATACATCGTCATTACGTCCTAAAAATATAGTTAGTACTTTGGATGCCTTCAAAGGCTCAGTCTCCTGCTCCTTCTTATCTTCTTGCTTGTCAGGTACATTCAGCGTCATCGAGGTTGGCTTACCCAGCGTTGTGGCAAGCATAAAGAATGTAATCAGCAAGAATCCAAGGTCTACCATCGGGGTCATGTCGACTCGGGTAGACAACTTTTTCGCCCTTACTTTACCATCACCTTTGCCTTTACCACCGCCCGATTCTACTATTTCTGCCATCTTTTTGTGCTATTTTAAGGGGTGAACGCTCTCAATTATTTGTCTTCGACTTTCCAGCCTGCGGGGGGCTCTTCCGAATCAGTAACCAAGTTAAAACGGTTAATATTCTGCGATTGCAGGTTAGCTAACACGTTTTTGAACGCCGGGAACTTTGCGGAATTGTCACCTTTGATCGCAATACGAAGCTGTGAATTAGCCTGACGGGCAGCATACACCCAATCCGCTAGTTCACTTATTCCTGTTGAGTCCGTCGGAATACCTGGCTGTTTCACCGTTCCCATTTCCGGACCCGGCAAATCAAGCCATCCCTTCAACTGGGCTAACGGAAAACCAAAGCTAGCTTGGTTTGAGAACTTCTTTTTTTGCTCATCCGTGAACGACAACCCCTTTGAAGTAGCTATGTTATCAAGCATAGCAATACGATCGGGCTGAGCGTCTACTCCAAAAAACACCTCTCCCTTGGTTCCGATGCTAATCATCATGATGTTATCATCGGGTACTTTGATAGCAGAGATCGAAGAAGGAGTATCGATTTCGGCAGCCTCCTGCGACTTGAAGGTCGCAGTCATGATGAAAAACGTGAGTAGCAAAAACGCTACGTCTGTCATTGCAGTCATATCCATGAAAGGAGGATGCTTCTTAGGTCTTACTTTTGCCATGGCAATATATAAGTTTTTTTTATATTAACGAAACAATGCTATTATTATTAGTTGTGACTAGCAAAATTTTGCTGAATGCTCATGCTAATTTCGTCAATGCTGTACGTAAGGTCATCAACCTTACTGTTCAGATATGCGTAAGAGATCGTTGCGATGGCCGCAGTACCGATACCAAGCCCCGTGTTAATCAAGGCCTCAGAGATACCCGTTGCAAGAGCTGCGGAGTCAGGTGAGCCCGAAGCTCCAAGAGCAGCAAACGCCTTGATCATACCGATTACCGTTCCAAGAAGAGCGATAAGTGTAGATGCTGATGCTAGTGTAGCGATAATGGTAAGGTTTTTCTGCAACATTGGCATTTCAAGCGTAGTAGCCTCTTCGATTTCCTTCGACAGAGCGGCCAACTTCTGCTCTTTGTCCATCTCAGTATCAGTACTAAGCGACTTGTACTTCTCCAAGCCTGTCTTAATAACGTTACCGATTGAACCTTTTTGCTTGTCACATTCCTTGATAGCCTCGTCGATCTGATTTTTATCCAACAAGCTTCTCACTTTGCGTACAAACTCGTCGATGCTCGAAGTACCGCTTGCCTTGCCCAATGTAATCAAACGCTCGATCGTAAACACTAATACGATCAAGAAACAGGTCATCAGAATAGGTACAATAGGACCTCCCTTGTAAACGATTCCGTAATAATCACCTGGCTTAGGGCCTTTTTCGTGATCACCATCAATGAAGTGATCGGGTGCGCCCAGGAGAAAAATGTAAATACAAAGAGCAATTACGAAAAGCACAGGAATGACCCAAGCAGGATTCAACAATCCACCTTTGCTTTTCTTCGGTTCAGCGGCTGCTTTTGGCGCCGGAGTAGTAGCTTTCTTTTCCATCAGACTTACTTTTAAAGGGTTAATTTAGATTTTGGTTGTGAAATAAAGAAAAATTTTGAGTAAATGCTTTTTGGTAAAATAAAATTTTGGCTAAACCGAAAAGAATACCCCACAAAAGTATGGGTTTTCCTTTTAAAATAAAGCAAATGAATATTCAGTTTTTTTTTTTTTTTTTTTTAAAACTCAAATATTATTTGGTACTTTTTCAATGTAACACCTATTGCATTACCTCAAATAATATCTAAATATTGTTCTGACAACCAATGACTTAGACCTAATTGACTTAAAATACAAAATTGTACTATTATTAATTACTACACTAACTTTTGTTCTCCCTAGATCAGAATCGGGTCGAAAAGTAGAGCCTTGCTTACATAAAAGCAAATTTTATTCGGAAGAGCGCTATTTTTATTATTGGTTCCCTACCCACAATAACTCTCCACTACGTAATCGTAGCCCATTTGCTTTTGTATTTCCACAACGTATTTGATACTGCTAATTGCTTCCAGTAAAGGCAAAAATTATGTGTCAATAAGAAAGGGTTTGGGTATATCTACCGCTGCTTTTAGTCTTTGTTTAAAATAGTTTTTAATAGGTCCCTACCCGTTTCGACTATCAATGAAAGGTAGATATGCTTCTAAACGCATCTTTTTAGTATCTTTCCAGAATACATGCCTTTAAAATTGGTATTTTTGTGTCATAAACCTATTTTACTTTTGATATAAATCAGCCAGTATAACTGAATATATGTTTTTAAAATGAAAGAATCTGACAATTCAATACAGGAACGACTCAGGCAGGTGTTTGACGCACTGGGTATTAGCATCTATCAGATAGCCAAAGACTTAAATGAAAACTCGTCGAAGTTTTATAATATTCTTAGCGGCCGTGCAAAGCCTTCGTACGATACCATTATCGGTATTCTGAACTATTATCCCCAAGTCAGAGCTGATTTCCTGCTCCGGGGAGAAGGAGCCGTCCTGACTGATGACACTCTCTCTAATGCGTTTCTGAGCCCCGAAACATCCTACGTAGAAGTACCCTACGTACCCATTAAGTTTCATGCCAGCTTTGTGGAAAGCTATACTGACAGCTACCGCTTTCAGGATCTCGAAACGTTCCGCATCAGTAAAGACCTCGTCAAGAACCTCCGGGAGCCCGTTATCATAGAAATATCCGGTAACAGTATGAGCCCTCAGCTAGTGCCCGGAGCGCGGGTATTGGCCGTGCCCGTTGATACCGGCGACTGGATCTATCTATCAGGCGGTGTATTTGCCGTAATTTATCGGGACTTTTTTGTGGTGAAGCGGATTCGGGAAAATGACCTACTGACCAAACGTTACCTCACACTACACTCCGATAACCCGATGGGAGGGAGTGTTACGGTACCGGCTAACGAAATAAGAGGTATCTGGCGAGTAGCTAACATTGTGAGTGCCCCCGTGGAGTGAGTGAGCTTAAAAACCTCGAGATTCGTAGCTTTTTCCTAACTTTGAGTTTTGTACAGGCACGAAAAGAAGCGTTTGACTGTTGGATGCCACGATTTAGAAAAACCTATGAATGACTATTTATCAAGCCTCAACGAGCCGCAGCGACAAGCTGTAACGCACGGCGAAGGGGCTCTCATGATTATAGCCGGAGCTGGCTCTGGTAAAACCCGCGTACTTACATTCAGGATTGCCCACCTGATCGAAAACGGGGTGGATCCTTTTCGGATTCTTTCGCTGACCTTTACCAATAAGGCCGCCGCCGAGATGCGTCACCGGATTGAAAGCGCGGTTGGGTATGAGGCCCGTAATATATGGATGGGGACCTTCCACTCGGTGTTTGCCAAGATTCTGCGGATCGAAGCCCGGCACCTGGGTTACACCAGCGATTTCTCTATTTATGATACCGACGATTCAAAATCACTGCTCCGGAGTATAATCAAAGAGTTTAATCTCGATGATAAGCTTTATAAACCGAATGTGGTCTTCAACCGTATTTCGGGAGCGAAGAACCGCCTAGTATCAGCCGACGACTACCTTATTAATAGCATCATCCGGGCCGATGACGATGCCGCACGGATGTCAGAGATCGGTCGTATTTACAAGGCCTACACGGTCCGCTGCTTTCAGGCAAACGCCATGGACTTTGACGACCTGATGTTCAATACCAACGTGCTCTTCCGCGATTTTCCGGAAGTACTCCACAAGTACCAGCATAAATTTCGGTACGTGATGGTGGATGAGTTTCAGGACACGAACGTATCGCAGTACCTCATCACCCGTAAGCTTTCGGCCGTCCACGGTAACATCTGCGTGGTGGGCGACGACGCCCAAAGTATCTATGCTTTCCGGGGTGCCAATATTGAAAACATCCTGAACTTTGAAAAGGACTTCCCGGATGTCAGGACCGTCAAGCTGGAACAAAATTACCGCTCTACCCAAACCATCGTTAACACCGCCAATTCGGTCATAGCGCGTAACAAGGCCCAACTAAAAAAGGAGGTATATACCCAAAACGAGGAAGGACACCTCATCGATGTCATCAAGGCAAAGTCCGACAACGAGGAAGGTAGACTGGTGGCCTCTGCCATCTACGAAGAAAAAATGCAGCATAGCCTGCATAACAACGACTTTGCTATCCTATATCGGACCAACGCTCAATCAAGGGCTTTTGAAGAGTCACTTCGGCGGCTCAATCTCAAATACCGCATCGTAGGGGGACTATCGTTTTACCAGCGTAAAGAGATTAAGGATTTACTTTCCTATCTCCGGTTTATCGTCAATCAGCAAGACGAAGAAGCTTTTAGACGAATTATTAATCTACCGAAACGGGGTATCGGTGATACTACGGTGGCCAAAATTACCGTTACGGCTTCGGAGCATCAGGTACCCATCTGGCAAGTAGTCAGTAATATTCATCAGTACGTCAGCGGGCGCTCTACCCTACCCGTTGATCAATTTGCTACCCTGATAAAAAGTTTCAAGTTACTACTTGAACAAGGAAAGGATGCATTTGAAGTGGCTACCCACGTAGCCAAAACCTCCGGTATTCTCCGGGAACTTTACGAAGACAAAACCGTAGAGGGTTTATCGCGCTACGAAAACATACAGGAATTGCTCAATGCAATCAAGGAATTTGTGGATGACCCCGAAAACGAAGAGAAGAGCCTTAGTGCCTTTTTACAATCGGTGTCGTTACTTACCAACGCCGATGAAAAGGACGAAGACGGCGACAACGACCGGATTACACTGATGACCATCCACTCGTCGAAAGGTCTCGAATTCCGGAATGTATTCATTGCCGGGATGGAGGAGGACTTATTTCCGAGCCAGATGATGCTTGAAAGTCGGCAGGATCTGGAAGAGGAGCGCCGCTTGTTCTACGTTGCCATTACGCGCGCTCGAACCAAGCTCTCGTTTTCATACGCCGAAAGTCGCTACCAATGGGGTCGCCTTAAAATGTGCGAACCGAGCCGCTTCATTATGGAGGTTGATCAACGTTTTCTCAATACGTCAGCCGCTACCCGGGCTATCGATAAACGCGAAACTCAGCCTACCCCGATGGGTTTTCTAAAAAATATTTCTCCTAAGACAAATCCTACCCGTGCCCCTCAGACAAACCATACACCTTCTTCTGATTTTACACCCAGCGATACATCAGGACTTACCGAGGGGCAAAAAGTAGAACATCCTAAATTTGGATTTGGGGTAGTGGCCAAACTAGATATCAACGGAACGGACCGAAAAGCAGTCGTAAAATTTGATGGTATTGGGGAGAAAACATTGCTACTAAGCTTTGCCAAGCTCAGAATTGTAGAATAATTGGATTTGATAAACGTAAATTTTATACCTTTTCAACTTTAATTATTAATTAAGACAGATACCTACTCAATACATATAACCAACTTTTCCACGTATGTTCAGTGAAAACGACTTATTACAAATAAAAGAGCGGGGGAGCGATATCGCTTTGGTAAACGAACAAATTCAGTTTTTTATCAATGGCTTTCCCTTTCTGCCCCTTTCCAAAGCCGCTACCATTGGCGACGGTATCATCCGTTTATCGGAGGAAGATTTAAAACAGAAACTGGCTTCGTTTAATCAAAAGGCTGCCGAAGGAGACATTACACTACTCAAATTTGTACCTGCCTCGGGAGCGGCCACCCGGATGTTCAAAGCATTATTTGGATTCTTAGAACAAGGAAAGAGTGATAAGTCAGTTGAAGAGTTTTTTGAAAAGTTAACTTCTTTTGCGTTTTATAACGACTTGAAAGAAGTACTTGCTACCGACGGCCACGATATCACAACCGCTGGTCGTAAGGTTATTGCAGCATATTTTCTTACCGAAAAAGGACTAGGTTACGGCGAATTGCCCAAAGGGTTGCTGAAATTTCACGCATACCCCAAAAGAGCCAGAACTCCTCTGGAAGAGCACTTGATAGAAGGTGCCCTCTACGCCAACGCCGGGGAGCGTGTACACCTTCATTTCACGGTATCACCCGAGCACCGCGACAAGTTTGAGAAACTAGTGGTAGAGATACTCCCTTCCTACGAAAATAAGTTTGGGATTAAGTGTTTCATTTCCTTTTCGGAACAAAAAGCCTCGACGGATACCATCGCTGTAAACATGGATAATACTCCTTTCCGGGAGAAAGATGACAGCCTGTTATTCCGCCCCGCCGGGCACGGTGCCTTACTTGAAAACCTGGCAAGCTTGGACGCTGACGTTATTTTTATCAAAAACGTAGATAATGTAGTACCAGACCACCTCAAAGAAACCACCGTAACCTACAAGAAAGCTATTGCTGGTGTGTTACTTGACTACCAGAAGCAAATTTTTGACTATCTAAACCAGCTCGATCAAGGAAACGATCCCACGCTACTGGACGAAATTTATACTTTCCTCCAAAAGGAACTCTGTGTGAGTCCGCCCACTAACTTTGGCTCGATGGATGATGCCAGCAAAGCGGCCTATTTCCGCACGAAGTTTGAACGGCCATTGCGTGTGTGTGGAATGGTAAAAAATGTAGGTGAGCCCGGTGGTGGACCATTTTGGGCCAATAACGCCGACGGTTCTGCCTCATTGCAGATTGTTGAATCCGCACAAGTAGACATGGACAATGAAGCACAGAAAGCAACCTTCCAGAATGCTACCCACTTCAACCCCGTTGATCTGGTATGCGGCATGAAAGATCGCCACGGTAACCTATACTCTCTACGTGAGTATCGAGATCCTATGACCGGTTTTGTTTCCTACAAGTCAAAAGATGGTAAGGAATTAAAAGCCCAGGAACTACCCGGACTTTGGAACGGAGCGATGGCCAACTGGAATACCCTATTTGTGGAGGTACCTTTGATTACCTTCAATCCTGTAAAAACCGTCAACGATCTACTGCGTGATCAGCATCAGTAAATAAGATATGGCTTAATAAAAAGGAAAGTGGCCACGGGAGATTCTCCCGTGGCCACTTTCCTTTTTATTGTTTCAACCAATTGCTCAGGGCTTTTTACGCTTCTGGGCCAGGTCGTGGGCGGTATCGTAATAAGAGCGGAGGTTCATCCAGTCAAATACATCGGATATATTCTCTACCCGATTCCGCTGCATAATCCGGTCGCGACGTTGCATCTTCACAAACTTGAACAGGATATCCGCCATTTCATCGGCCGCCTGAGAGTAGCTCTGCGTCTTACGGTTGATGACGTAGATTCCTCGGTTTTCGTAATCACGCATGATCTGCATGATATAATCGCCAAAACCAGACAAATCACTGGTTACGGTAGGTACTCCGCGTACTACGCATTCCAGTGGAGTGTAGCCCCATGGCTCATAGTAACTCGGAAAAACGCCCAAGTGACAGCCCCGTACAAACTGATCGTAGTCAAGCCCGAATAAAGGACTGGTAGACGATACAAAGTCAGGGTGGTAAACAACTTTAACGCGGTCGCGCTCATTATTCACGAGGTTGGCCTTGCGGCAGAAATCCGTGATTCCATCTTCCTCTTTCAAGTCATGCGTTACAAAGGCAGGTAGGCGATTGGTTTTCCAGGATTGAATTGTCCGACGTAGCCGAAGGCGCCAGTACTCGTCCACAAAGCTGTTTAAGTCGGGCATTTTGTGGTCATTTCCGGAAGCCGCCGCTAAAAACAATTTTTCTCCCACCTGCTTTTCAATGGCCGTACTCGTTTTCTGTAATTCATCCAATACGGCCCGCGACTGCAACACATCGGCATTGATCGAGTGGAACGGCTGCTTGGTGACGATAAACATCACAACGGTCATGTCCAAACCCGTCTGAATCATCTTCCAGTTTAGACGCGCCAGCGCTTCAAGCGTCAGATCGTACCCTTTGTTGCTAAACTCATACCGTCCGGAAGTGAAGAAGTAAAGTGTTTTATCAAGGTCAAAAGAGTAACTGGGGAAGAAGTGGCCCATCACAAACTCATGAATCTTATCCTTGTATTTGAGGTGAAGGTTCTGAAACTCGTGGGAGGCTTGGAAGCGAACTACGTTAAGTCCGTTGGGAGTTACCAGATCCGGAATTCTACCCAGAAACACCTCACACTCCCGGGCCGTCACGTCACTCACGGTAGTGAGTACATGGGCATTCTGGGCCGCGAGACGTTCAAAGCTGGCTTGGGCTACAATATTATAATGCTTTGCTTCGTGCTCCCAGTTGAAGAAAGGTAGCTTATTATAAAAACCTTCTACATTCTGGGCCAGATAACGCCCCAACATCGTAGCGTGGGTGGTAAAGGTCATCGCAATCTTTACGTTATCTTTCCGCAAGCTAGGTAGACCACTGCTAGCCATCCACTCATGAAACTGAACTCCAATCTCAGCTTTTTTGGCGTTGGCCTCCGCAAATTCCGTCAGATAAATCCGGATCATTTCACCAAATACAATCACCTGGTTTACCAATTCTTCTGTATCCATCGTCGGGACCCGGTGCTGATCCCACAAATTGGCTTTGATTACGTCTAACTTTGGCATCATACTTGCCAAATCAAACAAAATAACCCGAGGCTTACCTGTTACGAGCCAGTAGCCATAGTGAACTTCATAGCCCATTTCCCGCATGCGGGCTACCGTACGGCCAGCCGGAGAATCTTCGAGATCCATGATAGGCTCAAACTCCGACGATGCCCTCTGGGAAAAATAGGGGCCCAATAAATAGTAGTCCTCGCCCCATTTTTCCACCATAGCGGGTACTTTGGTTCGAATCACCGTATAGATTCCTCCTACTTGGTTACACACTTCCCAGGCCGTTTCGAACAGGATATTTTTTTTCGGTGTTTTAGCTATTGTTTCCAAATTAGGGTATGATTAATCGTTGTATTCAGTTTAGTTTGAAAGATACTATGTTTCACAAAAATCACAAAAAAATCCAGTATATGTCATGAAAATGAAGAAAAAATCAGACCTCCCCACCAAAATGTGTCCGACTTGCGGACTACCATTTACATGGCGAAAGAAATGGGAGCGCTCCTGGGAAGATGTGAAATATTGCAGCGACCGCTGCCGTAACCAACGCTCTTCAAGTCCGAAAATAAAGCAATAATTAGAAATAATAACACGTATGCATACTCTTTATTTACTTACGGCTCTTACAGACCTTAAAGTAAAATCCGTTACTTTGAATAATAAATTTGAATTACCGTCAATCATGTCCGTGAAAAAATTGGCTCCTAAATTAGCCCTATTACTTATTCTTTTTTTTTGGCTTAGCTCCTGTAAAGCTCAGCCCAACGTGGAAGGAGTACTCCCGCCAAAACGCGAATTCAGAGCAGTGTGGGTGGCTACGGTCGATAATATCGATTGGCCAAGTAAAAAGAACCTCTCCCCGCAGGAACAAAGAGATGAGTTTGCCGGACTACTCGATTTTTACAAGAAAGTAGGTATGAATGCGCTCTTCGTGCAGGTACGGGCCGCCGGTGATGCCTTTTATGCCAAAAGTGCCGAGCCATGGTCGGAATGGCTGACCGGACAGCAGGGACGGGCACCAAACCCCTTCTACGATCCAATGGAATACATGATTCGGGAGTCCCACGCGCGCGGGCTCGAATTTCACGCCTGGCTAAACCTCAACCGTCTCGTACATCGGTCGTCTACAAGCGTATCGTCCCAAAATCTCAGCCGTACCCGGCCTGATTGGATTCTCAGCTACGATGGCGCTAAGCTCTTTAATTTCGGGATTCCGGAGGTGAGAGAATTTATAGTTGGGCTTACCGTTAACGTGGCCAAAAACTATGACGTGGATGGTATTCATTTTGACGACTACTTTTATCCCTATACCGTAGCCGGACAGGTACTTAAGGATGATGCTACTTTTAAGAAATACGGGAAAGGTTTTGTAAATAAATCAGATTGGCGGCGCAACAACGTAAATCTACTGGTGAAGGATATTCACGATGCACTGGAAAAGGTCAATCCTCGGTTGAAGTTTGGTATCAGTCCTTTTGGGGTGTGGCGGAATAGCCGCGATGATAAAGATGGCTCCGTTACCACGGGCGGCCTTACCTCTTACGATCACCTTTATGCTGATACCCGTAAGTGGATCAAAGAAGGATGGATTGACTACATGGCTCCGCAGGTATACTTTTCGGCCGGATTTAGCAAGGTACCCTTCAACAACCTGGTAGACTGGTGGGTCGATAATAGTTTCGATCGCCATTTGTATATAGGGCAAGCTGCCTACCGTGTGGGCAACAAGGATAAAGACACTCACTGGAATAATAAGTCAGAGATTCCCAATCAGATACGCTATATCCGGGAGCATCAGGCAGACGGAAGCATATTTTTTAGCTCACGATCATTACAAGGTAATAGTCTGGGATTTGTTGATTCTCTCCGCAACGACTTTTATCGCTACCCTGCCTTGGTACCCACCATGCCCTGGAAGGATAACGTACTTCCACTTAACCCTAAGAATCTGCAAGCCACTGGCCTTAATAGTAATATCGATCTATCCTGGGAGGCACCCAACCGGGCATCCGACGGCGATCTGGCCCGGTACTATGTTGTTTACCGTTTTGAGGAAGGAGAAAAAAACTCCGCTCAGGATCCGAGAAAAATTGTGGGCATGTGCTACGAAGGCACCCGCTTCACGGATAGCTCCGCCGTTGCGGGTAAGAAATATGTGTACTTTGTGACGGCCGTAGACCGGCTCCACAACGAAGGCCGCCCTACCGGGCCACTTCGGGTAACCATTAAGGATAATAGCTTGCAACCCTATTGACACTCACGCATCAACCATAACGAACCCATGACAGCAACTGAAATTAAGGAAAAGTTTACTGCTACTATGCAGCACTACCTGTCGGCACTTGACGGCTATACTGACAAACAATTTGTGGCAAAGCCCAGCGAACACGAGTGGTCATTAGGGCAAATATATGAGCACCTTTATAACGCCAACACGTACTTCTTTCAGGCAAATGTGAAGCGCTGCCTCGAACAGCGCAAAGGGCAGGAAGGTGGTGAGATAAATGACAATGGTCGCAATATTTTCAAATACAACAGCTTTCCTCCTATCAAGGTAAAAGTACCCGAAGCCCTGCGTGGACCTGATCCGGTTGCACGTACCCGGGATGACTATCGTTTATCATTTCAGGAATCTTTACAGAACGGACAGGCACTTGCCGATGCCATCGGGCAAGATACTGGCGTGTACAAGACACTAAACCCTACGTTCGGGTGGCTAAGCGCGGGGGAATGGTTTCGGGTAGGTGAGATGCACGCACGCCACCACCTGCGTCAGCAAAAAGAACGGGAAGAGTGGCTTGAAATAAGCCACTCCTAATTACTCTTAAGTAGCTGATAGCTATTAGCTTGTAGCTGTTACCTTTTTGTAAATATTTGATATAGAGAATATTAGCCAGTAATTTGACTAAATTAATAATATAAACTAATTATGCATTAGTACTTATTGAAATTGCTCCATCACATCACTCACCGGGTTTACCTCTTCGAAAAAGGAGAGCAACCTAGTGAGTATGCCTTCTACTACGGCATCGGGACAAGAGGCCCCGCAGGTAAGCAGGATTGTGGCTGGGCGATGAGATGACAGAAAATCCTCGGTGATAACCTCCTGCTTCGTGTGTAAGTTGAAGTGCCGGATAACGCTTTTATCCAGCATTTTTTCTGACGAGGAAATAAAATAGGTGGGTAGTTTGCTTTCGCACAACTCTACAATGTGTAAAGTATTAGAACTGTTATACCCTCCGGCCACAATGGCTAAATCGGCCTGATGCATCAACAGTGCGTAGGTGGCGTCCTGATTATCATTGGTAGCGTAGCATAAAGTATCCCGGGTATTGGCAAAACGGTCGTCAACCTGATCAACCGTCAGCTGATAGTGCTGAATCATGACTTGTTTAAGATAGTCGGCAATGCCCTGCGTGTCCGAGGCCAGCATGGTCGTTTGGTTTACTACGCCAATGCGCTGCAAGTCACGCGCCGGATCAAAGTTCTCTGAATACTGCCCATTAAACTCCTCATAAAAATCTTCTTTGGGGCTCTCACCCGTAATATAGGTAGCCAATCTTTTGGCCTGTTCCAGATTTTTAACCACCACGGTAGGAGCCGACTCTTTACTGTGCGAAAAAGTAGCCCGGGTTTCTTCGTGCATGGGTTTTCCGTGTACTATTACGGTATAATCCTTCTGTCCGATCTGGGCCGCGCGATTCCAGACCTTTTCCACAAAGGGACAAGTAGTATCGTACTGGTAAGCATCAATTCCTATTTCGGCCAGTTTGGCCTGAATTTCGACGGTGGTACCAAAAGCAGGGACCACGATGACATCATCGGTGGTGAGCTCTTCCCAGGCAATGAGCTGATTGCCCTTAGTGTCCATAATAAACTGCACGCCCCGATCCTGTAAATCGCGGTTTACGTCAGGATTATGGATCATTTCGCTCAATAAGAAAATACGTTTCCCGGTATTTTCCGAAATAGCTTTGTAGGCAATCTCGATGGCGTTTTCTACGCCGTAACAGAATCCAAAGTGCCGGGCAATCATGAACCGCACCGGCCCAAAGTCAAGGATTGTTGGCTTGAAGTCGCGCTTTAATTTGTCGTTCTTACGGCGAAACTCTTTAATAGGTGAAATAATACTACTCCGGTAAAAATCCGGTATATCAAATGTCTTCATAAATAGTCTTCTTTTACTAAGAGGCTTTTGTTAGCTTTAATCCAAAAGCTGCTGGCCATATACCCTGAATATCCGTAAAGATACGGTAGCTTTTAAAACAACAACCGCAAGCTAGCCTTTGTTCGCCTGACCATTAGCCGATACTACCTGTTATTTAGAAAAATTTGAACGCAGATGCAACGCCACTGCTACAAGGAGAGTCTTTAATTCAGAACGTTCAAAACAACTATACCTTCTGCTTGGAAACAAAATTGTACACCGACCAGCATGCCGAATTAGTAGAACGCTGTAAACTCGGAGAGCGCAAGGCGCAGTATGAGTTATATAAGCACTATTCCAAAGCCATGTATAATGTGTGTATTCGTATGCTCAACCACGCCGGGGAAGCGGAAGATGCGCTGCAAGAGGCATTCATCGATGCCTTTACACACTTGCATCAGTTTAGGCAGCAGTCAACCTTTGGCGCCTGGCTGAAGCAGATTGTTATCAATAAAGCAATCAATCAACTACGTAACCGTAAAGTACAATGGGTTGATTTTGACGAATGGCACATTAATCATGAAAATAGCAACGGTAGCGAAGACTACTACGAATGGAACGATGAGACCCCCTACGAGGTAGAGAAAGTACGCCATTCCATGAAGAAGCTACCGGAGGGCTACCGAGTAGTGATGTCGCTATACTTATTTGAGGGGTACGACCACGAAGAGATTGGAGAAGTATTGGGAATAAGCGAAACTACTTCCAGAACCCAATACATGCGAGCTAAACGAAAACTAGTAGAAATCATGAAAGCAAATTAGACATAGTATTATATGACTACCCAAAACCAGACTATTTGACCCATTATTTACTTTTTAAATGCACTGAGTATTATGAAAAAGTCGCCTGACAAAAAGGATCGGCTGGAACGATTTGTGCGCGATAATCGGGAGGACTTTGACACTCCGCAACCCGAAAACGCAGTATGGGAGCGCATCACAGGACAGCTCGGTGGTGCCCGGCTTACATCAACCAAACCCAAAATAACCCCCAAACTAGGCGGATGGGGCAAAGCGCACTTTCACTGGCGCATTGCCGCTGGACTACTCCTTGCCTTGGGTGCCTCTTACCTTTTTTATCTGAACAAGGAATTTGGTGTTTCGCGCGACCCACAGGTAGTGCTGAGCGCACCTGCCTACGCTCGTGAATTTACGCAGTATAATCAGGCCATTGAGAAGAAACAGGAAGAACTGATTCGGCTCACTACCGATAATCCCGAGTTATACAAAGAGTTTTCGACCGATCTGGACCGCCTAGAAAAAAGCTACGTAAACCTGCGCACTGAACTTCCTCAGACTCCCAACCAGGAAGCATTGATTCAGGCGATGATTCAGAATCTGCAATGGCAGATTGACCTCCTGAATCAACAGTTGACCATTTTACAACGTATCAAACAGTCGAACCAACCCGATGAAACTACCATCTTTATATAAGGCGCTTCTTCTCCTGATTGTGGCCATGGCTACGGTTCAGGCTGAGCCCACTGGACTGATTGAGAAACGAAAGACGTTCATAAAAGTATATGACGTACAGGCCCGCGATCAACTATCGGTGGATAATCAGTTTGGTCAGGTAAAAATAAACCTGTGGGACCGGAAGGAAATCCGGGTTGATATCACCGTAACGGCCAATGCTCCCTCCGATCAACGCGCGATTGACTACCTACGAGCCGTAACCATTCACGAGAACCGGGAGGGTAACCTTATCATGCTTCGTACGGATATAGAAGGCGGACAATTCGGAACCAGTAATTGGAACTTGCTTCGTAATAAGACCAACGAAAGGAATTTTATTCAGATTAACTACGTGGTGAGTATGCCAAAAGGTAATGCGCTGATCGTAAGGAATAAGTTTGGGAACACCGACATCCCGTTTTTTCAGGCGCCTTTGACGGTACTCTCGCGCTACGGTAATTTTTCGGCCAACGAGCTGAATAACGACCAGAATAATATCGAGGTGCAGTACGGAAACGCCAAAATAGGTAGGATGGATGGCGGTAAAATGGAAGTACGCTACTCGAACCTGGAACTTGATCGGGCCCGCACGCTGCTGTTGGTAAACAAATTCGGTAAGCTTAGCATCGGAGAAGTAGGTACGTTGGACGCCGACATCGGTTATTCCGGTGCCAGTATCGGGAGCATTAGTGGATCTTGTAAAGTAAAATTAAGCTATTCCGGCGATTTTCAAGTGAATGAACTACTCCGCACCGCCGAAAACATAGACATTCAGGCGGCGTACTCTTCGGTAACCCTCCCCGCTGAATCCAGTCAGTTTAATGTCACCGTGACCCACGGTAGTTTCAAGCTTCCGATCAACGCGAAGGTGTCCTTCACTCAACAACCCGGTAAAACCGAAGCAGCCCGCTCTACCAAACAGTACTCGGGTAAAGTTGGAATTGGAAACGGGGCTACTATCCGGGTAGTATCGAAGTTTGGGGATGTGCGACTGAAAGAGTAGCGGATTACTTTTGTATGGATAATTTTATGCGATTGGAGTCGAGTCTATGTTATAAGTTCTATTACGACCGTCAAGCGATTACTATTCTGTTTACGACCATTGACACAAAACCAGAGATTATCAGGAGTGGTTATTCATGGCTGTCTATTGATAAAAGGACATCTTGTATTCCCTCTTTCAAAGTAGGTATGTCGTTGGCAATAATTTGCCGTACGAGATTATTGTCAATACCAAAATATTCATAAACCATGATATGGCGTAGACCGATAATTTGACGCCATTAAATTTCAGAGAACTTACTCTTAGTTTATCCCCAAACTTCACCTTTCATAAATCATCATTTTATCATTAGAAACAGCATTGCTGGAAACAAGATCGATTTTTTTGTGAAGCATATCTTCCAGATCAAATTTCATATTCAAAAACCCCAAACCGATGTGTTTAGTATAGTCGAGTTCTACTAAAATATCAACGTCACTGCTCATGGCAGCATCTTCTCTTGAAAATGACCCAAAAAGGAACGCCCTTGCTACCGGTTTATCTCGGAAGTAATCACGGATTACTTTTATTTCTTCATTAGAGAGCTTCATCATAATAACGCTCGTTTTTTGTGATACCTACATTCAGTTTCTGCTCACTATAAAGCTACCAAATGTAAGCAATCCATTAAAAAGTTAAAAACGCCCTCCGCTAAAAGGCTGACTGATTGTTATAGCTGAGTTTAACCTTTGCCAGAACTAACGAGGTGCCAAAATTTGACGAAGTTTGATTCCTAGCAGTAATCGATTACTTCTTCATCCTATTCTCAAACAAAAATACCCCGTTCTTATTGGCTATCACGATGTCCGGTTTGCGGTCGCCGTTAATATCCTGCGCTACAATGTTGAGCCCGGCGCCGGAGTCGTTGTCAATCAGGTGTTCTTTCCAGTAGGGTGCTTGGCCGGGCGTGTGCTCAAACCAAAGCAGGATGCCCGGATCCGCGTCGCCGGGATCGCGGCCTTGGTGGGCCAGAAAACGCTTGCCGGTAATGTACTCTTTACGCCCGTCACCGTTCAAATCAGCTATAATGGAGGAGTGGGTTTGGGCAGTAGTGGCACTGATGAGGTGCGTTTTGAAGCTGATCTGTCCCGCTTCGTCGGTTGCCTGCTCGTGCCACCAAATGCCCAACGCGTGGGCCGAAGCACTCACCACATCGTTTTTACCGTCACCGTTTACGTCCAAAATCTGCATGTGCGAGCAGGGTTCGCCGATAGTAGCCGGATGAAATACCCAGTTACCTCCTTTGAGATCTGCCGTACCTTCAAACCAGCCCTCCGTTACTACTACGTCTTTGAAGCCGTCCTTGTTTACATCACCGTAGCCGATACCGTGGGAGAAAGGCTCCGTACCGGGTACTTCTTCCTGACTCAGGGCGAAGCGCTGCCACTGGGTTTCTCCTTCTTTCGTTGGGGCTTTGAGCCACACAATCTGCTTTTTATCCTTATCCCCGCATAAAATATCCAACCGACCGTCGCCATCTACATCAATAAAGCCCGGTGACTCGTTGGCAATACCCACCGAGTCGGCAATGATATTTTTTTTCCACTCTCCGGGTTTATTTTTTGGGTTTTCAAACCAGAAGGCGGGTTTACCGGGAAAATCAATAATCACCACATCGTCCCAGCCGTCGAGGTTTACATCCATGCCGATATTGAGGAAGGAGTTACTGTACTCTTTGCGTGGATCGAAGGTGCGGGAAGGAGCCATTTCGTGGCGTTCCCAGCTGGGGGCTTCAAACCAATAGTAGCCCGCTACAATGTCGAGTTTACCATCCTTGTTCAGATCGGCCACGGCTACGCCTTCCGATAGAAAGTCGCCGGTGAGTTTCGTTTTTTTGAAATCGGGGGAGGTTTGGGCGGGGGAGAGGGTAGTCGCCACTAGCAGCAGCAAGCTGCTCCAAGAGTGCCGATTGGGGGTATTTTGCATTACTTTCTCGATTATCTAGGTGTCGCTCCTGAGGAGCTTAAAAACTGGATATTTCACACCTGACAGGTTTTTGAAACCTGTCAGGTATAGAAGGTGTACGTCTAAAAAAGGATTACTCTTCCAATAGCTTCCCGATCAGCATCTGATTTTCGTGCTGCTCGTGGGAATTGACTTTACCGAGGCGGTCATTCAACTCTTTTAATACCTTTTTGGCATCGTCGGTACCAATGGCAGCTATGCGCTGAATGGTATACGTCAGCATTTTGGGCATTTTAGATTTTTCGGCTAATTGAATAGCCCGCTTCATATCTACCGTAGCCAGCGGCTCAGCCGCGTACCAGAGCATCAGGGGCAAATTATGATCGTCTTTATCCTCCGCTTTCTGCACCAGGGCATCCAGTACCTCCCATCGCTGGGTCGGTTCCAGCCTCAGCATGGCCGAGGTTAAGTAAAGCCGTACCAAGGCTGCGTTATCCGTTTGGGCCATAACCGCGAAGCGTTTCAGTAGCTCAGGAGAGACGTTCTTGTCTTCGGTGGCCAATTGTATCACCCAGCTACGGACATATTCGCTATCATTGGTAAGTAGATTCATCAGATCTTTCTCCGTAAGCCCCTGCGTGACGTGTAGTGCCCATATCGCGCGTAGCTTGCGGGTTACGTCGGGGTTATTGGCCAAAATATCTTTCAGCGCTTTGTGTACCTTTTTGTTCGGGCCGCGCTCCTGCAAGAGTTGCCGCGACTGCCGTACGTACCATTCGTTGGCACGGAGTTGGTAGTTTACCAATTGTTTATCGGAGGCTTTGGTAAGATCAACCTTTACCCACTTGTCATTTTCGTGGGTGATCTTGAAGATCCGGCCCATGGTTTTATCGTGGACGTCGGGGTTGGTACTGTGGCACTGATTCTTATCGTACCAGTCAATGGCGTACACCGATCCGGCCGGATCGTACTTGAAATTGAGCCACTGTGACCACGCATCGTTCATGACCATGAAGTCGGGGCGGTGCGTAACCAGGTAGCCCGAACCCGCCCGCTGCGGATGATCCACGTTCATGCGGGCACCGTTGATATTGTTCATAAAAATCTGGTTGCGGTACTCTTTGGGCCAGCTATCCCCGCCCAAATAAATCATGGCTCCCGAATGGGCATGTCCTCCACCCGTTTCGGCCGACCGGAAATTACCCGCGTGGGGCCCGCGGTCGCCTACCCAATGCACGTGGTCGGCGTGGGTCTTGATATCATCGTAAGTATAAGGGTTAAAGTGCTTACCTCCCTGCCGCTGGTACCGGGCACCCTGAATAACATGGTACATGTGCGGAATCACGCATACCGTGATGAACGGATGCCCATAATCGTTGAAATCAATACCCCAGGGATTGCTGCTACCCTCGGCAAAAACCTCAAAGGTATGCCGGGTAGGGTGGTAGCGCCACACGCCCGCATTGATCTTAGTCCGTTGATCATCGGGCGTACCCGGCTTGCCTACATTGGAATGCGTAAATACCCCGTGGACACCATACAACCAGCCATCGGGCCCCCAACGCAAGCTGTTGAGTACCTCATGCGTATCCTGCGTACCCCAGCCATCGAGTAGTACTTGGGGTGGTCCGGCGGGTTTGTCGGTTTTAGGATCAATCGGTATAAACAGGAACTTTGGCGCGGCGCCCAGCCACACCCCACCCATGCCTACTTCGATACCACTCACCAGATTGAGGCCTTCCATGAATACCTTTCGGCTATCCAAAGTACCATCTCCGTCGGTATCCTCCATAATCAGGATGCGGTCTTTGCCTTGTCCTTCGGGTGCTGGAATGGGGTAGGTATGCGCTTCTACCACCCATAATCTACCTTTGGGATCAATCGTAAAACTGATGGGCCGCACAATGTCCGGCTCGGCGGCGGCCAGTGTGACCTTGAAGCCTGCGGGTACGGTCATAGCTTTGGCCGCTTCTTTACCCGACAAACCCGCATTCAGAACGGGGTCCAGCGGGGGCAGTACGATGATGTCGTTCTTTTTGAGTTCGTTCGGAAAGCTGGGGCGACTAGGGTAGAACCGAAAATCATCAAAATTGATGTGCGCCCAGATGTCGTTCCTGATGTAGGGTATCTGGGAAATACCCGTTTCGTTATCCACGAGTCGGATAAAAATATCTTTGTTCTGAAAAGGCTGTAACTCTACCACCACGGGTAGCAGGCCAGCCCGGCCATTACCGGTAATGCTGAAAATGACCTCTTTCGTATCGGCCCGCACTAGTTCCACGCGGGTATCCTGCAACGCCCCACCCGATACTTTGAAGGCCGCAAACGGCTGGATGACGGCGAAGGGTACTGACGTGAGCGTACCGGTGAGTTTATAGTGTTGGGTGCCGCCACTGCTCAGGAAATGTTTGCCCTCGAACCCAATCTTCATGTCTTTTTCGTGCAGGGGCGAGGGATCAGCACTCACCAACGGACTCGTAAAGGCATCGCCCGTGGCGGTCCAGTCCTGCAAAGTACCCGTTTCAAAATCCAGATTCAGCTTACGTCCTCCCAAAGTAGGGACTTGCCCGGCTACCGAAGTACCCAGTACGGAGCCTTCTACTACCTCAAAGCTACCGACCATACCCGCTGCCCGGTGGCCGGGAACGGTGCAGTAATACGTATCGCTTTGCTCGGCCTTAAACGTAATGCTGGTAGTCGTTCCTTTTTCCATAATTGCCGGGCTTTTGATGCCCAACTTTTCCATGGCAATATCGTGCGTCATCAGCTCTCCGTTGGTAATCGTGATCCGGACGCGATCGCCTTTATTGGCCCGCAGCGTAGGGTTACGGGCACCATCCGGGGCAAAATACCCCAGCATAGTAGCTTGCAGGGCGTAGTCGCGGTCGTAACGTAGGGTGTCGACAGTAGCGAGAGTAACCAAGCCGGAACCATACGCCAGCGGCATAGTAAGGCTCAGGAGCAGGAATGAAAGGGCTTTACGGAGTGCATACATGGCAGTCAGGTAGATAAGCAGGTTCGGGAAGGTTTGTTTTGTGCGCTTACCTGGTAAAAGCAATTCCAGACGGGTAACTACCTGATTTTGTAGCAGTACCTGATCTCCTAAGAACCCACTCCCTACTTTACCGTCAGCTCCGCTACTACTGGCAAATGATCCGACGCATATTTCTCAGAGATGACCCGGGTAGAAACCGCGTTGATATTTCTGCCGGGTGTGAACATCACGAAGTCAATGGTACGGGTAGGGTTTTCGACCGGGATGGTGGGCAGGCAGTTTTGCATACAGGTACGCGTAAAGTGTTGGTCGAGGTAGTCGATCGTAGTACTTCCCGGTTGGGCGTTAAAATCCCCGGCCAGTATCATGGGCAGGGCCGTATTCTTAAAATGATCGACAATAGCCTCCGCCTGAGCGAGCCGGTTACCTTCTTTCAAATCCAGGTGGGTACTGGCAAATACCACCTTTCCCCGCCGCGGCACCAGTACCGTAATAGCCGCTACGGACCGGTCTTCCCCGCCTAGTTCAGAGTTTCTTGGTAGCAAATACCCCACCGAATCTACAATCGGGAAGCGCGACAGCACCGCCACTCCGTATTCACCCCCCTGGTAGTCGAGCGCTTTCATAAAAAACGATTGCATTCCCGTCAACCGAGCCAGTTCACGGGCCTGATCGAGCTGCTTCCCCGAGCGTTCGGTGTGGATATCCACTTCTTGTAAAGCCACGAGGTCTGGCTTTTCCTGATTGATAACCCGGGCAATAGCCACCACGTCAATCTTTTCCTTTTTGGAAGGAGGGTTGCAATGATGAATATTGTAGGACATTACTTTCAGCACCCCTTTTTTCATCAGGATACGATTGCCATCCTTTTGACCAACGGGTCGTAAGATATTCCCATAGATAGAAAAAGTAACGAGCAGGCTCAGAGCGTAAAGTAGCTTATTCATCGAGAAGTTTTGTTTCCTGGCCGGGCTTTACTTTGGGGGTATAAAACTAACTGATTTTTTGGGGGGGATGCCTACCTGAAAAGTCATAGATACGGTTATTTACCTAGGACTTTCGCAAAACTGAAATTTTATTAACTTGTGGGATGAAAACAACGCGCGAACTTTACTGCCAGTACCTTCTTTCGAGCCAAGTCAACTACACCTGCACGAATCTGGCTGACCATTTTGCCGACCTGACCCACGA
>JBDNFP010000092.1:0-6094 GCA_041689775.1 Spirosomataceae bacterium
ATTAGTATTAGATACCGCTCTTTTCGTAATTCGGTCTCTAAACCTTGTAGCTAATTATGGATCGTTTCGTCTATTTCTTACTCTCTAAACCAGCAACGCTTCTATTTGGGTTCACTACCTTAATAAGTTGCTCTACGACCCCTTCTCAACCCGATAATTCAACAGTAAATAAAGTTGAATCAATAACTAGTGCTCCACCAGAAAAGACAGTCGAGAATTTGCTCGTTTGGCTTGAAAAGCATTCTGAACAGGCCGATGAGCGAAACTGTTTTGAACTAGATGGGGTAGATGCCACCGCCATTGATACGGAATGTCTTGAAAAACACCTTGCGGGTTTAAGGCAAACTAGCCTATTTAGTCAGTTTTATCTGAACCAGATACAAAAGGAGTATAGTGTCATGTCGTCTGATATTAAAGCGGAAGGATATGCTGCTACTAAGGATTACGACCGTTACTTTAACTCCCAGGACCCACCTACATTTGCGGCTACGTTGGATATCTTGAAGAAAACAAAAGGTACTATAACTGCTAGGAATGAAGCCTCGGTTAGCCTTTCATTTGGCCCAACTTACACCTTAGTTTATCAGTTAGTAAAAGAGAACGACACTTGGAAAATTAAGTCAATTGAATAATAATTCAATGAAACTGATAGGATAAAACTAACTAAATGTTTCAAGTTGTGAAGTAAGTTCACAAAACCATTACCTTCGGAATCAATATAAAGTACTATTTATTATAGCATTCGAAATGGAACAACTAAGTAGGAAATAGTACTTTAAATATGACACTTGGGGTAGTCGTCTTGATCCACTAGATCCACTAGTATCAACAGTATCCCATTTTCAACTAAAAGAATAAACGAAGAGAGCCCATCTAAATAGATGGGCTCTCTGAGTCGTGATGTCACTTTCGTGACCCATAGGGGAATCGAACCCCTGTTTCAACCGTGAAAGGGTCGTGTCCTAACCGCTAGACGAATGGGCCGACTGGTCCCTTAATTTTCGTGTAATTGAGAACACTTTTTTTTCTTTTTTCTGTTTACGTTTCCCGTTTCCGTTAACGTGATGCAAAGATGGGCGGTTGGATTTTAATTTCCAAAGCCTCTCCACAAAAAAAATGCAATTATTTTCAAAATACCTGATTTACAACAACTTGGTTTTCTGCAATTTTTGATATTTTTAGTGAGAGTAGACTATCAACCGATAAAACCACAATTTTTGGTATTTTTGATATCTTAACGAAAACCCAGAAACATTAAGAAATGAAAAAAATCTTATTCTACTTTCTTTTTCTTGGGATGGTACTTCCTGTATCCGCCCAAAATCCGACTCCCGAAAACTTCCTAAAATATCCCTTAGGAAGTAAGTTTACTTTCCACTCCAAAATTGTGGATTATGTGAAAGCATTGGCAGAAAAGAACCCTTCACAAGTTAAGTTGATACCTTATGGGTCAACTTACGAGGGTAGACCACTGATGGTAGCGGTGATCGCTACACCCGAAAATATCGCCAAGATTGAGGGCATTCGTACTGATAATTTAAAGAGTATCGGTATGATGGAGGGAACTCCCTCAGGAAAAATACCTGCCATTGCCTGGCTTAGCTATAACGTACACGGAAACGAAGCCGTTTCCTCCGAATCGGTCATGCAGGTAATGTATGAGTTATTGAATAAAAACAACGCAACGACCCAAGGTATTCTCAAAAATACGGTGGTTATTTTGGATCCTTGCATCAACCCAGATGGTCGTGACCGGTACGCTCAATGGTACAACCGCGTCATGGCGGTTAACACGGACCCTACTCCCTGGTCCTGGGAACATAACGAGCCCTGGCCTGGCGGACGCTATAACCACTACCTATTTGACCTCAACCGGGATTGGGCCTGGCAATTGCAAAAAGAATCACAGCAGAGGATAAAGCTCTACAATCAGTGGATGCCACATTTGCACGCGGATTTTCACGAAATGGGCTCCGGTAGTTCCTACTACTTCCCTCCTGCTTCCAAGCCTTTCCATAAAGATATCACGGCCTGGCAAAGAGAGTTCAATAATACCTTAGGCGAGTATAGTCGCAAATATTTTGATAAAAATAGCTGGCTATATTTCACCCGAAATAACTACGATTTATTTTATCCTAGCTACGGAGATACCTGGCCTACCTACAATGGTGCTATCGGTATGACCTATGAGCAAGGTGGCGGCGGAAGAGCAGGTGTTGCCATCGCCCGGGAAAACGAAGGGGATACCCTAACGTTAAGATCGCGTATTGATCACCACTTTGCAACCAGCATGTCAACGCTCGAAACCATTTCTTCGAGGGCTGAAAAGACGGTAAACGAGTTCGTTAATTTCCACCAAAAAGCAATGACCAACCCAAATGGAATCTTCAAATCATACCTCGTGAAAGCAAAGGGTGACGAAGGTCGTGTACGTGCTTTGGTTGAACTACTAAAAAAACAGGGGATTCAATACGGTCAATTGGGTAAGGAATTATCCACCAAAGGCACAAACCTGAGTACACTAGTCGATGAATCAGTAAAGTTTGAAAGTAACGACTTGTTAATCTCCGCTTATCAGCCGAAATCTTCCCTCTTGAAGATTCTGTTTGAAGCTCGCCCTGAATTAGAGGATTCAATTACCTATGATATTACTAGTTGGGGACTCTCTTACGCCTATGGTCTGCAGGCCTATGGTTTAAAAGACAAGCTAAACCCAGTAGCTTATGCTGAAAAGGGCGTTTCTAACGCAATTCCTACCCAGGCTCCTTATGCGTATATAGCTCGATGGAACTCCTTTGATGACCTTCGCTTTTTGGCAGAACTCCATAAAAAGAAAATAAGGCTACGTAGCTCTCGGGTACCATTCGAAATTGACGGAGTTAAGTACGAGGAGGGAACGTTAGTTATTACCAGAAAAGGAAATGAAGTGCTCGGAAACAATTTTGACAAAATTGTAACGGACGCAGCCACCACCCATAAGGTAACTCTTACACCTGCCCAAACCGGATTTGTTACCACTGGTTCCGACTTTGGTTCTTATGACGTAAGCCCGATGTTGGCACCCAAAGTAGTAGTAATGGGTGGCGAAGGAGTGTCTCCCCTGGCGTTTGGCGAAGTATGGCATTTTTTTGAGCAACAGCTCAATTACCCGATATCAGTAGTAGAAGGAGATGATATTGGTCGCTTACCCTGGGAGGAGATCGACGTGCTGATTCTTCCAACCGGTAGCTACGGAAAAATCTTAACTGAAAATGCGTTGACCCAATTGAAAGCCTGGGTTCGGGGTGGCGGTAAGATTATTGCCATGGAGCAAGCGGTTAATGTATTTGCCGACAAGACCGATTTCGCGTTGAAACACAAAAAAAGCGACGATAAAAAGGAGAAAGAATCACCTTTGAAAGTATACGGTAATCGCGAGCGTGAATCAGCCAGCGACGATACGCCCGGAAGCATCTATAAGGTAAAGCTGGATAAGACACATCCACTGGCCTTCGGATACAAGGATGATTATTATGGTTTAATTCGCGGCTCTTATAATCTTGATTACCTAACGGACGGATGGAACGTAGGCTATCTGGAAGCCGATGGTTATAAAGCTGGGTTTGTAGGCCAAAAAGTAAAGGAACGACTCAAAAACACGCTTATATTTGGAGTTCAGGGACTAGGTCAGGGAGAAATAATCTACATGGCTGACAACCCTTTGTTCCGCGGATTTTGGTACAGTGGAAAGTTACTATTCGGAAACGCTGTTTTTCGGTAGTAATAGTAGTGACGTTTCAAAGCAGAAGGCCGACTCATCGTCAGCCTTCTGCTTTGAAAATACTGTAAAGCTTTTAAGTATACAGTGACTTACTAAATAAAACCTTCCCTCTTCATTGCAACCCGAAGTTGTTCCATGAGCTCAGGGGAGCCCTTTACCAGAGGAAGACGAACCCCGGATTTGCAAATACCTTTGATAGCGAGGCACTCTTTGATACCTACTGGATTGGATTGGGCGTACAGGAGTGTATCAAAATCAATGAAGGAAAACTGACCAGCTGCGGCTTCCTTAAAACGTCCTTGGAGGGCATGCCATGTCATATCCCTGAACTCGGAAGGAAATGCATTCGCAATAACGGAGATAACGCCATGCCAGCCAATACTAATCATAGGTACTACGAGGTTATCATCACCAGAAAGCAATAGAAAATCCTTTGGGGCCTTCCACGCAATTTCCATATACTGCTCCAAGGAAGAGCAGGCATCTTTAAGTCCAATAATATTGGGGTGCTTTGCCAATTCAAACACGGTAGAAGGTTTCATATTAACAACCGTTCTACCTGGTACATTATACAACAAGACTGGTACCGGAGAGGCATCCGCAATGGCAGTAAAATGCGCAATAATACCTGCCTGAGATGGCTTATTATAAAAAGGACAGACCGATAATATGGCATCAACTCCATTGAAGTCTGTGGCACTGATGGTTTCCAGAACGGCCCTTGTGTTGTTACCCCCTAATCCGTACACAATCGGTAGTTGTTTAGGGTTGTTTTTCTTCACAAAATCGAGTAGCAGCTTTTTCTCTTCGGGGGTAGTCGTCGGAGTTTCACCGGTAGTACCCTGTACTACCAGGTAATCAACACCCCCTTCCGAAACAAAATCAATCAGATTTTTTAATCCGGTAAAATCAATATTCTGCTCTTCGTCAAAAGGAGTTACGAGGGCCACTCCCACTCCTACGAAACGTTCGTCTAACGCCATGCTTTATAATGAATCAGTTAATAACATACTAAAAAGGAATAAGGGCAGTATTTACTGTATGATGCGGAAATGAGTACACAAAGTTAAAATCCTCCGCCAATAATAGCCGCTAGTTTTCTAACATAATCAAGAATTCCTCTTCTGAAAGGATAGTAACGCCCAATTTTCGGGCTTTTTCGAGCTTTGAAGGCCCCGTATTATCTCCGGCCAATAAATAGTTTAGCTTTCCAGACACCCCACTAAGCACCTTACCCCCGTTTGCTTCTATCTTTACTTTCAATTCTTCGCGATCAAAATTCTGAAAGACTCCGGAGATAACAAAGGTTTTTCCCGTCAACGCTTCACCTTCCATTATCACAGGCTTATCGTCAGTCTCCAAAGTCAGTTGGGCATTTTTTAAGCCTAAAACCAACTGTAAATTTTCTGGTTCTGCGAAATAGTCAAGGACACTTTGGGCAATTCGACCACCAATTTCGGGTACTTGCAGTAGCTCGTCATAACTGGCAATCATCAAAGCATCCATGTTTTTAAAATAGCTGGCTAGTTTTTCGGCCACCGTGGCCCCAACAAACCGGATTCCAAGTCCAAATAGTAGGTTCTTAAAAGGCGCCTTTTTGGATTGGTCGATCCCTTTTAGAATATTTTCAACCGTTTTTTCGCGAAAGCTTATCTTTTTACTTTTGCCGGTTTCTTCGTTGTAAATTTCTTTTTCCAGGCCCAATAACTGATCGTAGGCCAAAGTATATAAGTCAGCTACGGTCAGGACAAGCCCTTTGTCAAAAAGCAATTCAATTTTTCCTTCCCCAAGGCTATCAATATTCATTGCCTTTCGTTGGATGAAATGCTCTATTTTCCCCCTCAGTTGAGGTGGACAACCACGTTCATTGGGACAATAAAAAGCTACTTCTCCTTCGTTTCGCACTAGTTCGGTACCACATTTGGGGCAATTTTGTGGAAAATGAATGGGCTCAGTACCGAATAACCCCCTCTGAGAAACATCTACCCCGGTTATTTTAGGAATAATTTCTCCACTTTTTTCCACAAAAACCGTATCACCTACCTGTAAACCAAGCCTTTCCAGTTCATTTGCATTATGGAGAGTAGCCCGTTTCACATAGGTTCCTGAAAGATGTACGCCTCGCACTTTCTCGTACGGTTTTTGACGCTCAGATACCGCCGACAAGTTAGCTACCGGGGTTACGGCCCCAGTTCTACCCACCTGATAGGATGCAAAGCGCAGAATAGCGGGCTTATTTTCGGCTTTATACTTGAAAGCAATCGCCCACATTGGACTTTTTGCGGTACTACCTAATTCCCGTTGTTGCTCGTAAGAATTTATTTTAATCACAAT
>JBDNFP010000093.1:0-5815 GCA_041689775.1 Spirosomataceae bacterium
AACAAGAACTTACAACCATAAAAAAATCCCCGCCGATAGGCAGAGATTTGAATACATCCTACAAACAATGATTCCAACTTATGATCCGCACGCCTCGCAGCCCTCAGAATCATCCAAAGAACATTGATTATCGGAGCGGTTAAAGAGGAATTAGATCCGAATAGTTGATTAATCGAGCTGTACCTACGAAAAAAGACTTTCTTGCCTTTACCATAGGAGGTACACTATATATAGGATTACGAAGAAACTACTATTCATTGCCTACCGAAACACAAGCACGTCATCTCAGCCCATACGTCAGCGTCAGATAGTAGAAGCCTCCCACCGAGGGTCCGGCGAGAAAGGTGGTGTAATAACGATTGAGGAGATTAGTACCACCAAGCTTTAATTGTACTGGTAGCTTTAGTAAGGAGTAGGTAACCTGCCCATCCACCGTGGAATAAGCGGGCACCGTACCTGTGGCCAATGACGATTCCCACAAAAATGCTTCCTGCCACCGCATACTAATGCCAAAGCCTAGATGCTTGGTTAAGTTCGGGTTGCTCACTGACATGTTAGTAATCCAGCGGGGTGTGTTGAAAGCTTCTTCCAACCCATCGGTACGAGTGATGCGGTCGAGACGGGCGAAGGATACATTACCCGAAATAGAGTACTCCTTGTAGAAACGGAAACGTACACCAGCACTGGTACCATAATTGAACACCGTAGTTTTAGAATTAGTCCAAAGGCGGTAGCGATCGTTTTTAGTACGGTCACTTAGCGCCAAGGCGAGAGAGTCAGGGTTTACCGTCGGCGACTTGGGTAGGTTTATTTCCACCTGTGCCATGAAGTTACGGTATTGGTTGTAGTAAAAATCTACATCGATATACAACCGCTTTTGGAGCCATAAACCCTTGTACCCAATTTCAAAGCTATTGACATATTCAGGTTGTATATAGGTATAGTCGCTTTTTCTGATCTGACCTTTGTTTTTCTGGATAGCCTGCGCGGTTGTAAGACTATTCAAATTCACGTCATTTGTAATGGCAGCCTGAAAAGCATCCACGGAGGTTTTGAAGTACGAGTTTTCAAATATTCCGCTCGACATGATGGGCAAACCGCCTACGCGCTTTATTCCTCCGCTGTTTACATTAGAAAAAGCTTCAAACAAACTAGGGAAGCGGTAACCATTCTGATAGGACACCCGGAAGTTTTGCTCCTCCACCGGCGAGTACACCACAGCGAAACGAGGATTAAACCGGAGGGCAAAATACTGGTTTTTATCCACCCGCAGGGAAGCATTCACTTTCAGACGGTTATTCCAGGCATATTTAGTAGCCTGCACAAAGCCACCATATTTCTGGTAAGTAAGGTTGGCATCGCCCCTTGAAGGATTGATGAAGTAGTTACCATCTGGTACTACCTCATAGGCACGGTAGTCGACCCCAACCAGCAGGTGGATGCCCGCCTTCTCCCGCCACTTGGTCAGCCATTCCTGGGTAAGATCTGCCTGTCCTTCGGCATGGTACAGCCAGGATTGTACCCGCAGAGCCGCGCCAAAATCCCAATTATTTATATTCCGAAGGCGATCCTTAATAGCCGTAAACTCAGGAGTTCCCGGCTGCGGACGACCAGTATCGGCTAGTTGCCGCGCCTGGGCTAACGCCTGAGGTGCGGTAACTCCTTGCTGCATGGCGGTAGTAAACCCTTGGGTAAAATCAGCAAACCATGCGTTATCCGGCTTAAAGAAGCGATCGGTATTTTCGGACAGGGAACGAATATTGTACGATTGTCCGGTGTTCTCGGAAGTAACGTAGGCCTTGAACTGGAAAGTAGTATTCTTAGCCGATACTAGGTGCTGATCGGTACGGTAGCCTTCCAGACGGAAGCGGTTGGTGCGTTGATAGAGATTATCCAATTGACCGAACCTATAGGTATATGATAATTCCCAGCCATTCGTCGTTCGGTAGTAGATTCCAGCATCACCCCGGAGATTTTTAATCGAAAAGTCTGCTACTTCTTTTTCGTAATACCCCGTTCGGGCTATTACATAGCGCTTCCCGTCGAAGGTCAGGTTACGGCGATTAGGTGACTCATTTCCGTATGAGTTAATAGGATCGTAGGCAGGATTCGCGAGACCCGTCAATCCTAGGGTAGTATTAGCATTGGGGTTGAGATCCGAGTCATCATCGGCTATCCAGTCATAACCTGACTGGTACGATAGATTTACCTTAACCGCCCAGCGGTTGCGCCAGGCTTTGGCCCAACGGATGGTGCTTTCGCTAAACACATGCGGTGAAGCCGTAGTACTTTGAACGTGATTAACCCCTGATTTTTGTTGGAAACTCAGACCTTGATGTTCAAAAGGATTTTTGGTAAGGAGGTTTACCATACCGTTAAGCGCATTCATACCATATAGTACAGAGGCCACGCCGGGGATGATCTCGGCATGATCAATATCCAGATCAGTTGGGGCAAGCGTGGCTCCGATGGGCGAACCTATATGGGGTGCCTGATTATCGACACCATCGACTAGCTGCACAAAACGCACATTAGTAGGATTGGCAAAACCACGAGTATTATACACTTTAAACCCTAAACTGGACGTCAATAACTGTACACCTTTGACGTATTCCAAGGCATCAAAGTAGGAAGGCGCGGCTGACTGCCGGATAGCATGGTTGTCAAGCAGTTCAATACTAATAGGTGATTTAATAACACTTTCGGGAGTACGGGAAGCCGTTACTACCATTTCGGAGAGTTGCCGAGCAGAGTCTTTTGGTATTTCTTGTACGGTATTCTGAGCAAAACCGGAACGCAGTAGTCCCAGTAGGATCAATAGCAGGCAGTGGTTTTTCATAGGGAACCGTTATTTCCTTAAAGATATAATGGTTCCCTATAATTCTCCGAATAAAAAATCACTGATTTATTTGATCCTGTTCCGCCTATAGAAAATCACGAAACCGAACCTGTAAGTCTTTATAAACCTGCACGTACCGCCTAGCTCCTTCGGTAATACTGGCACCGCCGCCGGCAACACCACCGGTTTGGGTCAGGACCAACGGCACCGTTGACTGCTCACTCATGGATTGCACCAGTCCCCAGGCCTTTTTGTAGGACATTCCCATGAGTTGAGCTGCTTTGTTGATAGAACCCGTGAACTCAATACGTTCTAATAATTCTACCCGGCCCAAGCCCATGAACTTATCGTCAAGTTCAATCCAGATTTTCCCATCAACAATAAGTCGTTGTTGGTCGGGGGGTGACTTTTCCATTTTAATCAAAATTTAGGGCAACAGATATACTCCTGTTTCTTATTCTACAACTACCTCATCCAGCGCAAACCAGGTTTTAGCGCCTGCATTGGGGTGTGAAGATGGGCACACTCCGGCATTTTTTGCCCGAATACGCACGTAGCGGGCACGAGCAATCCGAAAACCCGCCACGGCAGGAATAATGGTCCACGCCCCTTCCAGATCATAGTTAATGGGCTGCGATACTGCCTCCTTAAAATCTTTACCATCACGCGAAAGCGCTATCTCTACCGAAGTCGGCGGAAAACCTTTCTCCAAAGGTATCTTCAAAAAGTTGGTACTCACTTTGGTCACTAACTTCACTTCGCCCAGATCAACCACTACATCCAAGTCAGTATTATTAAATCGTACCCATTCTTTCCGGCTCTTCGGCGTCCGTCCTACGATTCCATCGGTCAGCTTTTCTGCATTACCATCTGAACCTTCACTTGGTAAGGTCGTGTAGGTATACTTTTTACCCTTCGCCTTGTGGATATAAAACCTTTGCTCCAAGGTACCACCCGAGGTAGTCATGGCTTTGATTGTGGTAGTTTTTTTTAGAGTAATGGGAACCGTGTAAGGGATAGAAGCCGTGCTAGGTACAGAACCATCTATAGTATAGTAGATTTTACTCTCCGAGTCCATTTTATCTAATCTCACCCGCAGCTCATCCTCCCCAGTAAATTGGGTTTCGGCCGTTACGTCAAACAGGCGTTTCGCGTAGTTTACTTCCAGGTAGTCCAGCCGTTTGAGATGGCTTTTCAATCGGTAGGAAAAATCCTCAAAGTTTCGAGGACCTTTGGGCGTCCAGGTAAGATCGGCCAAAGCTACCGCTCTTGGAAATACCATGTACTCTACTTTTTCAGGAGTAGACATGTACTCGGTCCATACGTTAGCCTGCGCACCGAGGATATACTTTTCCTCATCCGCCGATAGCTCCGTCGGAACGGGTTCATAGCCGTATAGTTTTTCCAAAGGCAAATATCCGCCAATAGCCAAAGGCTCAGAGTTAGGATCACCCTGGTAGTGATCCAAGTACATAAACTCACCGGGAGTCATAATCACATTGTGCTTTTGCCGGGCAGCTTCGATACCGCCCTGAATTCCACGCCAGCTCATAACCGTGGCCTTGGGGGCTAGTCCGCCTTCCAAAATTTCGTCCCAGCCAATGATATTCCGACCTTTGAGGTTCACAAATTTTTCAATCCGTTTGATAAAATAGCTCTGTAAGCCTTCTTCATCTTTCAAATTTAGACGCTTGATCAGGTTTTGGCAATATTCACTGTTCTTCCAGGCTTCCTTCGGGCATTCGTCACCCCCGATGTGAATGTACTTACTGGGAAACAGGAGCATCACTTCCGTGAGTACATCCTGCAATACTTTAAAGGTTGGCTCAGTTGGAATGAATACATCTTCAAACACCCCCCACTTCGTACCTACCTCATACTTTTTATCAGGCTCCCCACCCAAATGAGGGTAGGCCGCCAAAGCGGCAAGGGCATGGCCGGGTAATTCGATTTCCGGTATGATGGTAATATACCGGGCCTGCGCATACTTGACAATCTCCCGTATTTCCACCTGAGTATAAAATCCTTCGTGAGATTGACCATCAAACTGCATGGGGTAGTTTTCAAAGTAGTGCCCAATGAGAGTTTCCTTTCGCTTTGAACCTATTTTAGTCAGGTTGGGATATTTTTTAATCTCAATTCGCCAGCCCTGATCATCAGTCAGGTGCCAATGAAACGTATTGAGCTTATGAAGTGCCATCAAATCAAGGTATTTCTTGATGAACGCAACGGGCATGAAGTGTCGGCTTACGTCCAGGTGTAGGCCCCGGTACGAAAAGCGGGGTTGGTCCAAAATATCACAGCTAGGTACCTGCAATTTCAGATCAGCCACTTCCTTGGTACTGAAAATTTCGGTGGGTAGTAATTGCAGGAACGTCTGAACGGCGTAGAAATAGCCCGCGGCACTTTCTGCCTCGATCATTATTCTATCAGGAAATACCCGTAGCACATAGCCTTCTGGGCCGCATTTCTTCTGAGTATGAGTTTGAAAAACAATGTTCTTTCCTTTGGCCGAAGTAGTGGTCCAGGGTACTTGTTTAAGCGTAACGCTTGCGGCAGTTTCCAGGTAGTCACTCAGAAGTACTGCCGCGGCTTTTTGCTTGATATCTCGAATATTATAAACCAGCTGCGTTGAGGATTCAATGGTAAAACTTCCTTCTCCGCCCGCAAACTTTGCCGGAAACGGAATCAGATTATATTCGGCATCTTGGGCAAACGAGGGGAAGAAAAGGCCAAGAAAAAGTAGCGAAGAAAAAAACAGCTTCATGAAACGGTAATTGAGTTAATTCCTGCAAGATAAGGAATCAGCCGTATTTCCTGTTTTCGGAAGTAATGAAACTTCGGTACTGGGTATATAATTTATGATTCGTAACTTTGTGCCATGGATCTTGACTTTGACAAATACAAACTGCTACAATACTGCACCAATGAATCGTGCAAATACCATAACCAAATTGGCTTGGGCAACATATGCAC
>JBDNFP010000094.1:0-3803 GCA_041689775.1 Spirosomataceae bacterium
AACGCCAGCATACACACCGCCAAGATCATAAGGGCCAGAATCCCGATCTGGCAGAAAAGGGGACTTTACTTGTTCTGTCTGCCCACCTACTCGCCTCAGCTGAATATCGCCGAGACCATGTGGAGACATCTGAAAGGAGGGTGGCTCAGGCCGGAGGACTACCGAGACGATCAAACGCTCGCATACGCTGTCAACAGATGCTTGGCCAACATCGGCCGATGTCTGAATATTAATTTTAGCCCATTTAATGCAAAGTAATTTGTCTCTAGTACTTAGCCTGGATTACTATACACTTGGTTAAGACAAGACTTAAACGCAACGATCGGTATGCTCTCAGAAAAAGAAAAATGCTTTCCGGGAAGTCCTACAAAGCCTTGGAGAAAGAACTACTTAGCGAACGTCAGGCAGGTGTTTGACTTCAATGCGTTTTGGCCTACCGAAATTGATAAACGGAATACCATCCTACAACGGTAATTGGGCACAACGAGTAAGAATTTCTTCATTGAATCCCAGAACCATGGAAATCACCTATCACTTTGACCGTATTCCCACCGCCCAACAAGTCATAGAACTTTATGAAAATGCCGAATTACCCCGCCCCACGGGAGATCCCGACCGGATAGAGCAGATGCTGGCCAACGCAAATCTGATTGTGACGGCTTGGCATGGGGATTTATTAGTGGGTATCACCCGGTCAATTACTGATTGGGTATGGTGCTGCTATCTGGCCGATCTCGCGGTCAGGATGGAGTATCAACAAACCGGCATCGGTAAAAAACTGATTGAACATACTCAGGAAAAAATCGGTGATCTTTCAATGATTCTCCTTCTTGCTGTACCAGACGCCATGAACTACTACCCCAAAATAGGATTTACCAAAGTAGACAGTGGCTTTATTCTTCCGCGCAAAAAATAGTTAAAGCGTCTGCCTCTGTTGTATTACCTACCCAAGCTCTGCCCTTACAAAACGTAGGTCGATTCGCCCACAACAGGAATTTTATGCACTAAAAGCCAACACAGAAGTAGAATAGCTGATCAACTTGAAAAATGGTTTTTTCGATTGTATGGTTGAGTCCATACTACCGGGAAAAATCAATCTTTTATTTTGGGCGCAGCTAGCCATAAAACAAGAATAGATACGCCTGACTTATATCTCAAAAATCCCCACTACAACTCATTGAGAAGCCTTAGTAAATAAGGTACTTGAAAAGTAATGACGATTAGAAAAAGCCGCAGGCGGGCCGTAGTTTTGGGTTACCAAGTCAAACCTACGCGCTATGTACTTATAAGACACTTGCCCCTGCTGCGGCTCGACAAAACTACGGGGGCGCCCGAGCGATAAAAAACGGAAATACATACTACGGTAAGACGCGCCTCAAATGTAAGGACTACCGTCGGCAGTTCGTCGACAAGCGCACCACTGTCCAGCGAATGCAAGTGCCGCGTCAAGCTGATGCTGGCCCAGCGCATCTCGCTGGAAGCTATGTGCCGGGTGATGGAAATCAAGCCGCACCGGCTCTACGCCTACATGGACGAGTTGTGTGACCAGATACCCGAAGACTTGGCTTGTTCTATTGCAGAAAAACTGACATAGAACTGGTTAAGGTCAATTGTGAAGCCGATGAGCTATGCGGGGCGGCCCGTGCCGTCTTTTGTTGGGCGTACGTCTAATAAACAATGGCTTTGGTTAGCCCTGGATCGCAACAGCCGCCAAGTGGTGGCCTTGTTTATCGGTGATCGGAGTGAAGACGTAGCAAGAGGACTGTGGGAGGCTTTGCCCGAGCGATACCGCCAGCAGGCCACGTTCTACACTGACGACTGGGCGGCATACAAAAAGGTTATCCCTGCCGAGCGGCACCGATTCTGCAAAACCAAGAATGACACCAACCATCTCGAGAGGTTTTTCTGTATGCCCCCGCAGCGCTGCTCCAGACTGGTTCGTTTGAGTCTCTCTTTTTCAAAAAACTCGACCGACACACCAAATCAATCAAATTTGTCATCACCCACTACAACCTATCATTACAATTTTAGGACTACCCCAAAATGGAAGTAGAAGATCTGGGGATTTTGCCCGATACGGGTACCAGAGTTCAGATTAAGTACCACCTCAACTACGAAAAAGGAGCAGAAATGAGTTAAGAAAAAATGCCAGGCCAGTCAACCTCTCAGGGTTAGATTTGCGTTAGCCGCGCCTTTACTTCCGCAAGGAAACTACACCCTGACAAAAGAAGCTACGCACATGACATACCCAGGCAGTAATCTACTAATAACCCTGTTGCTGGTAACAACCGGACTATTCGGTCATGCATTTCCCCAAAGTCAGTCGGACAGCCTAACAGGGATACGCAAGGTAAAGGATGTTGTCATTTACGAAGACAGCCTGTACTACGCGGCTTTTCCATCGGTCGTCAGATTGAAGAACGGGGAATTACTCCTGGCTTTCCGCCGGGCCCCTGAGCGCCGGGCTTTCGGCGAAGAAGGCAACAACCACGTGGATCCTAATAGTTTTCTGGTGGCGGTTCGCTCCCGCGACAGTGAAACCTGGACTCCAGACCCCGACCTTATCTACGCACACGCATTCGGTGGTTCGCAGGATCCTTACCTACTGCGACTACGCGACGGTACGCTGCTGTGTACCAGCTACGGCTGGGCGTTTCTCCGGGGTGCGGGCTTATCCAATCTCAAACAACCCGCATTTCAGAATGCCGCCGGTTCGGTATTTCTGGGGGATACCTGGTGCGATCCACCGACGGGGGACAATCCTGGCAGGGGCCTCTCTACCCTCCCCACATCGAGGCCGAAAAAAACTTGACCCCTTCGGACAGCCCATTCCTGCTTACAACCGGGGTGCTTTATACGAAGGCCAGGACAGACGAATATTCTGGGTAGTAGCGGCCAACGATCGCCTGTTGCCCAGCAAAGCCTCCGCGCATCTACTCGCCTCGGAATACAAAGGGCTAACCTGGACCTACTCGTGCCCAGTAGCCGTTGATGAAAACGTCTCGTTCAACGAAAGCTCTATATACGAAACACCAAAGGGCGACCTCGTGGCTTTTCTGCGCACGGCCGAGCTAGACGACCAAGCCTGCCTCGCCCGCTCTATCGATGGTGGCAAAACGTTTCAGCCCTGGCAAAAAATGGGCTTTCAGGGGCACCCACTCCACGCCCTACGCCTGCCAGACCAACGGGTATTGCTTACCTACGGTTACCGCCACGCCCCCTTTGGTATTCGGGCCCGGATCCTCAACGCCGAGTGCACTGACTTCGCCACCGCCCCCGAGATCATTCTCCGTACGGACGGAGGAACCACCGACCTCGGCTACCCCTGGGCCGTGCAACTTGATGAAACCCACGTATTGGTGGCCTACTATTTTAATCTGGCCAATGGACCCCGGCATATTGCGGGTACCATTTTGGAAATCGATAAACAGAATAACTAAAGTATCATTCTAAGTATTTAATCAGCAGGTATCTAACTGCTATTTAGGTTCGCCCAGACCTGATTCTCCCCCGTTCTGCTCGCCCCTTTTTTCTTATATCCTTCTCAACCACCAAAAGTAGCGGAATGGTACTTTCCCAATGATCATTTGGAATAATAAATCAATCGTTCAATTAATTCAAACAAACGTTTGATTTGTTTTGTTAGCCATTTACTTTTGTAGCACTAAGGAATGATTAAAAAATAAGATGGTCAATTTCCGGGCTTGATCAGGTAATTCCATTTGGGTATTTTCTCATCAAAAGTGATGTAGCGACCCATGTCGTTTTTGAAGTTGTGGTCAAGCGGCCTCTTGGTGGCGTAA
>JBDNFP010000095.1:0-21626 GCA_041689775.1 Spirosomataceae bacterium
AGGTAATGGTACCGGGTAAGACAACTACACTACCAAACCTTGTCCCAAATGTCCCAACAAACAATTGATTCTAACCTCTCGGCAAAAACCCCGAAATTGGCTTATTTCGGGGTTTTTAATGATTTGTGCACCAATGGTCAATACTTTTGCCGTTGGTGCAAGTGGTGAACTAGTGCATCACTAGGTTCCAACTTTCTTCCACATTTTTAAGGCGTAATAAGTTGGGCATTCTTAGATATCTTTCCCAAAAATACGGTCACAACCCTCTTTTTATAAATTATTCAATTGGTTATCGGTACTCTAATCGGCAGTATAAATCAGGGCATAGCTAAAAAGAAACCCCGCCGATTGGCAGGGCTTACTAAGGTCTGGCTCTTTAACCTTAATTTTTCAGGCTCACATTCAGTAAAAGTCTTACCATACGACCAATCAGTCGATTTTTACGTATTTCTGCCAATTATGCTGTTCTTGAAACCCCAGGACTTCACGAATTTTGCGATTTGAAAATAATGCCTCATGCTCCCCCAATTCACGGGTTATTGGCACACCGGGGAAAAACCGTTCTGCTAATTCTTTACTAGGAATAGTCGCCCCGTTGTGGTCGTTTCCTGCATTAAACACCTGATAACCCAAGTCATCTTTTTCCAAACATAAATCCACAATCTGTCCTAAGTCACGCGCATCAATGTAGCAGAACGCATTCCTACGGCGCACTTCCGGATTTTTAAAATAATGCGGAAACAGTTCCGCGTATTCATGCGGTTCAATCACATTTCCGATTCGAAGAGCATAAATATCAAAACCTGACCGTCGCTGGAAACTACGTGCAGTTTTCTCGTTTATAACCTTCGACAAACCATAGCTATCCATCGGATCAACGTCATAATCCTCCTCCAACGGCAGAAAATTAGGGTCGGTTTGTCCATCCGAAAAACAAATACCGTAGGTAGTCTCAGAGGAAGCAATAATAATCTTTTTAATGCCAAGCTTAACCGCCGCTTCAATCACATTGTATGTACCCATGGTATTCACCCGAAAAGTTTCATTATCAGGATTGATTAAGATCCTGGGTACGGCAGCAAAATGCACCACAGCATCGAATTTCGGGATACCATTGCCTGATTCCAACTCATCTAACCCGGCATACGAACTCATGGCATTAAACATTTGTCCAGAATCCGTAATATCGGCGATCAGGTTATCCACCCCGGGATGATCCGAAGGCACGAGATCTACATTCATCACTCTGTGTCCCTGACCGAGCAAGTAGGGTATCACGTGCTTTCCCGCTTTCCCAGATCCACCCGTAAAAAATATTCGCTTTTGAGTCATGTGTTCTCTTATTTGATAATGATTTTATTTGTTTTCAACTAGGGATGAATGTGCCGCAGTACTCATTTCAGTTTCATACTTAGTAATCACAAATTTAGTAGAAAAGGAATTCAAGTAGCTGATAGCTTCTACAGGTTGGCCCTAAGGGCTATGTAAATATTTGATATAGAATTAATTGTCTACTATTCTAGCCAAATTAATAATGTGAACTATTACTTCGTAAGCGCTAATTTTTGCAAACTATCCATGATAATTTCTAAAATCGTAGGCACCTGGTACATGTTGTCGAGACACCTATCGGGGTTACAAGAGAGGATTAGAATAACTTCAACTTCTCGTTTTTCATTGAGTAAGCTTGGACCCAAGGTTCAAAAGATAGCCCGATGGCTATTCAGCGTTTTCTCATGAAAGACCTTAAACCCTGAAAGGATGTCATAGTCTGGGAGAGATAATTATAAATTACCGGCAAAATATTAAAGGTGTGACTGAGTGGGTGTATCAGCGGCTGACAATGCTTGGTGCTGAATATGGCGTAGATGTAATATTTTGCAGGGGATTATCCCATGATATTATCACGCCCTTTCAGGGTATTTTTATGGTGAAACTTTGTGGTGTGGGTTATGTCCATCGTTAGCCGATGATACCCTTTCAGGTCTGCTCAATTCCTCCACAAAGGCTCTACAACAGTCTAATTTCCGGTTATTTTTTCATTAATTCAATCACTAAAATCTATCAAAAAAACGTAAATCATTGTACCTGAGCGGAAATCATTAGTGGGTGGTAACACAAGGAAGAGCCCGCTGACTCCCTATCCGTTAAATACTCCAAACCAAGGTTAAAACCGTCCTGATTTTTAATTTTTCCATGATCAGTTTGACGCTTCAACACTTTTAGCTACATTTCTTGATGAAAAAATAACCCATTTCCAGCCTAATAACTGATCCCGGTACTTTACCTAAACTATTAGTACATGATGGAAGGAGGTAGCCACAGCATAATTTCATATCAAACAACGTGCTATATTAGAATAAAATACTCTATCTTGTTTATCTATTATATTTGTTCATCGATTAAATGAATTAGCTATTTTAAATCAAAAAATCATTCAATAGTCAATAATATCCCCTACCTATGGTTGTTATCTCTGAATTTAGCCAGTCTTTCCAAATAAGACTTCTGCCATTGCTGGATTGCCTGCTGTATCCCAGCGAATCAGATTTGCCAATTGACTTCTTTTGCTACAACTACTCGGCGGGTACCCCGCTGACTACCCAATCACTACAATTACTTTTTGGCATGGAATTCGACTCCATTGTGCGCGAACGGGAACCCTCCATCTTTTGGTCGTTGGTTACGACGATGCAAGATTGGTATGCTGAAGAGGAGCAAGATCGCACCAACCGATTCATTGAAATTAAACAGATGATTGAGGCTAACCTGATCCATATTCAGTACTTCGAAGTGGGTGAAATTGAGGTAGGACTGTACTTGATTGGGCAGGCCCAAGATCAGATCATAGGGATCAAAACCATGGCCGTACGCACCTGATGAATGAAATGATTATAGATAAATCATACTCAAAGTACATACCTCTTTTCTACACATACCCATCAATCGATTACTTCCTCTAACTTCTCCAAGGCCACTACTTTTCTTTTTGATCTTTTTGTTGACTATTTTCATGGTGTTAAACATTAACTAACCCGTACGTATGATTCGTCAACTACTATCCATCTGTTTCATTGGATGTACATTCTTTCTCCTTTGTTGTAAAGGACCCGGAGGACCAACCGGGCCGAAGGGCGAGCAGGGGGCAGCCGGGGCCATTGGTCCGGCCGGGGCCGCAGGTACACAAGGACCTTTCGGACCAGCCGGCCCCAAAGGCGACCAAGGAAACCCCGCGGGCGCTATTCAAATATCATTTGGACTTTCCTTTTCTAGCTCCCAGGGGCTTTTTGAATTCACTCCGGCGGTCCCTGCCAACCATACTGCCAATGAGATTGAAAAAGGTATTGTCAATTGCTACGTAAAAGGAAATAGTTTCTGGTATCAGGTACCCGGTAAGGTACTTCTCTCCACCGCCGAAGTTGATGATATGCTTTTCATCTACAAAGTTGAAAGCAATAAGATCACGATTCGGCTAAGTACGGTAAGAGTTTTCAAACGAATTTCTTTTGAAGATATCCGTTTTGTCTTTGTTCCTGCTCAAAATGCCCGTCTGAGCGCAGAAGTCGATTTTTCAAATTACGAAGAGGTGCGTAAAGCCTATAATCTACCACTGTAAACAAAAATGGCTAGCTGATGAGTGACTATCGGCTAGCTTTTAACAATTACAGTATTTCTTGTCTACATAGGTTTTCTTCCCATCCTTCGACAGGTAGTAACATCCTCCCCGGCTTCCTTTGTAGGTAGTTTTGGAATTGTAAACCCCGCAGGGGCTATCGGCTTTGGGTTTCAACTCACCATCGAAATTAAATTTCTTTTGTTTTACCAGATCGACGCCGTAATTAGCTGGTAGAAACGAAAGCTTTGTTTTACTTTCAAGTTCTTTCAGGCTCACCACAAAATCATCCATATCCTCGTAGTTTGACTCGTCTCGATTTGGAATCAGGAGGGTTATGATTTGAGTATTTTCGTCAATTCGGGAAGCATCTCGGTTACCGTTGGGCAATACCACAATAACTTTCCACACATAACCCGGCACCACCACGCCCCCGATCAATAAGTCAGCGTAACCATTTTCCCCGGTACCACCGATGGCGTTCGTTCCAGAATACACGTATAATTCTTTGCCGCTTCTGACCAGGCTGCGGCACTTCTTTTCAATATCTGCCCAAAGCCCACGGTTCAACAAAGGAGCCTGAGGAATTATATTAGTCATTACAAAAGTAGCTTCCTGATCAGTGGTAGTTCGGGTTCGGTCGGCCGCCGGGCATAGGTGGCCCCGGTCAAAACCGGAACGGAGGTACTGACTTGGCGTTGCTCTTTTCCATTTTTTAGGAAGCGATTCGTCGACACTAAACGAACCGTCTCGTTCTATGTTTTCTTTAATCCAGGAATTATCCAAATGCCAGGCCACCCAGTTTGGGGTTAGTCGTGATCGGTTGTAAGAAACTACAAACTGGTCTTTGATTAAAGTATAGTTATTCGGGTCTTTTGCGTTAGACATTGAGGGGTTTCCCAACGCAAGATGCTCAGAATCAATACCAGAAAGGTTTATTCCAAAATCACACGATGATATTGAAATAAGTAGAAAGAGAAATAATTGAATTTTTTTCACGGAATGAGCTATCATAAGGGAGGCACAAACATACTATTCTTTATTGCAAACCAGAACAGGATTTTTTCAATAGAGGCTTTGCCAAGCATTAACTTTATACCTTTGCATACTATTAATCATCAAAATTGTGGCAATCAATACTGACAATGTAAAGCTGGTATTTGGCTTAAAACTAAAACAGCTCCGGGTAGATCAGGGACTTTCGCTTAGTGAAGTATCTCAGAAATCTGGCCTGTCTATTTCCTACATTAACGAAATAGAAAAAGGCAAGAAATACCCCAAGTCTGATAAAATTATTGCGTTAGCCAATGCCTTGGGGGTTGATTATGATTCGTTGGTATCCCTGAAACTCAACAAGCGACTAGAACCCATTTCGGAGCTACTGAGCTCCAATATACTGACTGAACTCCCGCTCGACCTTTTTGGGATTGATTCTTCTACGCTTTTAGAAATGCTCTCCGATGCCCCCACCAAAGTGAGCGCGTTCATCGGGACGTTGATTGAAATTGCCCGCAACTATAATATGTCCGTCGAGCAATTTTACTTTTCTGCCCTCCGCACCTACCAAGAGATGCACGACAATTATTTTGATGAAATAGAGAACGCCGCCGAAAAATTTCTTTCAGACCAAAAAATTCAGGATGATCGGATATTAGATCAAAAATACCTGATTGAGGTATTAGAGAAAACCTACCACTACTCTATCGAGCCCATCAATGAAACCTCAAATCCTGAATTTAAGGCGGTTAGATCGTTGATGATTCCTCGGTCAAATGGTAACAGGCTTTTAATAAATAACCGACTTACCTCCGTTCAACAATCATTTATACTGGGTAGAGAAATAGGGTATCAGTACTTGAAATTGAAAAATCGGCTCTATACCACATCGTTGGTGGAGGCTGATTCATTTGAGCAATTATTGAATAATTTTAAGGCATCGTATTTTGCCAGTGCCATTATTATCAGAAGGACCCTATTGGTGCCAAAATTAAAAGAGTTTGTAGCCATCAAAACCTGGCAACCCGAACGCTTACTGGAAATGATCCGGCATTTCAATACTACCCCGGAATCCTTTTGTTACCGAATTAGTAACATCCTACCTAAACACTTTGGAATCAACCAGATATTTTTTCTGCGCTTCAATAACTTTGCGGGCCAAAATCAATTTGATCTCACTAAGGAGATGCACATTGCGCGGAAACACATACCGCATACCGTAAAGGATGAGTATTATTGCCGCCGGTGGCTATCACTCACTATTTTGCAGGAGTTAGCCGACACAGCCAAAAATACTAAGCTAACTCAACCACTTTGTAAAGGTCAGTTGTCCAAGTACATAGACACCGGAGAGGAATACCTCATGGTAAGCTTCGCCAGCCAGGTATCAACCACCCAAAACCTGAATGTTAGCGTTTCGATGGGGATATTCCTGAACGATGAGGTTCGTCGAAAAATAGCCTTTCTAAATGACCCAAACCTTCCACAAAGAAGTGTAAATGAAACCTGTGAGCGATGCGCCCTTTTTGATTGCAAGGATCGTATGGCCGCTCCCGTGGTATTACAGAAAAAACATAAGACGGAAGAGCTCAAAAAGTCGATTGCCAAAATGCTAAGTGGTAGCCAAAAGTAAGCTCCCAACCTCAGCCCTTGAACGCCGGAATACCCGTAATTTCAGCCCCTAAAATCAATAAGTGAATATCGTGGGTACCCTCGTAAGTCACGACCGATTCAAGGTTCATCATGTGCCGCATGATGGGAAAATCCCCTACTATGCCCATTCCGCCCAGAATCTGTCGCGCTTCCCGGGCCACTTGCAAGGCCATTTCTACGTTATTTCTTTTGGCCAGTGATATTTGGGCAGAAGTAGCTTGTCCCAGATTTTTAAGGGTACCTAACCGCCAGGCTACTAATTGTGCTTTGGTAATTTCAGTCAGCATTTCGGCCAGTTTTTTCTGGGTCAACTGAAATGCGGCAATGGGCTTATCGAATTGAATCCTTTCCTTGGCATATTTCAAGGCAGTTTCGTAGCAATCAATGGCCGCACCAACGGCACCCCATGCAATACCATAACGGGCATGGTCTAGGCATTGGAGGGCGGCATTTACTCCCAAGGCCGTGGGTAGTACGTTCTCTTTCGGGACTTTTACGTCGTCAAACACCAATTGACCCGTTGCACTCGCTCTTAACGACCACTTATCTTTTATCTCCGGGGTGGTAAAACCCTCCATTCCTCTCTCAACGATCAGGCCTTGAACCCGACCGTCAAGATTTCGTGCCCAAACAACCGCGATATCCGCAAACGGGGCATTGGAAATCCATGTTTTCGTCCCGTTTAATACATAATGAGTACCTCCGTCAGTGAAGGTGGCCTTCATGCCCGCCGGGTTTGATCCAAAATCTGGTTCGGTCAATCCGAAGCAGCCCAAGTATTCCCCAGATGCCAGCTTGGGCAGATACTTCATCTTTTGCGATTCGGTACCGAAATTATAAATAGGCCACATAACCAACGAGTTTTGGACCGAAATGGTTGACCTCATACCCGAATCTCCCCGTTCGATTTCCTGACAAACCAACCCATAACTAATGTAGTCTGCCCCGGCTCCGCCGTAAGATTCCGGGATGGTAGTACCCAAAACTCCAATGCTTCCGAATTTTACCAGTAGATGGTGAGGGAATTCAGCCCGCTGCGCATAACCATCTATGATGGGCTTTATTTCTTTATCGGTAAACTCAGCTACTGTCTTTTTTATCAGGCGGTGCTCCTCCGTTAACAGATCATCTATTTTATAAAAATCAGTCATTTTTTCTCTTTTTGATGGTAATATAATAATATTGGCGAATATTCTGATTCTACTCTTTTAACCTTCTATCCTACCACTTTATGGGCGTTTATTTAATGGGATTCATGTACTTGTTGGCCGGGGTCATGCACTTTGTAAAACCGGGTTTTTTCTTAAAAATTGTACCGCCCTACCTTCCAAACCCAAACTTGCTCGTGGCATTATCCGGCGTTGCAGAAATTATTTTTGGTGCTTTACTATTCATTCCATCCACAAAACTCTGGGCCGCTTGGGGTATCATCCTGTTACTAATTGCCGTTTTTCCGGCCAATCTTTATATGGCTTATGATCCCAAATTTGAAAGCATTTCCCCCTTCATTCGCTGGGGAAGGCTACCCATCCAACTTGTCTTGATTTGGTGGGCCTATCAATACACCAAAATTTAGAAGTTCTTTTGTGTAAATTTGCGGCTGTTAAAGGATAAATCCCTTTCCTATGTATACAACAAAACAATTTATTCTCTCTCCTGAGGTAGCTCTGGACGAACCGACTTTTGAATCCCATGTTCTATCAGAATTACGAATCAAGGAAACTGACGGTGTTTTTATTCGAAAAACCCGTCAATCAATTGACGCCCGCGGACGGCAAGTAAAAGTAAACGTTGAGGTGGATATTTTTGTCAACGAAGTACCTGCCAATTTTATTGACTACCAAAAGCCTAGCACTGATGTTGGTAGTAAGCCACAGGTAATCATTGTGGGGTGTGGTCCGGCGGGTACGTTTGCCGCCTTACGGCTGATTGAGCAAGGCATCAAACCCATTATCCTCGAAAGAGGAAAAGACGTACGGGCCCGCCGCCGTGACCTTGCTGCTATTAATAAACACCACATCGTAAATCCCGATTCAAATTATTGCTTTGGGGAAGGTGGCGCCGGTACTTACTCCGATGGTAAACTGTATACTCGCTCCACCAAACGTGGGGATATCCGCCGGGTACTCGAAATTTTCGTGGCGCACGGTGCCAGTGAAAATATTCTGGTGGAGGCGCATCCCCATATTGGCACCAATAAGCTACCGAAAATAGTCGCAGAAATGCGGGAGACCATCATCAAAGCCGGCGGTGAGATCCACTTCGACACCAGGGTGGATGATTTACTGATCGAACAAAACGAAATAAAGGGAGTGGTGACTTCCGAAGGAACAGAGTTTACCGGACTTGGCGTTATTTTGGCTACCGGACACTCCGCGCGTGACATTTTTGAACTGCTCCAAAAACGGGAAGTAAAGATCGAAAACAAGCCTTTTGCCATTGGAGTAAGGTTAGAACACCCTCAAAAACTCATTGATTCCATTCAATATCGTTGTTCGCCAGACCGAGGACCTTACCTCCCCGCCGCGTCGTATAGCCTCGTAACCCAAACTTATCATAAGGGTGTTCAAAGGGGCGTTTTTTCCTTTTGCATGTGTCCAGGAGGTTTTATAGTACCTTCTGCCACGGCCCCCGGAGAATTGGTAGTAAACGGCATGTCACCCTCACGGCGTGATTCCCGCTTTGCCAATTCTGGGGTAGTAGTCGCCATACACGACAAGGATATTGAAAAGTATGCTAGCTACGGACAATTAGCCGGGCTTCAATTGCAACGCGAAATTGAACAAAAAGCGTGCAGAATGGCAGGAAACGGACAGGCGTCACCGGCCCAACTAGCGTCAGACTTTATTCAAGGTAAGGTCTCTGCATCCTTGAACGATACTTCTTACCAGCCCGGGCTTGTTTCAAGTGATATGTATGAAGTACTCCCCGAGCACATTGCTGTTCCGTTGAGGGAAGGATTGAAGGATTTTAATAAAAAAATGAAGGGGTACGCCTCCAATACCGGACAGCTCATCGGGATTGAAAGTCGGACTTCCTCACCGGTAAAAATACCGCGTGATCCAAAAACTTGTGAGCATACCGAGATCAAAAGACTCTATCCTTGTGGTGAAGGGGCAGGCTACGCGGGAGGTATCATGTCAGCCGCAATGGACGGGGAGCGTTGTGCTGAACAGTTAATTTTGAACTACCGAAAGTAATCGGTCATGGTGCAGTTCTCCTTCATTTTTAGTAAAATTGATGTTTGTTGAGTGTTTATGAGTGGATCAATTCTATGTCAGCAGTTTTCTTTAACACATTCGTTGATGATTTAAGGCAAAAGTTTACCGCGCCTTTACCAGGCGAAAAGGCCCATGCAAAAATGCTGGCCAAATCAGATATTCGTTTGACTATGAAACCCAACCGACGCACCCAAAAAAGTGCCGTGTTGGTTTTGTTTTATCCTCACGAGGACGAAATTTACCTTCCGCTAATTTTAAGACCTGCTTACGATGGTGTGCATTCCGGGCAAATGGCTTTCCCGGGTGGTCGCTTTGAGAAAACGGACGAGGATTTGATACGTACCGCCAAAAGGGAAGCCCAGGAAGAAATCGGACTTAGATTAACAGACGTGGAAATTCTGGGGGTCCTTAGTGAATTGTATATTCCACCGAGCAATTTTTATGTACTTCCGGTGGTTGGGTACCTACCCTACCGCCCCGATTTCTTCCCTGACCCACGAGAAGTTGAAAAGGTAGTGGAAGTTTCATTGAGGGAAATTCAGGATAAATCGATTATTGGCGTCAGTGAAATGATTGTTCGGAATACAACCATTCAGGCTCCACACTACCTTATCAGAAGTCATCAGGTTTGGGGTGCTACCGCTATGATGATTAGCGAACTGCTTACCGTAATGGAATTATAATATCCCGGTAGGCAACCATTGGTCTTGCCATAGAACCGGACGAATACCCCGTAAAAACTATTTTAATAATTTCACAAACTACTAAACCTATATTTTCCTCCTCTGTTTATGGACGAAAACAACGATTTTAGCCCCATTGAAGACCGAGAATTACACGAACGAGTAGGCATCTCCGGATTATACGAAAATTGGTTCTTAGAGTACGCGTCCTACGTTATACTTGAGAGAGCCGTACCTGCCATCGAAGACGGTTTCAAGCCCGTTCAACGGCGTATAATGCACGCATTGAACGAGATGGATGACGGTAGGTTTAATAAAGTAGCTAATGTGATTGGATCTACGATGCAATATCACCCCCACGGTGACGCCTCCATCAATGATGCCATTGTAAACATTGGTCAAAAAGAACTCCTGTTGGACACCCAGGGAAACTGGGGTGATGTCCGTACCGGCGACAGCGCCGCCGCACCCAGATATATTGAAGTACGTCTGTCCAAGTTTGGCAAAGAAGTCGTTTTTAACGGAGACACCACCAATTGGCAGCTTTCTTACGATGGGCGAAAGAAAGAACCGGTAACCTTACCAGTAAAATTTCCCCTACTATTGGCCCAGGGAGTGGAAGGCATTGCCGTGGGTTTATCCACCAAGATAATGCCCCACAATTTTTGTGAGTTGATTGAGGCTTCCATTGATATTCTGAAAGGAAAGTCTACCGAGATCTATCCTGATTTTCAAACCGGCGGACAGATCGATGTGTCTAACTACAACGATGGCTTACGTGGAGGCAAACTTCGGGTTCGGGCCCGGATTGAGGAGGAAGATAAAAAAATACTGCTGATCAAGGATATACCGTATGGTACCACGACTACCTCGATCATCGACTCGATTATTAAAGCCAACGATAGCGGAAAAATCAAAATCAAGAAGGTGGTTGATAATACCGCGGCGGATGTTGAAATAGTGATCTATCTCGCAACGGGCGTCTCTCCTGATATTACCGTGGATGCTCTGTACGCATTTACGGATTGTGAGGTATCGATTTCACCCAATGCTTGTATTATTATTGAAGACAAACCCCACTTTATTGGTGTCACTGATGTTCTTAAATATAACACTGACAAAACGGTAGACCTCCTTAGGCAAGAATTAGAGATTAAGAAATTATCCTTACTCGAAAAGATACTGCACGGGTCGCTAGAAAAGATTTTTATTGAAAATAGAATCTACCGGAATATTGAAGAATGCGAAACGTTTGAAGACGTTATCAAGACAATCGATAAGGGCTTGGAGCCCTATAAGCCCGACTTTTACCGTGAGATTACGGAAGAGGACATCCTGAACCTCACGGAAATCCGAATTAAACGTATTTCAAAATACGACGGATTCAAGGCCGAAGAACTGATGCGTAGGTGGGAACAAGAACTCGCCGAAACAGAAAACCACTTGGCCAACATAGTAAAATTTGCGATTGATTACTTCAAAGACCTATTAAAGAAGTACGGAAAAGGTCGCGAACGAAAAACTGTGCTTCGGACGTTTAACCAGATTTCAGCGAATATCGTGGCTGCGAATAATCAAAAGCTATACGTTAATCGTGCTGATGGCTTCATTGGTTACGGTCTCAAAAAAGACGAGTATGTCATGGACTGTTCCGATATTGATGATATCATTGTATTCCGTGGGGATGGTCGATGCGTCGTTACCAAAGTTCAGGATAAACTCTTTGTCGGGAAAGACATTATCTATTGCTCCGTATTCGTAAAGAACGACGAGCGGAAGGTATATAACGTGGTGTACCTCGAAGGTAAATCTGGGGTTTCTTACGTGAAACGATTCCAGGTTACGGCCGTAACCCGCGACCGTGAATATGACCTTACCCAAGGCACACCACGATCCAAAATCACCTATTTTACGGCAAATGATAACGGAGAGGCTGAAATCATCACGGTTAGTTTAACTGCCCAGAGTAAAGCAAAAGTGAAGCAATTCGACTTCAATTTTGCGGATCTGTTAATCAAGAATCGCAGTGCCAATGGAAACATTCTTACAAAGTATCCCGTTCGCAAAATTGTCTTAAAACAGGCGGGAGGATCTACCTTAGGTGGAGTTGATATCTGGTACGATAAAACAATTGGCAGGTTAAATCGCGATGAAAGAGGCAAGTACTTGGGCAACTTCGATGCCAATGATTCTATCCTGGTCATCTACAAGGAAGGTTCATACGAGTTAACTAACTTCGATCTCACCAATCATTTCGAACCCAACGACATAGTTGTCCTTTGTAAGTTTGAACCGCAAAGAATCATCACCGCCGTTTATTATGATAGCTTGCAAAAGCTAAATTATATTAAGCGTTTTCAGATAGAGACTTCTACGCTCGATAAAAAATTCCTATTTATCAGTGATTCAAAGGGTAGTAAACTTCTTTTGGCCACGCTCGATAAGCACCCTCGACTTGAATTTTCCGTGCAAAAAAATGCTAAATCACCCGTGGAAACAGAGAAGGTTCTTGTGGAAGAAGTAGTAGATGTAAGAGGGTGGAGAGCAATGGGAAATAAACTCACCCTAGATAAGGTAAAAGATATTAAGTGGTTAGAGTCTTTGCCCGAAGAAAAGGAAGAAAATAACACCGAGGAATCCGAAGAAGAGGAGCCGGAGAATAAAGAAGCTGCTGCACCTTCCGAACCGGTAACCTTGAAGAGTCTGGGAGAAATGAGTGAAAATACCAAAAAACAACTGGGGCTATTTGAATAGATAAATAGACGGTATATTGCCATTCATAGGTACTTTACTAATGGAGATTCCCACCGAATGCTGATAAAAAAACGAATACCTGTAAAAAGGATGATCAAGATACTCATTATTACGGCCTTTGTTGGCGTAGTATTTGTTTTACTATGCAATGTCCTCGTGGTGATAAGTACCCGTCTTCAAAGCCATTTTTCACTAGAATCTTTACCCTCAAACGATGTTGGGCTTGTACTTGGTACCAGTAAAAACACCAATGAGGGTAAGGAAAATTTGTACTTTAAGTACCGGATGGAAGCTGCTGCGATGCTTTTTAAGGAGGGAAAGGTAAAGTTTCTTATCCTAAGTGGAAATAATGATTCAAAGTATTACAATGAGCCTTTGGATATGCAAAAGGCCTTAATGAAACTTGGCATACCCGAAACGGCCCTGATCCTAGACTATGCCGGGTACAGAACTTTTGATTCTGTAGTGCGTTGTAAAAAGGTTTTTAACGAAAAGGATATCACGATTATTTCCCAGGACTTCCACAACGCCCGGGCCCTTTATATCGCTCAACACGAAGAAATAAATGCCATTTCGTTCGCTGCCCAGGACGTCCCCAACGGATATTCAATTAGAACATTATTCCGCGAGTACCTGGCTCGCCCCAAGGCTGTCTTGGATGTGTATGTATTCCGGCCCACCACTACCCTGCATAATGAAGTACTTGAATAGGATCTTCTCATCCCTCTACTACCCAAACGCGAGTACTATTTCCCTGCCTTGATTACCGTTTACTAAGTCGTTCTTCCTCCTTACCTCACTTTTTCTTTCTTTTGTTATTAAGAATCGGAGCTTATCCAAAAGTAGGCATCAATTCATCCTTATTTCATGTATCCGCATGCGTTGTGCACTGGCATAGTATCCACACCATTTTTTATTCGTCATCCGGTGAGCTTTTAAGATGCCTGATTCGCCGCAACACCTGACTTAAAGCATAGCAACGTCCTAATAATTTATTTTCTTATTCCTATTTGATTTATCCATTACGGACAGTAAATCTACGATTGGGCCTTCCAACGGAACTTCCGACTCTACTTTTGGTTATATTACCATCTGTAATATGCCAACATGAGAAAATTACTACTTTTTGTACTTTGTTTATTTACTTTCAAAGTACAACATACCTACGCACAACAATTGCGTACCATCAACGGGATTGTAACAGATGCTTCTACCGGCGATCCTGTTCCTTTTGCTAATGTTGCCGTGAAAGGTACTCTATCCGGTGCTACTACCGATTTTGACGGAAAGTTTAAGATCCTTTTTACTCCTCCCGCCGACTCATTGGCCATCACCTACATTGGCTATCTAAACAAGTCGAAGGCGATTACACAAAATAAAGTCGAGCAAACTATCGAAATACAACTAACACCTTCGGTATTTCAATTGCAGGAAGTAAAGATCTACGCTGGTGAAAATCCCGCCTACCCAATCCTGAGAAAAGTAGTAGCCCAACGTCCTAAGAATAATCCAGAAAATGTTCCGGCCTACGAGTATAGTAGCTACACCAAAATTCAGATCGACATTGATAATTTTTCCGACAAATTCCGGAAAAGAAAGTCAGTTCAGAAAATCACTGATCTGGTGGAGAAATTCGATGAAGTAAAGGGGGAAGATGGGCAAACGATTGTCCCCATTTTTATCTCAGAGTCTATTTCGGACGTTTACTTTCGAAGTAATCCCAAAAAGAAAAAGGAAATTGTCCAAAAGACCAAAATAGCGGGAGTTGGTTTGACCGACGGCAGCCTCACCTCGCAGGTAATAGGGTCGTCTTTTCAACAATATAACTTCTATAATAATTGGTTAAACCTCCTGGAAAAAGACTTCATTTCTCCCATCGCTGATAGTTGGAAGGTGTATTACGAATACTATCTCGCCGACAGCGCCTATAATGGTACTAACTATGATTATCAGATCGATTTTGAGCCCCGGCAAAAGCAGGACCTGGCCTTTTCAGGTAGCTTTTGGGTCGATGGCATCAGCTATGCTATTACCCAAATAGATGCGAATGTTGATAAGACTGCCAATTTGAATTTTATTGAAAAAATAAAAATCCAGCAGTCCTATGAATTACTGGATGATGAAATAAACTGGGGACCGTCAAAAACCAGAGTTTTGATCGATGTGGCAGAATTGACGGATCAATCGGCCGGAATGCTCCTAAAATTTTATTCGGCCAACCAAGACTACAAAATTACTGTACCCAAGGATAAAAAGTTTTACGACTCAGCTATTGAGCTTAGTGAAGATTACCGTCAACCTTCCAACGAATACTGGAATCAGGTACGCCCTGAACCGCTTACAAAAACCGAAAAATTAAGTTTTGATCTCATTGATTCACTAAAAGTCCTACCCGTTATCAGGACATATACCGAAATTTTGAACATCGCGGTTAACGGCTACAAGAAAATTGATGATTGGAATGTAGATGTTGGCCCCTACTTATTTTTGTACGCCAATAACAATATTGAAGGACATCGCATCCGACTAGGCTTTAAGACTGATCCCAGGTTCAGCCGAAAATGGATCGTCAATGGATTCGGAGCGTATGGCACAAAAGATAAGGTATTTAAGTACGGTGGAGGGGTGGAGTATATTGTATCTCGTAAACCCTGGACCGTTTGGGGTATTTCCTATTCCAATGACCTTGAACGCCTCGGAATAAATACTGAAAACATAGGCACTAATTCATTATTCGGGGCATTTTCGCGCTTTGGTACCTACCAACGCGGCTACATGCAAAAGGACGTCACGACTTATTTCAAAAGAGAAATTTCGAAAGGACTAACCCAGCAGGTTAATTTTAGACACCGTAGTTTTGACCCCTTATTCGATTTTGCCTACCGGACCAATCCAACCTTGGGGAGTGATTCTCCCCTTCGCAACCGCTACGAGGTTACTGAACTAAACGTAGAAACACGGTGGGCGAAGAATGAAATGTTCCTCCAAAATGATAACGATAGGATAAGCATTGGAAATGGTAATGCACCCATCATCACATTTAGGTATACCTTAGGAATAAATAATTTCCTAAAAGGTGATTTTGATTACCATAAATTTTCTTTGAATGTAAAGCAGTCGGTACGCGCCGGGATATGGGGACGCACTTACTACCAATTAACGCTGGGTTATATACCTTCTACAATTCCTTATCCTTTGTTGTATACCCCACTGGGGAATCAATCATTGTTTTATGTTGAGAACGCATTCAACCTGATGAACTACTTTGAGTTTATCAGTGATCGATACATGGTGCTGCGGGTGGAACATAATTTTGAAGGATTTATCCTCAACCGAATTCCGGCAATCCGGAAACTGAAATGGAGATTACTTGCGACCGGAAGGGTATTTTACGGGGGAGTTAGTAACAAAAACCTAAGTTTAATACAGGATACCAACGCGCAAGGGGCGCCAGTGCAAGCATTTCAGGTAATGAACAACGTTCCCTACGTTGAGGTTGGCTACGGGATAGATAATATCTTTAAGTTCGGCAGATTGGATGCTATCCATCGGCTAACCTACCGCAACGCACCCAATGTCACACCCTTCGCGGTTAAATTTTCTTTTGGGTTTAATCTATAAGTTCAACGATTTCACCATCCTCAGATTCCTTTGTGCGTACGTAAGCAGGACCGTTTCACCAAGTTCTTTGTCTCTGGTGTTTTTGGTATAAACGAGGTCTTGCCCATCGGAGGTAGTACAGTAATACTCGTAAGAAGCACCCTTGAATCTGATTTTGGTAATAACTGCCTTCCATTTGGCTTTGTCTTCCCGGTTGGTGGTACGGATAAAGTTCGGGCGTATCATTGTTTTTGAATCAACCACATCACTTGGCAATAGGTTTACCATGCCCGTCAACTCAGCCACGTAGGCATTCGCTGGCTTTTCGTATACTTCTTTTGGGCTTCCTGATTGAACAATAATTCCATCTTTCAGGATGATCAAGCGGTCGGCCCAGGCCATAGCCTCGCCCGCATCGTGGGTTACGAATATACAGGTCAATTTATCGGTCTTCTTTAAAGCCTCTATGGCGTCGGCCAGGGTTTGCTTATTCCTTTGGTCAAGATGAGCAAATGGTTCGTCTAGTAATAATAATTCGGGAGTTTCAGCTATCGCCTGGGCAAGAGCCGTTCTTTGTTTTTCTCCTCCAGAGAGAAGCTTCGCTCTTCTGTTCTCTATTTCCGAAAGCCGGGTTAATGCCAACAATTCATCTACTCTTTGTTTGCGATAGGCCGCTTCATAAAACCGTAAGGCGTAGGAGATATTTTCTCGTACTGTTTGATTGGGGAATAACTCGTATTCCTGATGTACCAGTTTTATGGATTCGTATCCTTTTAGTAGCTGATCACTGACTCGGGATAATTTTTCACCTTTAAGCGAGATTGTACCTTCGTCTGCATCAACATAACGGCCAATAATATTGAGCAAAGTACTTTTCCCAGACCCACTTTCGCCCACCACCCCTATCCATTCTCCCTTTCGGACTGACAGTGAAATATCCGATAATACTACTTGCTCATTATATATTTTTGAAACAGACTTTAATTGAAGCAAAGACATGAAGGATTGATTAGAGGTATAAATCCAAAAATACTTAAAAAGGTGAACTTCCTTACCTTATGGCACCTGCACTGGTATACCCCAATTCTTGCTGACGAACCAACCGCTCTTTTAGTTCATTCGCTAATTTTGGTTTTTGCTTAATGAGATTTATAGTTTCTGATGGATCAGCTTCCAAATCATACAATTGGCTGGTCAATTCTTTGGTAGTAGATTCATCAGTCGACCAACCGCCACTACCCTGCCCCTCGATGTATTTCCAGTTTCCTTGCCGAATCGAAAACATACCACTAATGGAATGATGAATGATAGAGGGCCTGATTGATTTAGTGTAATCTCTTGTCAAAAGAACTGGCGAAAAATCAAAACTATCCTGCGCGGCATCTTGGGGTAGTTCTCGATTGAGTAACTGAGCAAATGTTGCCATAAGATCCGTTAAACAGACCGTTTGATTAGCCACTGTACCACCTTGTACTCTTTCGGGCCAGCGCACGATGAACGGAACACGATGTCCTCCCTCCCAAATGTCTGATTTTTGTCCGCGTAATACTCCATTCGCATTATGAGCCGGAAATTTTTCTTTGTCACCCGGCTTCCAGTCGGCTCCATTATCAGAAGTAAATACGATAATGGTATTTTCCTTCAAGCCTAAACTATCCAGTGTAGCTATCACTTTCCCTACTACATCATCCGTTTGGGCCACAAAATCGCCATAGGTACCGGCCTTTGATTTTCCTTGAAACTCCTCGGTGGGCAACCAAGGTGTATGTGGGCTAGTAAGTGGCAGGTAGAGAAAGAAGGGCTCCTCATTCTTACTATTTTGGACAATAAACTCCCTTGCCTTATTACCCAGATGTGCCAGCGTGTTTTCCATTTTAAAATCAATACTGGCAATTCCAGTTCGCCAATATACTCCCCTTGGCGAGTCGTTCCCAATCATTTCAACTAACTGACGGGAGGTAGGCTTCCCATTTTCTAAATACAGATAGGGTGGTATGTCAAGGGAAGAAGGAATTATGTGGCTATAATCAAACCCAAGTTCATTAGGACCACGCGTCAAATCTGCTTGAATGTTCAATCTTTTTCCATTTGGCCAGTTTTCGGGACTCCCAACGAGCAGCGGCTCAGAAGAATTAAGAAGTGGCCAATCCAGCCCAAGGTGCCATTTCCCGATCACTCCGGTTGCATACCCTGATTGCTTCAATAAATCCGCCAAGGTAAAACGATCCTTTTCGATTAGGGAAGGTGAGTAGCCACCAAGTACTCCTTTTTTTAGCGGAGATCGGAAAGCATAGCGCCCCGTAAGCAGGCCGTAACGCGTTGGAGTACACACCGCTGAACCTGAATGAGCATCCGTAAACCGTAGGCCCTCACGACTCAGTTTGTCAAGATTGGGGGTCGGAACCTGAGACAGTGAGTTATAGCACCGAAGGTCACCGTAGCCCAGATCGTCGGCCAGGATTACCACGATATTGGGTTGCTGATTTCTTGGTTGACCAAATAGAGTACCACCGAGACTGGTAGTAATCAAAAAAATTAGGATCACACCGGATAGTTTTTTGCCTTTCATTATACTTGTTGGTTTAATTTATTCTGAAAAGGTAGGGTTATTGGGAACCAGTCCAAGACTACCCAAAAAGTCCATGCAGGCAGCCTTTACCTTATAGTCATCCTGATCCTTCGGGCCTTGACCGTCTATTCTAACCCTGCTTTCACGTACTTCCTTTATGGTGGCAATGAATGGTTTTTTCCTGGACACATAAAGTAGGTAGTTGACCGCCATTAAGGCCAATTCACTGTTTTCTGATCGGCTGTACTCTTTTAGTTTAGTTTCCGCCTCAACCCCTCCAAATAGCTCATAGACAATGGCAGCGGCAGTGACGCCAGCCGGAGCATACGTATCCTTCATGGCGGCGGTCAATTCTTTTTGTTTAGATTTGAGTAATTCTGCACTTTGGGATCTCAAACCCACAATAGCCCAATATCTTACAATTGGATTGGAGCTACCCAAAAACTTTATCTGTTTTCTCAGTTCATCAACTCCCCTTCTCCCCGACAACTCAGCCGCTTCGTAAATTTCCTTTAATGGATATCGCTTTTGATCCATGCGAAACTGATAAGGCGTAGTAGTCTCAGAGATTTGGGCTATTTCGTATTCTGGTAAAAAGAGAATGTCTTTTGATTTTAATATAGAAACTTCCAGTTGATTTTTCATCTTATTAACTACCTTCTTATACTTCGGATCGCTTATCAGATTATATTCCTCCCAAGGATCATTTTTTAAGTCATATAAAGCTTCGGCGGGGCGGGGGGCAAAAAGGCTTTTTTGGAGATCATTCAGTTTATTATCTGCCAAATCTTGGCGCATTTGCTGTTTGATATCGCCAATCTCCATGTAGCGTATATATCGCGCCTCTGGCATATAGGGCAGATAGTTGCGTGAATAAACAAATTGCCCATTTGTTACGGTTCGTACCATATCAATTCCATTATCCGACCGATCAGACGAAAGTATTAAATGATCAGTTTGTGGGCTTCGCTTAGCTCCCATCAGTATCCGGCCTTTCATATACTCGGGCACATTACCTCCTGCCAGACTAATTAAGGTAGGTGCTAAATCCTCAAAATCAATCAGTTCCTCAGTAACTGTACCCGATTCTCCCCAAGGTGACAGATGCTTATACATGGGAGGAAACAAGATAACAAAAGGAACGCGGTACCCCAGGCCAATACCATTTGTTTTACCCCGCGGAATACCTTCACCGTGGTCAGCATAGAAGAATATGATGGTACTATCCCGGAGATGATCGCTTTCTAACCTTGCCAATAGTTTTCCAATCTTATTGTCCGTAAGCTTTATGGAATTGTAAACCCGGGCAAACTGCTTCCTCATCTCTGGGCTATCCCGATAAAAGGGCGGCATTTTAAATGCGTTTTCAGCAATTATATCTTCCACAGGCAATTCATCAAGTACCATCTTCGTATAATCTTCGTAGGTATTGGTCATCGTACGTGACTGATGAGAGTCATTAAAATTAAATACCGCAAAAAACGGCTGTCCTGCCTTACGATTCCACCAGCCAGCCTTCCCGGAGCTTTCATTCCAGACTTCATCGGTAAACTTTTTGGCATTGGCTACATTATAATCCGTTTTACTATTATTGGTGGCGTAATACCCTTCCTTTTGCAGGTAATAAGGAAAACCTTTTACAAAATCTGGTACTGGGTAGTTACTCCGGTGATTTCCGGTACCTAGCTCATAGGTTTTAATACCGGTAATAATGGCTGACCGACTGGGTGAGCAAACCGTTCCGGTTGAGAAAGCATTCGTAAACCAGACTCCTTCTTTTGCCAGCTGATCGATAACCGGAGTACGCGCATCAGTATCGCCATAGCAGCCGATAAACTGAGGAGAGGTATCTTCGATGGTAATCCAGAGTATGTTGGGTTTAATCTGGGCATGACAGAGGAGTGAAATGGAGCATAGGAAAACAATAATGAATTGTTTCATAGGTTCTGGGCAGGTTTAAGATACTTTGTTTAGGAATATTGGCCTATCACACCCAGAAAGGGAGCATTTAGGTTTTTATAACCTAAAAAGATCAGAATATCATTAGATATTGAGAAGCGGGGAGGCCGACCACCGGTAAGACAGGCAGGATCAAAAAGGTTTAAAATGCGAACGGGGCTCTCGATGAATTGACATCAAAAGCCCCGTTTCGTACCCGGAGCCAATACACATAACACCTATATTAATCTAAGAGAAATCTAAGTGGATAGCCCCGAACCTACTGCATACCTCAATATTGACCAATATCTAATTTATGCTCCGGTATAGGATAAAACAACGAGGATTAAAATCTAATTATAAAGGTTTAAAGTAAAAATTAATTGCGCGCCGTACTCATAAATATCGTCAATGCTCTTGATCTCAATTTTGTGGTAATGGATTATATGGGTTGATTTAGCTATATTGGTGTCATGCTACATACTCATCCCATCCTGTGCCCCCATTGCGATAGTTCCGACACGGTCAAGAACGGCCACCGCCCCAACGGCGACCAGCGTTGGCGCTGCAATCGGCATAGCTGCCAGAAAAGTTTCCAA
>JBDNFP010000096.1:0-7850 GCA_041689775.1 Spirosomataceae bacterium
GAGGTTGAAATCGTTGCAAAAAAATGGATGAATCAGCAAAATAGAAAGGAAAAAAGAATCAATTGGCAATTCAAGAATGAAGATGCGAGAATTAAACTTACAAAATTATACCCGACAATTTAAGGTGTTTTAAACACTAGCCAACATGTACACATACTTCAAATTTCCGGTGGTTTGCAGGGGCTCATTCAGGGAGGTAGCCAGGTGCATGTTGGTCAGAGGCTGAAGACGCAGAGTAACCCCGTCATTTTCTTCATTCAGCTTTCGTTCCAAGTCATTCATCTTCTTTTCGAGATTTTGAGCGTCCGTGTTCTCTTTCAGCAGAAAGTAGGTGTTAATAAATCCGGAATCAAAATTATCTAGATTGGCCCAATCGTTGGTATTCAAGTTTGCCGGATTTCTGAGCGTTTCCAGAGAAAACAACATGTCGTAGCGGATATCTGACAGGTCAGTCATGTCGGCGTATATCCCCTCAACATTATAGGTCGTTTTACCAAACTGATTATGAAGCACCAAAATCTTCCCCATAGGATCGTCCGCACCAAAGTACTTCTTGGCGTACGATTCGGAGATGAAAACAATATTAGGTTTTGAAAAAGTCGAGGGCTGTCCCTTGATCAACGGGAAGCTAAAAAAAGTAAAGAAGTTGCCCTCAGCATAGCCAATGGTTTCTTCCCGAAACGAGGCCTCTGTGGCCGGACTTTGCACGATTCCCTGGGCTATACCCTCTTCAAACCGACAGTATTCCTTAATTTCCGGGAAATTATCCTTGGCTACGGGGGCCAGACCGGGTGCCATTTCGGGCCAGCTGTTTCCTTCCACATCCTCATTGAGCAAGCGATACATCTGGTCTTTATTGGCGTGAAACTGATTGATACTTTTTTCCAGACTCACGTATTCCAAAATAAGCACAAAAGCCGCAATACCCAGGCCTAAGCCCAGGATGTTGATGAAGCTGAAAACGCGATTTCGAAGCAAATTTCGGAAAGCGATTTTAATATAGTTACGTAACATAGCTTGGGCTCTTTTTCAGGTTAAGTATGGTCTTGCTTTAAATAGAATAAAAGCGGTGCCAGAATAATTGAACTCTACAAATCAGATACTTACACCAAATAAAAGCAACAAAAGTATCCGCATGAGGACACTTTTGTTCGGGGACGAACGTCCCTTTTCACGGCTAATAGATTCTTCTTGTTTGAAATTAAGTAACGGCCCGCCAGTGGCTTTTTAAGTTTGTCTGTGGTCAACTTATTTCAGGTAATTACAAAAAAGCTAACGGCTCTCAGCTAATAGCCATCAGCACCTTATTGATTTACGTACACGCTACCACTACTAGCAGTTAGTTTTACCGGAATACCTCCTCCGTTCATACTACCCTGTACCCGATCCTTATCCTGCTGACCAGTAAAGTTTTTCAACGGCATCGAAACTTTGTTACCCCGTAGATCCAGATTCATACCCTTATTCAAAGGCATATTGACCCTGACACTCCCGGCTGAGGTAGATAGCGTTACAAACTCGCCCAAGGCATCAAAATCAGCCTCGATACTACCGGCACTGGTACGGGCATTGACGCTGGCCGACAGATTTTGCATCCGAATGGAGCTACCCGAAGTACGGGCATTTAACTCACCTCTGATTTTATCGGCCCGGATCCCGCCGCCGCTGGTGCTAGCTTCAATATTTCCATCCAACTCAGCTAATGAAATACTTCCACCCGAGGTTCTAAGACGTATAGTACCCGTCATAGCTTGAGCTTTGATACTACCACCACTAGTTACCAGGTCTACCTCGTCGGCGCAATCAATGGCCTCGATGCTGCCCCCGGAAGTACGCCCTTTTATGGTTCCTTTTAGTTCCTTTACTTTAATACTACCGCCGCTGGTGGTGAATGTCTGATTGCCGGTCAGCGATGCCAAGCGGATACTACCTCCACTCGTCACGAGATCAGTCGTGATATTTTGGGGTGTAAATACCCGAAATGAAATAGACAGTCCATTTTTCCAATTGAAGTTACCTCGATTTTTGGGCTCAGCCGAAGCTACTACCGTGTTTCCTTCCCGACGTACGATAAGGGTATATTCTTTTAGCTGGTCTTCTAAATCTTCATCACTAATAGTACGGCCGTTCCAATTAGTACCACTTATGTACATCTCTACACGTACGCCGCTGCTACGGTTACCTTCCACCGAGATAGCGCCACCCGAAGTTTTGACGTTCAGGGCATTCAGAGAGGTTTCGGAGAATTCTTTGGACATGTACATTTTATCCTTATCCCATTGAGCAAACACAGGAAAGGTAGCAAGTAGAAGCAGCAAAACGAGTGAAAGTCTAGGTGTTTTCATGGTCTATGTTGGAGTTTGTTTTTTATAATGATGAGAATGCCATCCGAATGGTTGCATTCCCAACGTGATACTTCTCTACTCTATCTATTTCCAAAGTCATACCAGCAGGACTCCATTATTATAACTAGCTTGTTATCAATATTTTATAAAATCAATAACGTATCCCATTGATCGTAAATGAACACGGGCTGTCCGCTAACGAACAGCCCGTAAACTATTGAATAGGAATAAGAAGCACTTTAATGCGTGAGATAGTACACCAGAATTCCGGAGAAGTAGCCTAGTAAGGCATAACCCGAAATACGTTTGGCGTACCAGACGAAGTCGATTTTGAGAATACCCATAGCGGCCACCCCAGCCGCCGAGCCAATGATCAGAATACTCCCCCCCGTACCCGCACAGTAGGCCAGGAGATTCCAGAAATCACTATCGGGTGCGAACTCCGTAATCGGGTACATACCCATTGTAGCGGCTACCAAAGGCACGTTGTCAACCAAGGACGAAAGCATACCAATCAGCGTATTAATCACGTAAATATTCCCAAAGGTTTCGTCCAGCGTAGTAGCCAGCAACCGCAAATGGCCCGAGGTGTCCAGGGCACCAACCGCTAATAAAATACCAAGAAAAAAGAGAATACTGGGGGTATCGACCCGGTGCAAGATATTAGCGACGGAAAACTTATGCTTAGTTTCCGGCTCTTTGGAACGGTGAAGTAGCTCCGTGAAGTACCACAAAACTCCCACCGACAACAGTACTCCCATGTAAGGTGGATAATGCGTAAGTGATTTAAAAACTGGTACCGATAGTAATCCAACTCCACCTAATACAAACATAGCATTTTGCTCCCAGGCAGTAGTCTTGCCGGAGTCATGGGCAAGTTCTTTGCTATGCTTAGCCGGGGGCTCAATCGTACCTTTCAAAAGAAAAGACGCAACTGTCAGCGGAACGAGTAGACTGATCGCCGAGGAAATAAAAAGCACCTGCATGATGTTGAAGGTAGTAACCTGCCCACCGATCCAGAGCATGATAGTGGTAACGTCACCAATCGGCGACCAGGCTCCACCGGCGTTGGCCGCCAGAATAACGAAGCCGCCCAACAGCCATGCATCTTCCTGCTTTTTGACGATCCGCCGAATGAGGGCACACATGATGATCGTGGTGGTCATGTTATCAAGACCCGCCGAAAGGAAAAATGATACCCAAGCAATGACCCACAACAGAGTAACCCGGTTAGTGGTGGAAATCCGGTCGGTAATGCCCCGGAAGCCATCGTGGGCGTCGACCAACTCCACAATGGTCATGGCCCCCAATAGAAAGAAAAGAATACCGGCGATTTCGCCCAGATGATGAAAAAGAGCCTCATTGAGTAATTCATGAGACTCTCCGTCGGTGCCAGCTTGATAAGCTGGCATACTATCAAAACCGACCAAAAGAATAACCCAACAGAAGACTCCGGTCAATAGCGCCGGAGCCGCTTTGTCGATTTTAAGGGGGTGTTCAAGCGCAATCAGCACATAGCCGAGCACAAAAACGCCTACAAGAAGTAAGGCCATGTACTAGAATCAGAGATAGGTTATTGAGGGGTATAAGATCCTTGGCCATTTTTGATCAGGCGTTGGTAATGTATTGTTCTAAAAATTGAATATGGTTTTTCTGCTCTTTAATCATTGAGTTTACGATATCTCCGATGCTCAGCACACCAATCACTTTTCCTTCTTCCATAACGGGTAAGTGCCTGATTTTTTTGCTGCTGATTAACTCCATGCATTCTTTCATGGTCATCTCGGGGTCAACGGTAAATACATGGTGCGTCATAACATCCATAATGGGAGTACTCTTGGCTTTTCTACCTTGGATAATCCCTTTACGGGCATAATCCCGCTCCGAAAATATTCCGACGAGTTTTTCGCCTTCCATCACAACAACCGCGCCAATATTTTTTTCCGATAATAGGTGTAATGTATCAATTACACTCGTGGTGGGTGGTACACTGATTACGAAGGAAATTGGCTTACTTTCTAATATTTTTTTTACTGTAATCATAAGGCATAAGTTTGGAAGAGGTTGAAGGTTAGAGATAGCTAATCTAATTTAGCCTTAATCTATGTTAGATACAAATTTTTCATCAAAAAATATCACCCATTTTTGTGTATGCCCACAAATTTGTATATTCAGGAAAAATCATCTGCTATGCTCCCTGTAATTCTTTTATCCATACTCTTTGTACTAGCTGGTTTTTTCCTGTTCAGCGTCCGGTTGTTATTCGTAAAGAACGGGGAATTCAAAGGTACCTGCGCCAACAATAACCCTTTCCTGAAAAACGAAGGGGCCACCTGCGGGGTATGCGGTCGCAAAGGCGGTGAAGAATGCGCCGAAGCTAGCTGAAACATCTAAGCGTTCATCCCGTTAGCTTATCTACAAACTTTCTTACATCATTTATAAACATAAAACACAGGCACAAAAGCCTGTGTTTTATGTTTATACTTCTTTTCGATTGAGATTATTCACCAACTGCCTGGGCGGCTGGAGTATTGACCGTCGAGTACAAGGCATTAAATACCATCTTAAACGTACCATGTGACTGCGCCCGGAAGGTAATCTCCGGCCCAAAAGCATAAAGTTTACCATTGCCCACGTTGGCTTCAAAAGCCGTGACACCACCTTGCAGGTAGGCTTGGCCCCAAGCCCAGCCACTGCGGAGGGGCGTGGCGGTATCAAACCACATCAGGGGCTTAATCTGCCCCTTCACCAGGGCATCCGGACTGATCGTAAAGACGGGGCTATTCTCAAAATATACATCACAAGCGTCGGGCATTCCCCAGCTAACCGAATGCTTAGGGTCAACACTTACCCGTAGAATACTACCCGGAATGTAGTATTTCTCGGAGGCCAGGCGTTTTTCGCTGCCATCGGGCATGATTTCTAACAGCGCGTTGCGCACGGGCAATTTCAAATGGTAAGCCAGGTTGGTGCTGCTACCAATGGTTAGAACCGTTCCCCCTTCTTCCATGAATTTTTTGAGGGCAACCACCGAGGTATCCGCGGTGATTTTACCAAGCTGATCGCGGTATTCGGCCGGAAGTTCGCTGGCTTTGGGTTCCTTTCGCGAGTATCCTCGGCCCGGCTCAACTCCCGGAATCGCTCCCGTTACAAATAGTAGCACGTCAAACTTCTTCCGCAAATCTCCCGCATCAATGGTAGGGGCGTACACAACCTCCACCGGGAAGTGAAACTGCTCACTAATCCAGCGAACCCAGCCCGAAGGCATTGAACCACCGTAGGTATCCCACAATCCTACGCGGAGCGGAGTTACTTTGGCCGTAGCACTGGCTGGAACTTTTGCTACTGTCTTCACGGATATTCCCAAGTTCTTCGCGGACAATTCCATAATTTCTTTCGCTTTTACGGAGGCAGGCACAAAGAATGTACCAGCGGCAAGGCCGTCACCTCCCGCACTTCGGTACACGTCTACACCCGCTTTCAGCAGATCATTGACCGCCGTGTACGAATCATTCGCTGCGGGCGACAAGGTATATCCGGCCACTGATGTACCGGCTTCTACCGAACCCTGAGGGTGTTGCAACTCACCGTAAGGGAGCGCGCGGAATGGACCGTCAAAACCGTCCATGATTCGATCAAACTGTATACCCATTTGGTAGGCGAGTGTCCAACCGGCGGCGTCGTAAGGACGAACGGGAGGTCCACCGGGGTACTGAAAGTCATTGGGGTGGTCTTGTGGTTCAAACATATCCAGCACGTGAGGCCGGAAGGCCTGTCCGGTTTTTACCACGTAAGATCCAACCGGATACGCTTTGCCCGCTACCATAAAGGCAGCCGTAGCTTGGTGTACTTGCACTCCGGCCTTAATTAGAGCGTTCATAAACTTAGCCACCGTCGCAAAATCAGCCTGATCAGCGGCAAGGATATACCCGCGGGGATCGCGGAGCGAAGGGGTAGTCATCACCGAGTCGTAGTACTTCTTGGGTACCTGCGATGAAGTAGAAACAGCCAGTTTGTTTTTCTTTCTATCTTCCTCGTACGCCTTTTCAATTTCCGCTACCCGCTTAGGGTAGTGGGTCCAAGTATCTTTGGCGCCTTTATCTACCGCATTTTTGCCCATGCGGTAAATATTAAACAGTAGCTCATCGCGGTGACGGGACGCGTAGTTTAGTACCGAGTAGTTCAACGATATAGAATAATCAATTGATTGGTGAAAATTCCACTTCTGGGGAGTAATCGGGAAGATAGTAGCGTCATTTGGTATCAGCCGGTCGGGTACCAAGGGTATCTCCATGGGGGTTGGGCTACCAATAATTTCGGTCAGAATACCGATCATGTTGTGAAAATAGGGCGCCGTACGCAGGCCACCATTCCACCAAGTAGAGTACACCGAACCCGCCCGCTTGGTGTAACCGGGCTTATTTTCCAGATTGAGACGAGTATTCATCGCGGCACCAATCGCGTCCAAGCCCGTAAGAATCAAGGGATCATACACGTGGTTGAAGGGGTCACGGTAGGGAGGCCCCGCCACGACCGTACCCGCCGGGCCGGTTTGGTGGTGATTGTAGACAATCTGCGGGATCCATTCTACGTAAAGTTGATTACTGATATTTTGCGACTCCTTCATGTTCATCATGAAGAAATCACGGTTATTGTCGTGTCCAATGTACTTTTGGTACAAGCGCGGCAAGAAATCCGTGGAGCGTTTTTCAGGCTTATCTTCCCGCATATACCATGAGCTTACCAGCTCCTGACCATCGGGATTAGCATGGGCCAGCAGGATCACCACATCGTCCAGAATCCGCATCGTTTCGGGGTCCTGACGGCTAATCAGCTGATAGGCCGTTTCGATGAGTTGGTGCGCACCGACCGTTTCTGTAGCGTGCAAACCACCGTCAATCCAGACCACCGCTTTTCCTTCGGCCGCCAAAGCACGGGCCTGATCATCGGATAGTCCTTGGGCCCTTCCCAATTTCTGGGAGATTGACTTATATTGTTCGATTTTTTTGAGGTTTGCCGGGGAAGACACCACCAACATATACTGGTGGCGTCCTTCTTCGGTCAGGCCCATATCAACCAAATTGGCACGGCTGGAAGCCACCGCTAATTTCTTAAAGTACCCCTCGGTTTGGGTATAGGTAGCCAGTTGGTAATCATCACCGATGGAAAATCCGAAATGTTCTATGGGCGTTGGGATTTTCTGAGCCTGAGTTGCTGCGACCCCTGAGATCAACAGCAGCAACGCCAGCGACCGAAAACGGATAGATCTTATAAAGTGCATAAAAGGGTTAGTTGGGTTAATTTTTGTTGTTGTATCAACAAAACAAAGATAGTAATCGAGACTTTATGGCCGTAGATTTCTGATACTAAGGAATGATTAAAAAATAAGATGGTCAATTTCCGGGCTTGATCAGGTAATTCCATTTGGGTATTTTCTCATCAAAAGTGATGTAGCGACCCATGTCGTTTTTGAAGTTGTGGTCAAGCGGCCTCTTGGTGGCGTAA
>JBDNFP010000097.1:0-15359 GCA_041689775.1 Spirosomataceae bacterium
TTACGCCACCAAGAGGCCGCTTGACCACAACTTCAAAAACGACATGGGTCGCTACATCACTTTTGATGAGAAAATACCCAAATGGAATTACCTGATCAAGCCCGGAAATTGACCATCTTATTTTTTAATCATTCCTTAGTACTTATTCCGGTCATTTTCGCTATTTCCTTGAAGCTTCGGTCTTCCAGTTCGTGCCACACAAAAACATCCTTTTGTTCTGGTGGTAGTTCACCCAGGGCTTCTGATAAAGCATCCAATATTACTTCCCGCATCATCTCATCCTCCGCCGAGATGGCATCCCCGGCTAGTAGATCCGTAAGCAAATAAGTGCCTTCTTCATCGCTCTTGGAGTGCTGGGTTGTTACTTGCAGCGGTTGGGCCGATTTCTTCCGGTACCGGTCCGTAATCTTGTTGCGAGCTACTTTAAAGAGCCAGGCGGTCAGTTTTTCAATGGGCTTCATAATTCGATAGGCCTCAATCAAATCATAAAACACATCTTGCACTATATCCTCGGCTTCTTCTTCCGACGGAACCCGCCGGATAAAATCCAACAGACGGCTGCGTTCACTTTGAACGGCATCCCTGATCTGTCGATCCTATTCCTGGGCGAGGCTTACGTCAGCCTTGTGTAGCGTGCTTTCTTCCATACAATAGGGTAGTCGGATTGGCCGGAATTATATTGTAAGATAATTCTTAGTTCGGGATAAAAGGTGCATTGGGTGGATGAAAGGTTGTCGAAGGAGGACTGGTAATGAAACATGTATTTACCGTTCAATAAATTCCGGTCAGATTCGCCAGCTTTGAAGAAGGTATGATCAAAATAATATGTCTATTTTTGAATTAAAAGATTCACAAATGAATAGAAATATACAAGTCGCCTTACTACTGGTTTTTATAACATCAGGTCTTGCCTCATTTGCTCAGAATATGATTGGGGTTGGTTTGACCAATCACAGTGGTGTTCACGGAGTATATCTCAACCCAGCCCGGCTTGCTTCCCACCCGCAGCGATTTAGTTTTAGTGTGGGAGCATTGGCTCATCTCAACAACTCTTACGCCGAATATAAAGCACCTTTTTCGTTTCTGGCTCTGGGCCTTGGTAAAGTGCCACAGGAGTTCAAGAACGCTGAGGGAGTAGTAGACTTTTTACCGGAGTACCTGGGAGTACTACCCGGTGAGGAAAAGAAATCGGGTAGCCTGTGGGGCGAGATCCGTGGGCCATCCCTACTCATCTCATCACGTTATGGCGGGGGAATTTCCATCAGTACGCGAGTGCGTTCAGCTTTTCAGTTTAGTAATGCGTCTCCACAGTTTTTATCACTCGTCCGTAACGGACTCAATAACCCGCTGGCGTGGGCTTCTGGGGGGGATTTTGATAATCAGTTTGCTGTCAATGCCAATGTTTACGGCGAGGTGGCGGCCGCCTATGGTCGCGAGGTATGGTCGAGCGGGAAGCATTATGTAAGCGCTGGCGGGAGCCTGAAATATATCATGAGTATGTATTCGGCTCATTTGATTAGTGAAACAATGCAGTACCGGGTTACCGGAATAACGGGAAGTACCTCCGGTCAGGTACAGATCGATCAGCTGCGAGGCACCTTAGGGTACACCTCCGAGCTTTCAAATAACAATGGGTTTCGGCCTCAGGGCAGAGGGTTCGGGGCAGACGTGGGTGTTGTGTACGAATACCGACCGGAATACGCAAGTAATAAATATATGATGGATGGTGATGAACGCGATGATCCAGAAAAGAACCTATACCGCCTTCGCGTAAGTGCATCTGTGCTCGATTTGGGTTCTATCCGCTTTAATGATGTAGCTGGGATCAAAAGTTATAATCTCGACGTCAATGGGCAGCAATTAGTCTTTGATGAGTTTAAAAAAAGTAGTCTAGAAGGGTCCTTCAAGCTTGTTGAGCAAAAGTTGGGACTAACGCCTGAGTTGGCTAAACCAAGCTTTAAGTCCGGACTCCCCACGGCTTTTCAGTTCAATGCTGATTGGTACATTGGCAAGCGAGCCTATCTCAACCTTGCTACGATGCAAAACCTTCGGCCTGCCAATGCCATTGCCATGTGGCAGCCTTCGTGGGTGGCGCTCACCCCCCGAGTCGAAGGACCCAATGCCTCACTATCTGTGCCAATAGTAGCAATCAACGGCGTTATTGTGCCGGGAGTGGCCTTTCGGGTCGGGCCTTTTACAATTGGAACGGACAATTTGACCGGACTTCTCGGTAGCGAGTCGGGATTGAATCCCCGGGGTGCCGATATTTATGTAGGATTCTCGATTTCGGGCCGTAAGAAAAAACCAAAGGATCGGGATAATGATGGCGTTTCTGACCGGGAGGATGCGTGCCCCGATACTCCCGGTTTGTGGGCCTTCAAGGGGTGCCCCGACACGGATGCAGATGGTATAAAAGATGGACTGGACGAATGCCCCACCGCGGCTGGCCCGGCGGCGCTGAACGGCTGTCCGGATACTGATGGAGATGGCATTTTGGATAAAAACGATCAGTGTCCTTTGCTGCCGGGTTCTTCAAAACTAAATGGCTGTCCTGATCGCGACGATGACGGTATTACTGATGCCGATGATGCCTGTCCGGATACGGCAGGACTACCTGAATTTGACGGCTGCCCCGACCCTGCTACAGATTCAAGTATAATCAATAAAAGGGTTGAACCAACTACGCTGGGCGCTTTGTCGGGTGAAGAATTAACCATTGCTATTGCCAAAGTATTGACTTCTTCCGACAACGGTGAAGGTTGGATAACTCCGGCGCAAAGCTACCTGGATGAGCTCAGCAACCGCTTGAAAGCTAATCAGGGTAGCCGGGTCATCTTTGAGTTTTTCGTGGATGATACCCCCTTTGAGCTATTGGAAGAGCGCCAACAGCTACTGATGAAGTACCTTGCGGAACAGAACGTACCCGAAAATCAACGTATCTTAGCCCCTTTAACCGGGAAAGAGCCTGCTTATCCGTATTTCCTCCGGGTAATCCTGGAACCCTAAACAGTTATGATTAAAAAGATATTTCTTCTTATCGGTGTAGTACTTAGTCTTCCGAACCTGGCTTCGGCGCAGGTAAAGCGACTATTGCCCGGGGCTGTCAATACGGTAAAGTTTACCGAATATGCCCCATCCCTTAGCGCTGACGGGCAAACGTTGGTGTACGAAACCGACCGGGCAGCGGGTAAGGGCGGATGGGAACTGTACCAGGCAGATCTGCTTCAAAATGGCAGTTGGTCCATTCCCAAAGCGCTATCATCCATCAATTCATTTGGCAACGGCAAAGACCTGATCGGAGGCCCAAGTATCAGCTACGATGGCAATACCCTTTTCTACTTTGCTTTTTTGGAAGATTCACCCGTCAAAAGCTACGGTCGGGAGGATATTTATTATTCGGTTCGGGAGAAAAATGGATGGAGTAAACCGATTAACCTCGGTTCAGTGGTCAATACTCCGGGCTACGAAGGATTTCCGTCGATTAGCGCGGACGGAAAAAGGTTATACTTCATGCAAAGTACCGACGACGGGACAGTAAATAAAGAGTACGCCTGCTACAAAATTATGATGTCAGAGCGAGGAAGAGATGGTAACTGGAAACGGGCCATTGAACTACCCGCCCCGATCAATGTGGGTTGTGAGAAAGCGCCCCGTATCATGGCCGATAACCGTACGCTGATGTTCAGCTCGGTAAGGAAAGGAGGAAAGGGTGATTTTGATGTTTATAAAAGCGTTTTGCAAGATAACGGCTCGTGGTCAGAGCCCGTTAATCTCAGCTTTATCAATACCAAAGGGTTGGATCAGTTTGTGTCCATTCCGCCCTGCGGCGATATGATGTACTTTACCAGTGGTGGTGATATCTATACCGTACCGGTTCCCGAAGACCTACGCCCAAGGCAGATGGCGGCTGTTCAAGGGTTCGTGACTGACTCGCTCACGGGTAGGCCGGTGGTAGCCAAAGTGGTGGCCTTGAACGAAGAAGGGAAGAAGACTATTTCGGAAATGGACAACAATGCCTCGGATGGTCGTTATACCGTTATTCTTGAAACTGGAAAAGAGTATACTTTGCAAATACTGGCTCCTGGCTACTACCGAAAAACGGTGGCACTACCCACAGGAGCACTTAATCAATGCGGTACCCTTACCCAGAATATCCAACTAATACCACCTCCTCGTTCGGAAAGTCCTTTGGTAGCTTCAACGGCCCCAAAGTTGATTGTTGTTGATGCTCCCTTGGTAGCCCCCCACGAAGAGGTGACTGTAAAAAAAGAGGCAGGCAAGGCAATAGTCACCTTAGAAGCCTTTGACAAGCAGACCCAAAAACCGCTGGCAGCCGTCTTCCAGATAGTAGGCAGTAAAACCGGCCGAAAGCTAAACCTAGCTACTACTCCACAGCGGCTTTCCTTAACCCTCACTTTTACCGAATCAGATAACCTGAAGATCAAGGTAATGTCGGAAGGCTATGTTGATGTTAGTGAACCGTTGAAGATTGCCGTGGAGTCTACCGGCGATACCCGATACAATTACCAGGCATTTTTGCCATCCTTACTTGGCTCTACATTAACCATTAACGTAGTTGACGCAGAGATCAGGCAACCAGTACCGGGTCTAAAAATTGTATTGCAGGATGAAACTGCCGGGACGAGCGAGGTACTGAGCTATGATCTCACGACGATGAAAGCTCGTGCGCTGGTTGATCCAACCCATCGGTACACCGTAGCCATCGATGCCCCCGGCTACACGCCCTATCGTAAGTATATTGCCAAGCTGGAAACAGAAAATGAAATTGGTGTTCAGCTACCTAAAAAAGTACGGTCGCGTCTCCTATTGGCCGGGCTGGATCAGCGAACAGGGGAACCCATTACGGCCAGATTCCGAATAACCATCAAAGGAAGTACGCAAGGAGAGGTGATCAATGTGCCAGCTGGTACCGAATCAACGTACGTATTTGATGGCTCGGGTACTTACGTGGTAGAAGTAACGGCCGAAGGATATCGGCCGTTTAGTAAGGAGTTTGTGGTGGCCGCCAATGAGCCCCCCGAAGCCACGGATTTCAAGCCCCGGCTCGAACCCGCCCTGACCGAGTATACCATTTTGGTTATTGATAAAGAGCAGAATTCGGTAATTCCGGAGCCGATCGTAAAAATACTCGACCAGGAAAAGAAGGCATTGAAGGTAAGTAGTACTACCGGTAATGAATTTACGGTGTGGCTACCCGACACGGGCGAATTTACGTACGAGGTGTCCGCCGCTAAGTATAATTCTGTTAAGGAAATCCTGGCACGTAGTCCTTCCCGGATCGTGCAGGTACTGCTTACAAAACAGGAAGATCTGACCAGAACGGTCGCTTTTATGGCGCAGGATGTCTTTACCAAAGAAAATATTGGTGGGCGGTTTCGACTGATGGACTATCCTTTAACTACCACCGGGTCGAGTCCTACGGCTACTGTCACTACCGCCGGCTATCCTGAATTTGGGACTGAGCTTAAAATGAAGCAGACCTACACGCTTGAAGTGAATGCTGAGGGATACAACGGATATTCAAAGCAATTCACCTTGACGGAAAAAGAAGCGGAATCAGTGGCGGTCCGGATCATAGCCTTGCAACCTCAGTCCTATCAAGTTGGATTTACGGTGCTAGATGCCGTTACAATGCAGGCTATTACTGCTTCGGTTTTTCAGGTTAGGGAAGAGGGGCAGATCATTCCGGTACGGGCGGAGGGAGCCATATCTCAGGTTCGGTTAAAGCCCGGCCTTCGCTATGAAGTGCGGGTGGAGAGTTCGGGTTATGAGCCTTTTGAAAGAACATTAGCTTTTGATGTTCCTCAATCCTTACAGGATTTAAAAAAATCAGTATTGTTAACTCCGGTGGTGAAAGTCGTTACCCCGGTACCGACAGCTACCACAACCATAGAAGCTCCTAAACCCCCGATAAAAGTGATTGTTGAGACTAAGGATGATTCTGTGTTTGCCGACCTTAAAGTAGGAGTGGCGGTACGCCTCGATAATGTTTACTTTGATCAGAGTAGTTATATTCTACGTCCGGAATCCTATCCGCAATTGGACAAGTTGGTCAAAACGCTGAAACTTAATCGAAGGCTGAAAATTGAAATTGGTGGGCATACCGATAATGTAGGGGAAGCCCGGCTCAATCAATACTTATCCGAAAATCGAGCCAAGGTGATTTCTAGTTATTTGACTAATAATGGGATACTGGAGAATCGGCTGGTTTGGAAAGGATATGGACAAACGAAGCCGGTAGCGGTGAATGATACGGAGGGAAACAAGGCTCAAAATCGGCGCGTGGAGTTTATTGTGCTTGAAAACTAGAATATTGTACGGTGGCACGATTTTTTTTAGATTTTTACCAAAAAGAGAAAACATTCAAAATAAACATGGGGTTTGAGTGTGTAGTAAAATTTTGTGATGGTAGTCATCATCAGATGAGCAGACATAGTTTTTGAGAGAGAGAACTTACGATGAGAAGCAAATAACAAAATTTTACGATGTACCCTTCACAAAAAAATACGTATGAGTATACTATCCATCAAACCATATACTGACACCTTTGTTGACACTAATTTTGCAACCCCACTACTGCTGGGAATGGAGTTTTCTACGAAGATTATTGCCTTGGAAAATGAATTGGAGCAGTTAGAAAATATTCACGTACAAAACGATTGGTCATTTGATTTAGGCCTAGTCAAGTCCTACCTGGTAGGAAGAAAAAAGGCTATCGTTCTTACGGATACCAATCAGCACATTACGTGGACTAGTCGTGGTTTCGTACGAATGACGGGCTACTCTTATTGCGAAGCATTCAACAAAAGACCAACGTTTTTGCAAGGTCCCAAGACTTTGGATTCAACTCGGGTTAAGATCCGTGAGAGTCTTTCAAAGCAGCAACCATTCGAGGGAAGCATTGTGAACTACCGGAAATCAGGTTCCGTTTACGCTTGCAACGTGACCATCATTCCTATTCTGAACACAAGCAAGAAGCTTGTCAACTACATTGCGTTGGAGGAAGAAAACTAATTTCTTCCTCATTCCTCATTTTTCCAGACATTTCCTGATTTCTTCCCCGGTGAGCTCATGGGTTTCACCAGATCCTATTCTTTCTGCCGTGAAAGTACCGATGGCCCAGCGGGCAAGGCGTAGGGTAGGAAACCCTACCGCAGCAGTCATGCGGCGTACCTGACGATTTTTCCCTTCGTGAAGTGAAACAGATAACCAAGAGGTAGGTACACTTTTTCGAAAACGAATGGGTGGGTTACGTTCGGGTAGCTCCGGATCATCCATTCTGATAATTCGGGCGGGCAATGTATTATGTTTCTTCCCATTAATAGAAATAACTACCCCCGTCGATAACGCTTCTGTGGCTTCTTTTGTGGTTTCTCCCTCAACTTGCACGTAATACGTTCTGAAATGCCGTTGTTTAGGATCCAAGAGTCGGGTCTTGAAGTAATTGTCGTTGGTTAGCAGCAGCAACCCCTCGCTGTCGGCGTCGAGCCGTCCTACGGGATAAGCATCTTTCGGGAATTTAAAGTCGAGATCAGCCAGGGTCGGATGATCTCCCTCCCGACTAAACTGCGAGAGCATGCCAAAAGGCTTATAAATAGCAAAGTAACGCATCAATACTAATAACTTTTTGTGAAAGAACAACTGATTTTTGATTGTCCCAAACTAAATATTAATCGTTCTTCAACTCCAACCAAACCCCGCAGTGGTCAGAATGTACGGCCTCGGTCATGTGCCGACACGAAATTAGTCTGTCGCGTAGAGTATCCGATACCGAGTGGTAGTCAATACGCCATCCCTTGTTGTTAGCCCGTGCTCCGGCCCGGTAGCTCCACCAGCTATATTCGGTTAGCTCGGGATTCAGGTAGCGGAAAGCATCCGTAAAACCATCGTCAAACCAGTTCGTCATCCATTCCCGCTCTTCGGGAAGGAAACCGGTGGTATTTTTATTACGGACCGGGTCGTGAATATCGTTGGCGGTATGCGCAATATTGTAATCTCCACAGATAATCAGATGAGGACGTTCTTTTCGAAGCTCTGAAACATATTCCTTAAAATCGTCCAGAAATTGCATTTTTACTCCCTGTCGAGTTTCTCCGCTCGTTCCGGAAGGGAAATAGCAATTGAGCAGCGTAATATCGCCAAAGTCGGCTCGTAGGATACGCCCTTCACTGTCATAAACCGGTATTCCGCAACCAACCACTACTTTATCAGCTGCTATCCTGGAAAGGATAGCTACTCCGCTATACCCCTTTTTCTCGGCGGAATGCCACCCTACGAGTTTATAACCCAAGGCCTCAAATCCGGAGAGATCCACCTGATCGGGAGTTGCCTTTACTTCCTGAAAGCAGAGGATATCGTACTCCTTATCCGATAGCCAGTCAATAATTCCGTTTTTAATGGCGGCACGAATGCCGTTGACATTATAGGAGAGAAATTGCATATAAATAATTAGTAGTGGTCAGTTTCTGGTAGATATTAAAGTATAGTACAAAGATAACAACAGCTACTTGTTAAAAAAGTAAACCTGATAGTGAAGATTACGCCACCGTCAGGTTTACATTCCAATAGATTTAAACCCTAAGTGATAACTACCTCGCCCTGAGCGACGGCAGCTTCTGCTTTGCGGTCATTGAAGAAGAGCAGGAATAAAACTAGCACTACTGAGGCGATCCCGGCCGGTACCATCCAGATTGAAGTCCAGTTTTTTACACCTTCCACGGTGTACATGTCTGTAACGATGCCCGACAGCTTCGAGCCAATGCCCATACCAATTCCGTAGGTAGCTAGGGTAATAAGCCCCTGCGCCTGCGATTTGATGCGGGGGCCGGCCTTCATATCGGTATAAATCTGCCCGGTGACGAAGAAGAAATCGAAACATACGCCGTGCAAGAGAATCGCCGCGTAGAGCATCCATTCTCCCGAACCACCATCACCGTAGCCAAAAAATATAAACCGGACGATCCAGGCGATAAGTCCGGCCGCGAGCATCCATTTTACCCCCAGACGACTAAACGCCAGCGGGATCAATAGCATAAAGATAACCTCAGACGCCTGCCCGAGTGACATTTTGTTTTCGACGTTGGTCATACCAGAATCCGTGAGGGAAGGGTTGGCCATGGTGTAGTAAAATGACAAAGGAATACAGATAGCAACCGATGCGATAAAGAAAATCAGGAAGGAACGATCTTTAAATAACACGAAGGAATCAGCCCCGAGGATTTGCGCAAAACTGGCTTTTTCGGTAGCGGTGGGAGGGGTATCAGGTAGAGTAAAGGAAAATATACCTAGTACCACTGCGGAGACCATGGAAATCTCGAAAATAGTAGCCTCTCCCCCCACATCCCAGAACCCAACCAGGTTGGTCACGACAATCCACGAAACGGTACCCATCACCCGAATCCCGGGAAAGTCTTTCCCGGGATTCGTCATTTGGCGCATCGCAATAGAGCTGGTCAAAGCAATGCAGGGCGTAAAGGTGAGACAGTAGACGAGCATTACCCAGAAAAATGTATCGGCATCCTGAACTTGGATAAGATAAAAAAGAATAGCGGCTCCGACCAGGTTGAGAACGCCCAGTACCTTTTGGGCGGCAAAGTATCGATCGGCGATCATCCCTACAAAAAATGGAGCGATGATCATGGCAAGTGAGAAAGCCAGATAGGCATTTCCTACCTGATCGCCCGTGGCATCCAATTGGGTAAATAAATATTTACTCATTTGGCCGTACCATGCACCCCACACAAAGAATTGCATGAACATCATGGCCATTAATTGAAATCGAACGTTACTCTTCATTGAATAAAAATTTTTAGAAGTAGCTAAGGTTTGGAGGGTACCTACCAGAAAGTAAGCACACTTTTTAAATGTAAAGGAAACTCCCCGTTTTTTTTAACCTTGATATTAGTATTTTCCTCTTTGAAAGGATAGTTGGTGGCTTTTTCAAGAATAAAATGGAAGCATTACGATGCGCCATCAAAGGGAACCGGAGTCGCGATGATTTTTGGTACTCCATGAAATTATTGAATTTTATCCCCTTATTTTACATAAAAAACTCCTCAACCACTAATTACTCTTTCCTGGTTTATGCGAATTGTAAAGAAATTTTTAATCGTTCTGTTATTTCTGGTAGTAACCATAGGTTTGGGTTCATGGTACTGGCTTCGAAGCCTGGTCCCTAATTTCACCGCCGACCTGCAACTTCAGGGTCTGCAAGCTCCGGTAGAAGTGTTATACGATGACTTTGGAGTACCCCACATTTATGCCGGGAACGAAGAAGATATGTATCAGGCATTTGGATACGTCCATGCTCAGGATCGGCTTTTTCAGATGGAAGTACTACGTCGTTTAGCCGATGGCCGTCTTTCGGAAGTATTTGGTGAGAAGGCCCTGGCGAGTGATCGTTTTTTTAGAACGCTCAGTCTCCGGAAGCACGCTCAGTGGACTATTGACTCCACGTACACCAATAACTCCAATGCCCCATTTGTAAAGGCCGCCAACGCTTATCTGAGGGGAGTCAATCAATACATTCAGCAAGGTAAAACTCCCATTGAGTTTACCCTCGCCGGAATTCCTAAAACCGAATTTACCCTGGCTGATATGGAAATCATTGTCGGCTACATGGGGTATACTTTCGTGGATGCATTCCGGTCGGAAGCTATCGCTACCATGATTCAATCGAAATATGGTGCCGACTACCTGAACGATGTGATGAATAATTGGCCGGAGAGTGAACTACGCATTGCCACGCAGGCACAGGAGCAAACCCAATCGGCTTTGGCGCTGGCCCGCATGGCCAACCAACTGACGGCGATTGAGCAAGCAGCCGTTGCGTCGCCTTTCCACGGTTCCAACGGATGGGTTATCTCCGGGTCTAAAACCAAGTCGGGCAAGCCCATCCTGTCCAACGATACGCATATTGCCTTTTCGCAGCCTTCGGTATGGTACGAAGCGCATCTGGAATGCCCCGGCCTTCGGTTGTACGGAAGTTTTTTGGCTGGTACACCTACCGCTGCCATGGGGCATTCACAGCATGGTGGCTGGGGGCTTACCATGTTTGAAAATGACGATGCAGATTTTTTTCGCGAGAAAATCAACCCTGACAATTCAAATCAGGTGTGGAGCAAAGGGCAATGGGTAGACTTGCAGGTACGGGAGGAAATTATTAAAGTGAAAGATCAGCCCGATGTAAAGTTGCTGGTAAAGCGCTCGCCCCACGGATACCTGATGAACGGAGCCTTAGATAATATGGCTGATCAAAAAGATCCCATCGCCCTGTGGTGGGTATACCATCAGTTTCCGAGTCACCACCTGGAAACCTTTTATGGTCTTGCCCACGCCCGGGAAGCTATGGAAGCCCGTGAGGCGGTGTCTAAATTAACCTCACCGGGACTGAATATCATGTGGGGCGACACAGCCGGTAACATTGCCTGGTGGGCAGCGGGTAAAATACCGCGCCGGCCGGCGCACGTTAACCCCATGGTGATTTTGGACGGATCATCGGGAGAAGACGATCCGCAGGGATGGCTTGACTTCGCCCAAAATCCCCAGATTCTGAACCCAAAGAGCGGAGTACTATTTACGGCTAATAATCAACCGGACGATATGGGTACCGGATTAGTAGCGGGCTATTACGTGCCGGGCAACCGCGCCAACCGGATTGGGCAACTGTTACAGACGGATAAGAATGATTGGACCGAAGCCGAGGTACGGAAGGTCATCAATGATATTACTTCACCTACCTACGTGGAGACACTCCGGGCGATTTTGCCGGTCATTCAGCAGGATAAACTGACCCCGGCTGCCCAAAAGGCGGTACTTAGCCTGGGAGCCTGGGATGGTTCCCACGGACTGGATGCCACCGAGCCTATCCTGTATTACCGGTTTATGTATCACATTATGGCTAACCTGATGCGGGATGAACTGGGTCAGGAGGCATTCACTGCCTTCGAGCATAACACGAACTTCAAGCGGAATCTAGCCTCCTTACTAAAAAATGATGCATCGCCTTGGTGGGATAATGTTAATACACCGGCCCGTAAAGAAACCCGTAAGGAGGTACTCACGCAGTCACTCAACGAGGCAATGGCTAGTCTGGATGCACAGCTAGGAAGTGATCAGTCGAAGTGGCGGTGGTCACAAGTACATACCCTCGAACACAAGCATCCGCTTGGTATTCTTCCAGTAGTGGGGAAATTCTTCAATGTGGGCCCATTCCCCGTGCCGGGTGGACGGGAGACAATTAATAACCTTGACTTTACCGTTGATTCTACGGGGAATTACAAAGTCACTTACGGTCCGGCACTTCGACGAATTGTGGACTTCGGTGACCTCCAAAACGCTCGTTCGGTACTACCCACGGGGCAGTCGGGTTACTTCCTGAGCAAGCACTACGCTGATCAGGCGCGCATTTTTGCCGAAGGCGGCTCACGACCAGAACGGATGAATCGGGCCGATATTGAAAAAGTAATGACGGGGAAAACGACCATGAAACCCACTAATAAATAGAAAAATGGATATAATATTTAAATTGAATGGGTTAGACCATAAGCTTGACGTTGACCCGGATATGCCGTTACTGTGGGTCCTCCGCGATGTACTCAATTTGAAAGGAACCAAGTTTGGCTGTGGTCGGGCGGCGTGTGGTGCCTGCACGGTTCAGCTCGACGGAGCGGCTTTGCGCTCCTGTTCCTTACCGGTACAGTACGCCGCCGGAAAGAGTATCCGGACCATTGAAGGTTTAGGCGGCACAGACGACTCACTCCACCCCATTCAGCAGGCCTGGATCGACGAGCAGGTACCGCAGTGCGGCTATTGCCAATCAGGCTTTATGATGGCTACCGCGGCTTTGTTGGAAAGTAACCCCGATCCATCGGACGAAGAAATAGACAATGCCCTGACCAATATTTGTCGATGCGGTACTTACCACCGGATTCGAAAAGCGATCCATAAGGCGGTAAGCCTATCCAAATAATTGATCAGATTGTCATACTGAAAAATCGAGACGAAAATGAGCGATATAGATAAGAAATCAGGGGCATGGCGGCAAAACCGACGTGGATTCTTAGTGAAAACAGGTATTGGATTGGGTGTGTTGGGGCTGGGTGCTTATCTAAGCAAAGGGCTGGTACGCCTTAAAATTGCCGAAATGGTCGATAATGCGTCCGCGTCCTATAACAATGATCAAGGACCAACGGTATGGTTTGAAATTAAGGAAGACAACACCGTCATATTTCATAACTCCAAAGTTGAAATGGGGCAGGGGATTCATACTGCTCTCGGACAGATTGTGGTCGAAGAACTGGGTATCCAATGGAATCAACTACGCGTAGTGGCCGCTTCTACTGACCATGGACCAACCGACCCCCGCGCCACGGGAGGAAGTGATTCTGTTTCGTCTCTTTGGGAACCTCTGCGTGAGCTAGCCGCCGAAATGCGCGAGATGCTGGTCAATTCAGCGGCGACGCTTTTGAAGGTCGCTCCTAGCTCACTATCGGTAACAAACGGAGTAGTAAAAGCAGCCAATGGTAAGTCGATGACTTTTGGCGAAATCGTGAAGCAAACCACTACCTGGGAATCACCCAAAGAAAAACCCACTTTACGAACCAAGGATAGCTTTCAATTTATTGGTAAGTCGATGCCTCGGGTCGATATTGAAGATAAGGTAAAAGGTAGACCCATATACGGTATTGATGGCATGTTCCCGAATATGCTGTACGGAGCCATTGCGTTCCCAACGGTGGTGGGTGCTCGTTTCAAAAGCGCAAAACCGGGCAAAGCGGGGGAAGTACCCGGAGTAGTAAAGGTGGTTATTGAAGATGACTTTGCCGCCGTAATCGCCCGAAACCGTACCGCCGCTGAGAAAGGGAAAGAAGCCCTGGAAGTAGAATGGGATATACCCAAGCGCTGGACACAACGGGAACTTACGGCTATGCTGAAAGTAGGTGAGGGCGACGATGTTGTTATTCAGGACGAAGGAAGCGCCGAATCGCTGCTCGACTCCCCCGAAATCATTCGTAGTGAGTACAGCACGCCCATGGCAGCCCACGCCCAACTTGAACCAAACGGCGCCGTGGTTTGGGTGCAACCCAACCGGGTAGATGTCCTGATTTCGACGCAGGTTGCCAAAATCACCCGAAGCGAAGTGGCCAAGGCCCTCGGCATGGAGGAGGAGCAGGTTAATATTCAGCCCATGTACGTGGGAGGAGGTTTTGGCCGTCGGCTTCATTCTCCCCATGCCGTACAGGTAGCCCGGCTTTCCCAGGCGGTGGGCCGTCCGGTCCATTGTTTTTTTGAACGGAAAGAAGAGTTCCAAAACGGGTACCTCCGACCGCCAACCAATCATCTGTTAAAAGTCCGCCTGACCGACGGAAAAGTGGAGGCCTTTGAACATAATGTTTCTAGTGGCGATGTGGCTTTTCCTTCCCCGATGTTTCCGTCCTGGGTAGTACCCATTGTGGGTGCTGACTTTGGAGCCTGGCGCGGGGGGCGAATCTTTTATGACATAGCTAACAAACGTACCGTTTCGTGGCGGGCGCAGATTCCGGTGTATACCAGTTGGTGGCGGGGGCTTGGGCTATTGGCCAATAGCTTTGCGCTCGAAAGTTTTATGGACGAGCTGGCTCATCATGAGCAGCAGGACTCTTTCAGTTTTCGGGTAAACCACTTGGGAGATAGCGAAGCAAGTACGCGGATGAAAGGTGTATTGCAGGCAGTGGCCGACGCAACGGGTTGGTCTACCTACGCAGTGCCGGGCAGAGCGCTGGGGATCGCCTGCTCCACCGATGTAAGAACTCCGGTAGCACAGGTGGCTGAGGTTTCGGTCGTGGATGGTGCCATAAAAGTCCATAAAATCACTTGCGCCATTGATGTCGGATTGGCCATCAACCCCGATGGGATCAGGGCCCAGTGCGAAGGTGCCATTATGATGGCGCTGAGTTCCGCATTAAAAGAAGGGTTGTACGTCGACGAGAACGGTGAACTAGGCCCCACCATGTACGGAAGCTATCCAATGCTGACCTTGCGCGAAGCCCCCGTGGTGGAAGTCATTATCCTGGAAACGGGTAACAGCCCGCGCGGTGTGGGTGAACCACCGATGGGCCCGGTAGCTCCGGCGGTTTCGAACGCGGTTTATAAGCTCACCGGAAAGCGCTTGCGTGATCTTCCTTTAAAGTTGGTGTAGGCGAAATAAACCTACTTTTTTTGCAAAAAAGCGGAGTGGATGCTATTATTATATTTGTAAATAAATGAGTACGTATTCAGGTAATAGTAACTATTGACGTATAAGTAGGGAATTGAAATTAGTTTGCATTAATCTATCTTCGTTCGATGGGACGAAAAAA
>JBDNFP010000098.1:0-9772 GCA_041689775.1 Spirosomataceae bacterium
CACCGCGAAGAGAAACAGCTTACGGGCATCGCCAAGTGCCAGTGCAGAACCAACCGCAGCCAGCGCAACCACGTTGCGGCGGCAAGCCTGGTTTGGTTCAGGCTTACGCAGATCGCTTACGACTGTCAGACAAGTGTTTATTAATTGAATTATGGTTTGCTAAGCGATTATTTGCGCACGCAACTGACCCGGCCAACTATTAAATTCGCATGATTTGCGAAAGTCCTAAAATGTAGAGAATAGCATTGTATCGGCGGGGGCTACCGCCCTGGAAGTCCTGGAACGGTCGCCGGGGGTAGTGGTAGACCAGCAGAATGATCGCTTACAGCTAAGGGGAAAAGATGGTGTAATGGTTCAGATTGACGGAAAGCAAACGTTCCTTTCGCAACAGGAGCTTATGAATTTGCTTCGAAACACTCCCAGTGATAACATCGAGAAAATAGAGCTGATCACGAACCCATCGGCCAAATACGACGCGGTGGGTAATTCAGGCATTATCAACATCGTTTTCAAGCGTAATAAGAACTTCGGCACCAATGGTAACGTGACATTAGGAGCTGGTTATAGTCGTTTCTATCGCACCAATGGTAGTATATCACTCAATCACCGGCAAGGCAAGATTAGCACTTTTGGCAATCTTAGCCTTTTCAATGCCAACGGATTTAATACCACCGACATTTATCGGACAATACCCTACAAAGGTAATGTGACCATTTTCGACCAGAAGTCGGAGCGTAATTGGCAGTCCAAAAATTATAATATCCGCGCTGGGCTTGATTATAGCCTTACCGACAAGACAACGATTGGGGTTTTGGTCTCCTCTTTTATCAACGATTGGAGCTTACCCAATGGGATAGGCAACAACCAGATTCTCAACGGAAGTAAGGAACTGCAACAGACCTTCAAAACGATCACCACGGGTGGTGAACATATGAACAATGTAACGGGAAACTTCAACATGAAACATATGTTTGACGATCAAGGTAAGGAATTGACCTTTGATGCTGATTATGTGCAGTATGATGGACAAAATACGAATAAACTGGACACCCGCTATTTTTCGCCAACCGGTGAGATGATGGGAAACCCCGACCTGATACGTAACGATATGCCATCCACTATAAAAATTGGGGTAGCTAAGTTAGACTATACCCAAACATTAGGCAAAGATAAATTTGAGACTGGGATTAAGAGTAGCTACGTAGCGTCAGACAATAACATGACGTTCGAAGTAAAATTTGACGATTGGACGAAAGACCCGGCTCGCTCCAACCAGTTTAAGTACACCGAAAATATCAACGCCGCCTACCTGAATTATGGTGGTAAACTAGGGGCTAAAACTCAGTACCAGCTAGGGGTACGGGCGGAACATACCCATTCTATAGGCAATTCCGTAACCTTGAATGATGTCCGTGATCGTAACTACATCAACCTGTTTCCGAGCATATTTCTTTCCAGACAAGTAGATAGCAGCAACGTTTTAAACTTTTCGTACAGTCGCCGCATCGATCGTCCCGATTACCAATCGCTCAATCCGTTTGAGTTTTATCTGGATCCGTATACGTTTCAGAGAGGCAATCCTAACCTAAGACCCCAGTTTACGCACTCTGTACAGTTGACTCACGTTTACAAAAGCTTCCTAAATACTAGTATTTCGTATAGCCGCATCAAAGACCTAATTGCCAACGATATACCGATGCAAATTGCTTCCGAAAATAAGACGTATGTCACTAGTGCCAACCTGGATAATCAGGATAATGTGAACCTGACAATCTCGGCTCCGATACCCGTGAATGAATGGTGGACTGTGCAAGCCAATTTCACCGGAACGTACAATCACTACAAGACTTACTACCTCGATGCTCTATTGGATATTGAGCAGTTTTCCTGGAACACCTTTGTCAATAATCAGTTCACATTACCAAATGGCTGGTCAGCTGAGGTTTCAGGATGGTACACCAGCAAAAATGTGTACGGTTTATTCGTTGCAAAACCAATGGGAATGCTCAATGCAGGTATACAGAAAAAAATTCTCGACAAAAGAGGAACTATCCGCCTGAATGCCAATGATATTTTCTGGACCAATAAATTCAATGCCACCACCAATTTTAAAGATATGAATTTCAGCGTTCGTTCTTTATGGCCAAGTCGTCAAATAAGAGTTACATTTACGTATCGTTTTGGCAACCAAAATATGAAGGGAGCTCGTCAAAGAAACACCGGAGCAGACGAACTTCAACAAAGAGTAAAAACGAACGGTTAGAAACAAAGATAATAATCCTTGTACGATTAGTTTAGGTTAAGAAAATGGAAACCCATCCCTATTTTAGGGGTGGGTTTTTTGTTTGTAAGCTACTTTACTGCTTTAGAGAACACTTTTGACTGGTTTTTAAGCTATGACTACCAGTAGCTTTTTTTGTACATTACACTATTCAATACTTTCTTTAACTCCATCCTTAGCAGATGACTGACCAAACTACCATAACGTTATACGGTGCTGACTGGTGTTCGGATAGCGAACGAGTCCAAAACTACCTGGCTAATCATCAGGTACCCTTTGACTATATCGATATTGAAATTGACAAAGAATCTGCCCAGGTTCTGGAAGGAATGAATCAGGGTAAAAGAATTACGCCTACGCTGGTTATCAATGACACCCCTTTTGCTAACCCTACAAACGAACTGATCGCTTCCATGCTAGGGATCAATGAAGACCGACCACGCGTGCAACTATTCGGTGCCGATTGGTGTCCCGACTGCCATCGGGCTAAGGCGTATCTGAAAGATAACGGGATTCACTACCAGTACATCAATATCGATGAACATGCCTGGTCCATTGCGGTTTTGGAAGAAATAAACAACGGAAAGAGAATCGTTCCGACTATCCTGATGGATCAGCAGCCGTACGCTAATCCGGATAACAGAAAGCTCAGGGAGCTACTTGATATTGAAGAAGATGCCCTTACGCATTTGTACGATGTAGCCATCATTGGAGGTGGTGCAACCGGACTTACTACTGCCATCTATTCCCAGCGTGATCGGTTTTCTACCGTTATTCTGGAAAAAAGAATGATCGGTGGAAATGCCGCCTTGACCGAAAAAATTGAAAACTATCCCGGTTTTGTATCGATCAGTGGACCAGACCTGATGAAAAAAATGGAAGAACAAGCCAAGGTCTACGGTTCTGACATCAAGCTGGGGGCCGATGTCCGTAAGATCACCCAGGAAAACGGAATATTCTACGTCGAGACAAGTATTGGGGAGGTCAAGGCGCGCTCAATCGTGGTAGCGGTGGGTTCCACCTACCGTACACTCAAAATACCCGGCGAGACCGAATTTATCGGGGCCGGAGTTCATTTTTGTGCTACCTGCGACGGTGCCTTTTACCGCGACCGCACCGTGCTGGTAATCGGAGGTGGCAACAGTGCGCTGGAAGAGGGGATATTTCTTTCCCGATTCTGTAAAAAGGTCATTTTTGTGCACCGGGGAGAAGAGTTCTCCGCTACCACCACCTACACGGATAAACTTCCCGGCATTGAAAATAGTGAGGTACACCTCAATCAAACACCTATGGAGTTTGTTAGTACTGCGGAAGGAAAATTTAAAGGCTTACTGGTAAAAGACAACGTATCCGGTCAGGAAAAAGTACTGGAAGCCGACGGCGCTTTTATTTTCGTGGGGGTTTTACCCAACACCAAATTTCTGTCAAAAACTATCGACCTGAATGATCCAGGCTTTGTAAAAACACAGCCTGGATCGGTTGAAACGTCAAGGGAAGGAATTTTTGCTGCCGGGGATTGCCGGATGGGAGCCATTGCGCAGGTAGCGGCGGCTACCGGCGAAGGCGTAGTAGCTAGTTGTGCGGTAAAAGCATTCCTCAAAAAAGAAGAAGTGTAGCTTTCTATGCAAAAACTATCATCACAGAAGCACTAATTTTTGGGTCAAAGCCAACAGATCGGTCTCGATCATATCCGGCGGTGTACTCAATGAATAAACAGCCTGACCGGGACGCGCCAGAAAAGCGCTTTTCATTCCGGCCTGACTCGCTCCGGCCACATCCCAGCCATGGGCTGCCACCATCATGATTTCATCTTCCGGGAGTTGAAGTAGGGTGGCGGCTCCTTGATAGGTAGATGGATCTGGCTTGTACCTTCTGAACTCGTCAACCGATATCAAGGCCTCGAAGAAGTGGGTTAATCCGGCAAACTCCATTTGCCGGACTAAGGCTTTTTCGGCCGAATTAGTTAGAACCGCCAGCCGATAGCCCGCATCCTTTAACTTTTGTAGGCTTTCGGACACTTCGGCGTGTGGAGGTCTTTCCAAAATGAGCCCGACCAGTCGTTTGTACTCCGATTCTTCTACATCACACCCAAGTACCTCCGCCGCCATACCCAATGTTGCCACTCCTACTTCCCCAAAAGAGTGGTACGTCCTTTTACTATTTTCTACCAAGGAGTAGTGTAACAACATTAAAAACCACTGATTGAACGCGAATTCGTGACGAAATACCCGGTTAATTTCAGCTTTCATCGACGATAGATCCAGTAAGGTCTCATTCACGTCAAAAAGGAGTAAGGTTGGTCGTTTCATAGGGTAATTTTTTAAGTTTAGCATAAAATACAAAAAAGCGGTGATTTCGAAGAAACCACCGCTCAGCTACACTATGAATATTACCAAAATTCTTAGTTCAATGCGGCCACACCGGGTAATGTTTTACCTTCCATGTATTCGAGCAACGCACCACCACCGGTAGATACGTAGCTTACACGGTCGCCGTATCCGGCATTATTTACAGCTGATGCTGAGTCTCCACCGCCGATTAATGAAAATGCATCATTCTCTTCGGTTGCCTTTACAACTACCTTCGCAATAGTGTCAGTTCCGATTGCAAAGTTCGGGAATTCAAAAACGCCCATCGGACCATTCCAAAGGATAGTCTTCGATTTCGCAAGAATATCCGAGAAGAGCGCGATAGACTCTGGTCCGATATCGAGCCCTTGCCATCCATCAAGAATCTCACCGGCCTTGACGGTTTGACGGTTGGCATCATTGCTGAAATCATCGGCAATAATATTATCCACCGGCAAAACCAAGTTTACACCCTTTGCCTTTGCTTTTTTTATCAATTCCAAAGTAAGTGGCATTTTATCCTCTTCCAGCAGGGAGTTTCCAATATTTCCACCGTGAGCCTTTGAAAAAGTATAAGACATACCTCCACCAATGATTAGGTTATCGACGGTATCCAGTAGCCGCTCAATAATCAGTATTTTGTCAGAAATCTTGGCCCCTCCCATGATGGCCGTAAATGGACGCTCGGCGTGTTCTAACAAACGTTGGGCGTTATCTAGCTCGGCCTGCATTACGTAGCCACACACTTTATCTTTGAAGAACTCACCAATAACCGCAGTCGAGGCGTGGGCGCGGTGGGCAGTACCAAAGGCGTCCATAACCCAAACGTCACCCAACTTGGAAAGTTTCTCAGCAAATTCCTTGTCTCCTTTTTCTTCCTCCTTGTGGAAACGAAGGTTTTCGAGTAGTAAGATTTCACCCGGTTGGAGACTGGCAGCCAATTCGGTGGCTTGCTCACCAACGCAATCATTCGCAAACTTAACCGTACGCCCAAAAATCAGAGATAATGGATTCACCAGATGTTTCAGTGAATACTTTTCGGTTGGGCCATTTTTGGGCCTACCCAAGTGCGACATAAGTATACATGCTCCACCACTATCCAGAATTTTAGAAATGGTGGGGATTGTAGCTTTTATGCGAGTATCATCCGTAATCTCAAACTTATCATTGAGGGGAACGTTAAAGTCAACGCGGACGAGGGCTTTTTTTTTAGAAAAGTCGTACGTATCAAGTGTTTTCATAGAATGAACGGGATTTTTTTGCACTGAAACAAATGTAATTTAATTCTTAACAAAATACTAAGAATACACTAGTTACCACGGCCTTGTACTTAGTATAATTATATTTTTAAGTTATAAATTTCTATTTATATGGTTATTTATAATTAAGAAACTCATTTGGGCTGTGCTTCGTTTTTAAAACTGAATTACAGCAAAACCACTACCATATTAATAGGATACTTTGGTTCCTTAACCCCAAGTTTCGCTAACGCATACCCTACTACTTTGCCTATGTCAACTACGAATGAAGCATCCCAACCCGACCTTCCCCCAAAATACTACCTTGATAATTTCAGATTTGTCCTCGATTTTGTCAAAAACCTATACGAGTCCATCCTAAGTCCGGCCGAAGAGCAATTTTTGGAGACTTTCGAAGCTATGACGGAAAATGCCCAATGCCTTTTTGTACGGTTCAGCAACCGACGTGGGGCATTCTTCAAAGTCAATAGTATCTACTACCCAGAACTTACCGATATTCCCGCCTTGCTTACCGAATTATTGGAAGCTGGTTTTATTGAAAATCTTGGGAGCGAACATTCCGGCCGGGCACCCGAAGTAGTGAATCTTTTTACCAAACCGGAGCTACTACTGCTCACTCAGGCGCTGGCCCCGGAATTCCCCCCCCCAAAAAGCATTCGGAAGCCAGACCTTTTACGGTGGCTCTTGAATGAGTACATTTTTGCGGATCTATTAGAAGGTATAGAAGCCTCTGAGCCCGTGATTAAAGTTAGTTGCGAATCAGAGGTAATGATGATGAAGTTTCTCTTTTTCGGGAATCGCTACGATGACATGACCGAATTTGTGATCCGGGATTTGGGCCACGTGAAGTTTCAATCGTTTCAGGAAGAAAACTTTTCGGTTCGGTTTGAAACCCGCAAGGATGTCGAAGATAAGCTGATGATCTCCCTCACCGGAGAAACCTTCCATGAACAAAAGGAAGAACTCCCTCCCGAGGAAATATATGACTGGTTTATGAACTGGCAAGGCGGCTTGGTAGGTGAACTCAGCGAGGTGGCGCAGCCCTCCTACCGTCGGTTAGTACTTAAAGTCGGTGCCTGGCTCGAGCGAAAAAAACTACCGGAACAGGCGTTAACTACCTATCAGCTCACGGATTATGCGCCTTCTCGGGAACGCCGTACCCGACTACTTCAACGGATTGGGGCTATGGAAGAAGCCTTGGCTCTGTGTGAAGATATTATATCTGACCCACAAAATGCTGACGAGCGCTTCTTTGGGCTAGATTACAGGGAAAAGATTCTGAATAAGAAGAAAAAAGTCATTCGCCGCACTACCCAAGCCTTGCAATCAGCCGAATCGATCAGTATCCCCATATCTTACCGTTTCAGAGTTGAGTTGGGGGTAATGGAGTATTATAGGGCGCAGGAAAAAAAGGCCGTTTTCAGTGAGAACGAACCTTGGAGGGCCTTATTCGGCTTAATCTTTTGGGATGTTATTTATGATACCAACGTACGGGCTATTCATCATCCTTTGCAGCGGGTTCCTTCTGATTTTTTCTTGCCCGACTTTTTTATCAAAAGAGAAGCACTTCTCCGCAATCGTCTAAAAGAATTGGACCATACAGAGGCCTTTGTCGAGCGTGTATATGCTACCTATACCGAAAAGCTAGGGACTGCGAATGTGTTGGTGGCCTGGTACAACGGACTGCTGGAAGCAGTACTTTTGATCATACACTATCTGACTCCTAAGCAACTACACGCAATACTATTGGAAATGGCCCAAAACCTAAGGGAAAATACCCGTGGGTTTCCAGACTTGCTGGTCTGGAAGGACGATTACTATGATTTTATTGAGGTAAAGTCACCCACTGACCACCTCTCGGCGCAGCAACTACACTGGCAACACTATTTTGCATCCATTGGCGTTATTAGTAAGGTACTTCGCGTAACCTGGTCATTGGACGAAATTGAAAAAATAGAGGAATAATATTCCGTTAATTACGCCACTTGTGTACTTTTGTTGCGAAGATTAATACAGATCCTTAATTTTATTTACCTGATTAAAAAAATGAAGAAGAAAATCGGAATGCTTTGGGCAACGGCTGTTGCTATGTTGATGGGATTGAGCGCCGCGCATGCCCAGGTGAAAGTACCTGAGGAGATTACAACTCTGATGAACAAACATGCTTGTAGTGCATGCCATCGTGTAGACGCCCGCCTCGTGGGACCAGCCTACACGGATGTTGCAACGAAGAAATATACGGACGAAAAAATTGTTGAGTTAATTTATAAGCCTGTACCAGCCAACTGGCCCGGCTACCCACCAATGGCAGCGATGACTCAGGTTCCTAAGGATGATGCCCTTAAACTTGCTGTTTATATTAATTCCCTTGCACCCAAGGCAGCGGCTAAGAAGAAATAATAAGACCTAGTTCTAAATTCTGAGATCTTAATTCAATAGTAAGATCTCAGAATTTCTTGCTTCAGTCCTCCTCGGGCAAAAATGTCAGGTAACTAAACTGACTCTCTTCAAACATGTCCTGCGCCAATTCCTGCAATTGTCCGGAAGTAACGTTTTGAATCTCCGTAAATATTTCCTGCAAAGTATCTACCCGGCCCGTATCCAACAGGCTCTTACCCATCATGAGCATGAAACTCAGGTTACTTTCTTCTGACATCGCCATTTGGCCCATCAACTGCACTTTCGTATGATGAAGCTGACTGGTCGATAAGGGGACTTCCCGTAGTCGCTTTAATTCTTTATTGATTAGGCTAATACTCCGGTTCAGTTGCTTTTGCTCCGTTCCAAAATAAATGCCGAGGTATCCCGTATCAAGATAAGCAGTATAATTTGCGTCAATAGAGTATACAAAGCCGTAGCGCTCGCGCAAGGCCATGTTAAAGCGCGAATTCATTCCGGGACCTCCCAGTAAATTTACGAGCATAAAAAACGACAACCGGCGGTCATCATTTAACGCATAAGAAGGACGACCCATGGCGCATTGGGCCTGCGTCAACGATCGGTGTACTTCTTGCCGGATAGGTTGGTAAAGCGTAGGAGCCGTCCGCTTCCTCGTCGTTTTTTTGAATGGAATGGCACTGAGGTACTTTTCCGCCGAGCGCACAACCTTGGCAAAAGGTAACCGACTCACCGAGGAAACGATAATTGTTTCGGTATCAAGATGCTCGGCAATAAACGCACGCAGGTCTTCCCGGCTAAACCCCTTTACGGTTTCGGCCGTGCCCAGAATATTATACCCTAACGAATGTTCCGGAAAAAGCAGGGTATCAAAATCATCCTGAATAGCATCTTCGGGGGAGTCGTAGTACATGGACATCTCCTCCAAAATCACATTCCTCTCCCGCTCAATCTGTTTTTCTGGAAAAATCGAGTGAAATGAAATATCCGTCAGCAGTTCCAGCGCTTTGTCAAAATGTTCGTTGAGAACCGAGGCGTGAAAGCAGATTTTTTCTTTGGTGGTGTAGGCATTCAGCTCTCCCCCTACAATTTCAAGGCGGTTGATGATATGGTGAGAGCGCCGTTTCTCGGTACCTTTAAACGCCATGTGCTCCCAGAAGTGCGCGAGGCCCTGTTGTTCAGGTGATTCGTCACGACTTCCGATATCCAGCATGATACCACAATGAGCAATCTGGGTATGAGGCACTTGTTTGTGCGCAATACGAATCCCATTGGCAAGAGTATGAATCTGGTATTCTTCCTGCACGTTAGGTAGCGTTGGCCCGGTAGTCAATTTTTTTTGGGTACTGTTATTTGTCATTATTAATAAACACAAAAACCTTCCTTATAATTTGCGGAGGTACGTACAAAATTACTCATTTTTGTCGGATACTGACTTAATCTATGATTCCGCAGCGTATTCTCGTCATCCAAACGGCCTTTCTTGG
>JBDNFP010000099.1:0-3230 GCA_041689775.1 Spirosomataceae bacterium
TCAATTAAATAAATGTATGTTTAAATATGGCCAACTACCTAAGAAGTTTTTTTTACTCCTTTTGCTCCATTTCATGAAGCTCAAATCTTCGCACTTACTGGTTTTTATTTTAGTGCTGTCATTTTTTCTCCGGGTATACAAATCTGACTCCTTTGGTTTGTACCTCGATGAAAAGTACACCATAGTGATATCCCAGGGAATCGCGATGGAAGGAGCAAATCAGAAGGATGTATTTTTCACCGAAGGGAAAAAGTACTTTACCCCGCAGGAATTTTGGAAAGAGAAAACAATCCACGATTTCATCGAAGCAAACATCCGGGGAGACATCGGCAACTCTCCAACCTACTACGCTGTATTATGGACGTGGATTAAAGTCTTCGGACTCTCTGATTTTTCACTACGGTTTTTATCCGTGTTGTTCAGTACTATGATTGTCGGCATGCTTTACATATTTGTAAAGCGGCATTTCCAATCGGAATCACTAGCCTTATTGAGTGCCTTTATCGCCGGAATAGAACCTTTCTTTGTGGCGTACAGCCACATGGCCCGCAACTACTCCGTGAGCTTTTTCCTGACGCTGCTGGCTACTCACCTATTCCTCATCATCCTTGAACACTTAAAAGAAGGAAAGCCCGTCGCGAAGTTATACCTGGGATATGGATTGGTGTTTGTGCTTTCTATACTCTCGCATTACCTTACCCTGACCGTATTTCTGAGCCACGGTGTTTACGCATTTTTTTACATGCGCCCATTGAAAAGATGGGTACCCTTTATCCTCACCGCTATTGTTGGTTCTGCGCTTGTTTCACTTTGGTTTATGTACGGCGGTGGAAAGTACACATTCCAAACGCTTGCTTACCAGGCAAAACTCTACGGAGAATTAGCGCAGACGGATCCCTACAACAATGGTTTTGCCGTTATACTTCCGGCTACGCTCGTAAATGTAGCCACCAAGTCATTACCTCTTTGGGCCGATTTACTTATGATTTCCAACGGCTTAGGGCAAGTAGATACGCTTGGGATTCGTAATATGGCCATGGCGCTAGTATTCGGATTTATTGCGTTGTTCATATTAATCCGATATCTCCGCTCTGCACAAAAACCGATTTGGATGGTCGTTGCCTTTGGCATTTTACTGGTCGTAGGGTTTCCGCTTTATACCACACCACGCTTGCAATACATTGTGTTAGCGGCCTTGCCTACCTTTGTATTCCTGCTAATCCAGTATATCCGGCAGCAAACTACCCCTTCCCAGAAGCCTTTACTCGTTTTTATGGCGATCCTGTCAATCGTACCAACTCTCTTTCTGGTGCTGATGTCTTTCAAAAACAACCATACCTACGGCCTGACGCAGCGGTACTCAGGTTTTTCATTCCCTTATTCAATAATTTTTGTTTCCATGATGCTTCTGCAAGCACTTCGTTTGCCTAAACACATCAAGATCATCATAGGATTAGTTACCGGACTTCAAGTTTATTTTATCATCAGTCTGCTGGTAAGAATCTACCAGGACCGGGATCCTAAGTATACCTATTTCGTGAATCCCCGGGAGGCCAACCCCTACTACCGTACTGCTCAGAAAATAAAAGAATTATATGTCCCGGGCGACACGATCCTGTACCCTTCCGTAAAGCTAAACCCGCGCGATGAGATAGAAAAAACGTATGATCCCTACTCCATCATGGACGCACAGCTAACCAATATTTATCTTCCCAAGGACGCCACCTACTGGCAACGAATGGATACTACCCAAACGGATCAGGTTATTCTGGTCAAAGCGGATGGAAAGCGGGAAATTCTCTTTGATTTTGAGGGAACAAAATTCCGGTATTAACCATCTTATTCCTGAGCCTTTGAATAAACTATTCAAGTAGTTCTTTGTATCTCATCTGCTTTTCCTTCAAAAATGATTAATTAGTTATTGTCTGAACTGCGTATGCGACTGTATTTTAAGGCTTTCTTCATAAGTGTAATCAGCCTGACGTTGGTTTTTGGGAATACCTTAACCACCACGGCCCAAGGGACCTCGGATTTATTGTTGAAGAATTTTCGGCCCGTTTCCATATATAATATCCCCACCACCAAGATTACTAAGGCCGCCTTCCCTGTCATTGATTTCCACGCGCATGATTACCCAAAAAATGACGCGGAAGTAGATGCTTGGGTAAAAACAATGGATAAAGCGGGCATCGCAAAATCCATGATTTTGTCCTACTCCACCGGAGCGGCCTTCGACGAAATTGTTAAAAAGTATGCGCGGTACTCCGACCGATTTGATGTGTGGTGTGGGTTTGATTATACCGGGGCTGACCAACCCAACTGGTCAGAAAAAGCAGTAGCTGAATTAGGAAGATGTTATAAAATGGGCGCGAAAGGTGTTGGGGAGCTTGGTGATAAAGGGCTCGGTGAATTGTACTCCAAACCAACACCGGGCTACGGGATTCATATCGACGACCCACGGATGAAGCCCTTACTCGCTACCTGCGCCGAGCTCGGCTTACCCGTCAGTATTCATGTATCCGAAGATGAATGGATGTACCAAAAACCCGATTCTACCAACGACGGCCTGCTCAACGCCGCTAAATGGAATGTTGATATGAACGTGGCGGGTAAGTTCACCCATGACCAATTAGTAGGTACATTGGAAAACGCCGCGCGAGACAATCCCGGTACTACTTTTATCGCCTGCCACCTAGCCAATTGTAATTCTGATTTCACTAAACTGGCCCGTCTGTTTGATGCCCACCCAAACCTATACGCTGACGTAGCGGCTCGTTACGCCGAATTTGCTCCCATCCCCCGGGCGGCCAAAGCTTTCATGGAGAAGTACAGTGGCAGAATCGTATACGGTACCGATATGGGTTCGGATTCTGATATGTATCAGACTACTTTCCGGATTCTGGAATCAGCCGATGAGCATTTCTATGATCATGATCGTTTTTCTTATCATTGGCCACTACACGGTTTGAATCTCAGCAAATCTACTTTGAAGAGGATTTACAGCACCAATGCGCGGAAGATAATGAAGAAGTGATTTTGACTCTTGGCAATCGGTTCGAACTAAATTTCCTGATTAACAAAGCGAAAGTTACTAAGGAATGATTAAAAAATAAGATGGTCAATTTCCGGGCTTGATCAGGTAATTCCATTTGGGTATTTTCTCATCAAAAGTGATGTAGCGACCCATGTCGTTTTTGAAGTTGTGGTCAAGCGGCCTCTTGGTGGCGTAA
>JBDNFP010000100.1:0-19523 GCA_041689775.1 Spirosomataceae bacterium
TGGTCTGGCAGCGAAAGCGAAAGGCGTGGCTCAGGCTCGTTTTGAATCCCTGCATCAGTTCAGCGCGTTGCACCTCGCTGAGAAAGGGTGTGTTTTTTCGTCCCATGGAACGAAGATAGATTAATGCAAACTAATTTCAACGCCCTACTTACTATCCATGGATTGTCAGAAACATCTTTTTAACCTACAAGACGATATTCATTACCTTAATTATGCGTCGAGAGGTCCGCTTTCCAAAGTAGTGGAAGCAGCCGGAGTCGAAGCCATCAAAACGACCACCTCGCAGATCCAGTTTTTGACGCCGGATCACTTTTTTGAACCTGCCTGGGAGGTCCGGGGGCTATTTGACACCCTGATAAATGCCTTGGACCCGGAACGAATTGCCATAATCCCCTCGGTTTCGTACGGCATGGCCATCGTTGCCCGCAATCTGGCAAACAAAAAGGGGTTAGCAGCTGGACAAACAATACTATTGGTGGGAGAAGAATTTCCGAGCGATGTCTATGCCTAGGAACGCATTGCCATGGAATCCAACCTCAAAATAAAGATAATTGCCATGCCGACAGGCCCTGAAATAGGGAACGCCTGGAACGCCACCATTCTTGAAGAGATTGACGCCCAAACAGCCATGGTAGTTTGTCCGCACGTACACTGGATGTACGGTATAGTTTTTGACTTAGAAGCGATTGGCAAGCGGGCTCGTAGTTGTAATTCCTGGTTGATAATTGATGGAACCCAATCAATTGGTGCATATCCTTTCAACCTTCAAAAGATTCAGCCCGATGCCCTCATTTGCGCTGGATATAAATGGCTTCTTGGCCCTTATTCCATTGATTTGGCTTATTTCGGAGAAGTATTTGACAATGGTGTACCAATCGAAGAAACCTGGATGGGACGGGAAGAAAGTAATCTGTTTCACAAACTGACCGATTACAATACTACCTACCGACCCAAAGCTTACCGATACAACATGGGACAGCATTCAAATTTCATTCAACTACCCATGCTAAAAGCAGCCATCCAACAGCTATTACCTTGGCAGCCCTTCATTCAAAGCTATTGTAAGGAATTACTTGACTCGATCTTGCCTCAATTAGAAGCCGCTGGTTTTACCATGGAAAATACACCGTGGAAAGCCAGCCACCTAATCGGAATCGGACTACCCAAAGGTGTAAACCCAACGGACATTCAAAAAAAACTTTCTGAAAAAAGTATCTTTGTCTCAGCCCGCGGGCCGGGTATTAGAGTATCTCCCCATTTGTATAACACAAAAGAAGATATGCAAGCACTATTGTCAGCCTTGCTTCCTTAACTTAAAATTGGCTGTTAAAACTCGAATCAGATAGCAGAGAGTCTAATAATAAACTATCACTTAGCGGTATTGCACCCGGCAGGGCCCTGTTTAGCTGCTTTGGTTTATTCCATGGAGCAGTGGTCCTGCTTGCCATATCAATCGCAAAAAAGGCTATGACAATTGTGAACAGAATAAATACAATGATAAATACTTTACGATTACGGTTTTGATCAGCCATGATACTTTACTTTAACTTTCTAACAAATAAAGACAGATTGCTAATGCAATGTTTTGGGTGAGATATGATTTATTATCGTTCCTGTCTTACCAGAGACCTCGGCCCAGGTCAACTCCTCAAATTCAATCGTAAGAAGACTCCCTTTTGACATGGACCCCACGTCAGCCCGGGTCAGATATTCACCAAAATAGCTAATATCCGGATTGTGGCCGCACACAATCAGTGTCTGAACAATTTCGCTGGTAGTATTGACCGCTGCCAGATAAGCCTGAACTCCCCCACTATAAAGCTTTTCATCCATTTCGATAGAATCGACTTGAATTTTTAATTGCTCGGCTATGATTTTTACCGTTTGGTAGGCTCTTGCCGCACTACTCGTCTTAATTTGATCTACCATAACCTGCTCCGTATATATATATCGCCCCATGCGGGCGGCATCTATAATACCCCTACTAACTAATTCGCGATCAAAATCTTTGAACATGACTGACTGATCTTCTGCTTTGGCGTGCCGTATTAGCAACAATATTTTCTTCATAGGAAATGGTAGCTATTTGCTACAAAAATAGTATAAATAAGAAAAGGTAAGGTTATTGTCTGGTATTTATAAACCCTGATAGAACCGCTCGTCAAAGAAAATCTACCATTGAGCATTTTTGGAGGTTTTACAAGGGACTTTTATTCTATCTTTTTGTTTTAGTTTCAAAGACAATTACACGGTCACCAAGGCAAGTTAAAACCAATTATGCTTCAATTCCTTAAATTCGTTCTGGCCACAGTCGTCGGACTTTTCATGTTCTTCCTCGTTTCTCTATTCATTTTGGTAGGAATAGGCTCAGCATTCTCCTCGGAAGATAAAACTGAGGTCAAAGCCAACTCTGTTCTAAAACTCGATCTCGATCGTCCGATTCAGGAGGTAGGTATCGAAAATCCTTTTTCTGAATTCTCAATTCCATTCTCAGGAAATACTGACGTAATCGGCTTGAAAGATATTCGGGAGGCGATTGCGTATGCTAAAGATGATGATAAAATCAAGGCAATTTATATTAAGGCAGAAGACCCAGGTGCTGGCTGGGCTACGCTCGAAGAAATTCGGATGGCCCTGATTGATTTCAAGAAGTCGAAGAAATCAATTTATGCCTACGGAGAATACTACTCCGAAAAAGGGTATTATCTGGCTTCAGTTGCTGACAAAATTTATCTCAACCCAGCCGGTGGAATGGAGTGGAACGGTCTTTCGGCCGAATATGATTTCTACAAGGGTACCTTTGATAAGCTGGAAATAAAACCGTTGGTCTTTCGGGTTGGCGAGTTTAAGAGTGCGATCGAAATGTTTTCCCGTAAAGACATGAGTGAAGCAAGTAAAAAGCAATCAACCGAACTACTAGCCGCTCTTTACGGAAACTACCTAGACAATATCAGCAAATCTCGTAATATCGCGAAGAATGACCTTATGAGCTTTGCTGATACACTCGCAATTAGTAGTTCATCTTCTGCCGAAAAGTACAAGTTAATAACCCATTCGGCCTACTTTGATGAGTTGGAGACCGCTATTAAGAAGGAGTTGAAAATTGATGAATCAAAAGACATTACCTATATCAGTCTGGGCAAGTACATGAAGGCTGACCATCCCTCGGAGGAAGGAGATTTCAACAAAAGGATTGCCGTCATAGTTGCCGAAGGTGATATCGTTTCCGGTGATGGCGGAGATGGTTCTATCGGTTCTGATAAGTTTGTAAAAGAACTCAAAAAGATTCGCGAAAATGACAAGATCAAGGCAGTTGTCTTACGGATCAACTCTCCCGGCGGAAGTTCTTTAGCCTCCGATGTAATGTGGCGCGAAATACGATTAACCGCTCAGAAGAAGCCAGTGATTGCTTCTATGTCAGACGTTGCCGCCTCGGGTGGATACTACATGGCAATGGCTTGTGATACGATTGTTGCTCAGCCCAACACGATCACTGGTTCTATTGGTATCTTTGCCTTATTATTCAACGTAGAAGGTTTAATGACCAATAAACTTGGGATTACCTTTGACGGGGTTAAAACCAATCCACATGCCGATTGGCCCACCCTCACCCGTGAAATGACGGATTTTGAAAAAGACAAGATTCAGCGTAGTGTTAATCAGGGCTACGAAACGTTTACGAGTAAAGCTGCCAAAGGGCGAAAGATGTCAGTTGAAAAGTTAAAGACCTTGGCCTCAGGTCGCGTTTGGTCAGGAATAGAAGCCAAATCAAACGGGCTCGTTGATATTCTCGGTGGTATTGATGAGTCGATCAAAGTAGCCGCAAAGGCAGCAAACCTGAAAGAAGGGGATTACCGGGTTCGTTTTTACCCTGAGAAGAAGAATCCGTTTGAAGATTTTATGAGCAAGCTATCTGGTAGTTCAGAAGATCAGATATTGACCAAAAGCTTAGGTGATTTGGCACCTTACGCCAAGATGTACCAAAAACTACTTCACATGGAGGGTATGCAGGCGCGTATGCCTTTTGAAATGACCATCCGATAAAAAGAAGAACCTGATAATTAAAAAAGGCCAGTAAGCTACAAATCGCTTACTGGCCTTTTTGGGTAAATTTTGTCGCTAGAATTACATCAATAGTCCGGCAAAAGTTGCCGACATATACGAAGCAAGAGTTCCGCAAATTAACGCTCTGAAACCCAAACGCGCGAGATCAGACCGTCTTGTCGGTGCCAATTCGCTAATTCCTCCGACCTGAATTGCGATCGAACTAAAATTAGCGAATCCACAAAGCGCAAAGCTAGTAATTACCAATGTTTTTGGATCAAGCGTATCTTTTAGTTTAACCAGATCAAGATATGCGACAAACTCGTTGATTACCATTTTGGTGCCCATCAAGGCTCCGGCAGCCTCAATATCCTTGGATGGTACTCCCATTGCCCAGGCAAATATGGAGAACAACTTTCCCAATAGAAAATTAAAGCTTAGCTCAGGAAATGAGAAAACACCTCCTATAATTCCCAATAAATAGTCAAAAAGAGCAACCAAAGCAATGAAACCAATTAACATGGCAATGACGTTGAAACCAACTTTTAAACCTTCACTGGCACCCGCTGCGATCGCGTCCAATAAATTGGCGTGCGTTTTTTTTATATCCAGTTTAATTGCCCCCTTAGTTTGTGATACTTCTGTTTCAGGGTAGACAATTTTTGAAATAACCAGCGCACCCGGTGCAGCCATTAAACTTGCTGCAATGAGATAGGGTGCAGGAACTCCAAGTGAAATATAAACCGCCATGACTCCTCCGGCTATACAGGCAAAACTACCGGACATGGACGACATTAACTCAGAGTTAGTCATGCCTTTAAGATAGGGCTTAATCATGATCTGAGCTTCTACCTGACCAACGAATGTACTTGCAACATTTGATAACGCCTCGGCTCCACTAACGCCCATTAACCAATAAACGCCTCTTGCTATGACGGCCACAACTCGCTGCATGATGCCCAAATGGTATAACATGTTCACTAAAACTGCCACGAAAATGATTGTTGGAATAACCTTGAAAAAGAAGATAAAATCATTTCCCGATCCAAAAGCCTTTTGCATCAGGTCACTCCTGACCAACGTACCAAATACAAAATCAGCTCCCTTATCAGAGAAAGAAAGAAGTTTTTGAACTTTATCACCCAGCCATTGAAACACCGCCTGACCAGTATCCGTCCGAAGAATAAAGACCGCTAGTCCGAATTGAAGACCCAAACCTACCCCCACAGTCCTGTAATTGATAGCCTTCCGATTGTTTGAAAGAGCGAAGGCTACTCCTAAAATAAGTACGATTCCGATAAGTCCGGTAAATCTTTCCATGTAATTTGTTGACAACTTTTTTAAAATAAGGCTCTAAAATACGTATTTTAGCGCTAGTACAGTATACCAAGAACCAATTGATTGTCTTCTAACTAGCAGTTAATTTTCCACACACCTTGAATGAACAGTAAGATCATGAACCAATCCAAGTATACTTCAAAAGATCAATTAGAATTTTCAAAGGAGGATTTGAGCAAAAGTATGTGGCTGCATTTAGTACCACTCCTGGCTAGTTTCTTCAATTTTATCGTTGCATTTCCCTACTTGGGACTTCTTGCGGCGGTATTTATGTATTTCAATCACAAAGAAAAAGAAGGCATCGTACGAACCAATGCCGTTTCTTTACTTAATTTCCAGATCACTCTCACTATCGTCTGGACCCTCTTTATGGGTATCATATTCATGTTCATCGGCAGTTTTTTTTTAATATTCTCCGTTTTTTCGATGGTGAACCCGGCAATAATGATTCATTTTCTTCATTTTCTGGGCTATTTGCTATCCTACCGGTAGTGGCTATTGGTATAACCGTCTAGCTTCCGGCTATGGTTTTAATGATTATAGCCACTGTTAGGGCTTCCAAAGGCAGTCTATTCAATTACCCTGCTTTCAGATTTGTAACGGAGTAAACAGCGAGGCCTCCGAAAGTCAACATCTATCGGAGGCCTTCACTGGTAGTGTATAAACACTAAATATTTGAGTCTTTTTCGACTTTATCATGGATATCCTCCTCTCCCTGCTCGGGTTCCTTAGATTCTACTTTCTTAAACAAACAGGCCTTCATTACCTCTTCTTGTTTAATTTTAAAGAATTCGACGTGGATGTCAAACGGCTTTTCTTCCGGTTGTACTTGGCAACGTTTATACTCACCGTCTTCCTGCAATTCGTACGAATTCACATTATCACGGAGGTTATAATCCAGCATCAGAATAGTCTCGTGCATTACCCGCTCATCTACTAACACAAAGAGCGATTCAATACGTCGGTCAAAACTACGGACCATGACATCCGCACTTCCTCCATAGACTAAGGGCTGTCCATTGTTGTGGAAATAATAGATTCTGGAATGTTCAAGAAAATCGCCAACGATAGAGCGTACACGTATATTTTCGCTTAATCCTTTTCTTCCTGGTCTCAAACAGCAAATACCCCGCACGATTAAATCAGTCTTGACCCCTGCTTGCGATGCTTTGTATAACTCATCAATGACAGCTCTGTCCTCCAAAGAATTTATTTTGATGCAAATTCCGCTTGTCAACCCTTTCTTTGCGTTTTCAGCTTCATCCCTGATCATTTCAATGATGCGCTCCCGCATCTGACCCGGTGCTGTGATAAGGTTACGATAGTTACTAGGCAAGGAATGCCCGGTAATGACATTGAAAAACTCAGAAATATCATGGGTATACTCCTCGTTGGTGGTCAGGAGACTAAGATCGGTGTATAATCGGGCGGTATCCTCGTTGTAATTACCAGTCGAAAGGTGCGCGTATCTTACTACCTTTTGTCCTTCGTTTCGGACGATTAACAAAAGTTTGGTGTGGGTTTTGAGCAAACCAATTCCGTAGATCACAAAGCATCCTGCTTTTTGCAACCGTTGTGCTTCCCGGATATTATTTTCCTCATCAAACCGAGCCTTCACCTCAAACAATACCGCGACGTGTTTACCGTTTTCGGCGGCAGTTAGCAGAGCTTGGGTAACCCGGGAGTTTTTCGCCAAACGGTAGATGGTAAGTTTGATGGATAACACATTAGCATCTTCGGCAGCTTGTTCAAGTAGCTGCAAAACCGGTTCAAAATTATTGTATGGGTGGTGCAATAGAACATCTCTTTCGCGCATTACCTCAAAAATATCAGTTATACGCTCTCTTCCCTGGCTCAAAGGATGCACCGGTGCGTGCATAGGTGGGATCTGATCTTTAAACTCTGGATGTTTAATAAGTTGCCAGAAACTGGTATAATCTAGCAAACCTCCAGCTTTGAAAACATTGAAATCATCTATTTCCCAGCGTTTCTTCAATAAGCTCAAAAAGTCAAGGTCAAATTCTAGTTCAACTTCTACCTTCACTACCCTACCTAATCTGCGATTTTTTATTTTTTGCTTGATTTCATCAATAAAATCAACCTCCATATCATCGTTTTCTTCCAAAGAGAAGTCCCCGTTTCGGATGATCCTGAAAAGGTTAGTGGAGACTATATCGACATTCCGATATAGTTTTTTAATGAATGCTTTTACGATGTTTTCAATGGGTAAAAATAAGATTTCACTTTCGCGCTCGATAACGTAAAACCGGGGAAGGTTGGATGGTAATTGAACAAAGGAAAGTTTCTTATCCTCTTCGTTAGTAGAACCTGATATCTGAGTAATCACTCCCAAAATAAGTACTTTGGCCAATAATACCGGAAAAACATGGGTATAATCGTACAGCATTGGAGTAAGCATGGGGTAAATGGTGCGGTCGAAATAATCTGAAACTACTATCCTTTCTTCCTCTGAAAGCTCAGCCATCGTGATCAATCCACACCGATGCTCATCAAACTGGGGCTTCAATTGCTCCTGAAAACAACTATTTTGATCTTTCACGTATTCTTGAAGTGCCTTCAAGAGGGTTTTGCGAAATGGCAACTCACGCAGACCAGAATAATCTACCCTTTCCTTTCCGTAATCCAGGTAGTTATATAGGCTACCCACCCGGATTGAGAAGAACTCATCAAGATTCGAAGAAGTAATGGCTAAAAACTTCAACCGGTCAAAAAGCGTCCTTTTGGGATCTTTAACCTGATCAAGTACTCTATCATTGAATTTAAGCCAACTCAAATCACGACTGATGAAGTCGCTTTGCTCAATGAGTTCGTTTACTTTTTCGATAGATCTGGTAAATTTACCTTCTTCCATTTTATCAGGTTTATCGGCAAAAAAGGAAAGCAAATTGGATAGTGGCCCTTTCCTTTCACCACTGGTAGATTTATTAGAATGACTTGTCATGGCAGGAGGATACTCAAATTTAATCGTTTTTCGGATTTCTTGCCCGATTATTAAACGTAATGATGGTACTACAATCTGGTAGTAATATACTAAAATGTCAATTTTGAAAAGAACGAATAAACTTTGTGGCTTATTTAATTTTTCATCAGAAAAATAGCTACCGGACTTTGTATAAAAGCGCATGACTGACTAAAATAGCCAGTCATGCGCTTTTATTTTCTTTTATGTTTTATTCGTTATACGTCAACACGGGCGTATTTGGCATTCTTTTCAATGAAATCACGTCGAGGCGCCACTTCATCGCCCATCAGCATAGAGAATAAATGGTCTGCTTCAGCCGCTGACTCAATACCTACTTGCTTTAAGCTGCGGTTTTCGGGATTCATGGTCGTCTGCCAAAGTTGTTCAGCATTCACCTCTCCAAGACCCTTATAGCGCTGTATTCCTACGGATTCTTCACGGCCATTAGCCAGCTCTCGCACGGCAACTTCTCGCTGTGCTTCGGTCCAACAATAGCGTTCTTCCTTCCCTTTCTTTATTTGATATAAAGGTGGCTGAGCAATATATATATAGCCTTTCTCAATGAGAACCTTCATATACCGGAAGAAAAACGTAAGAATTAAGGTACGGATGTGGCTACCGTCAATATCAGCATCCGTCATAATGATGATCTTATGGTACCGGAGTTTAGTTATGTTTAGCGCACGCTCATCACCCTCCATCCCGATTTGGACACCCATGGCGGTAAACATATTCTTGATTTCCTCATTCTCATAAATGCGGTATTCCTGGGCTTTTTCTACGTTGAGAATTTTACCTCTCAGAGGAAGAATAGCCTGAAAAGCACGATTACGACCTTGCTTGGCGGTACCACCCGCCGAGTCTCCCTCTACGAGATATAGTTCACAAACTTCTGGATCAGTTTCAGAACAGTCGGCTAGCTTTCCAGGGAGTCCGGTACCAGTTAAGATATTTTTCCGCTGAACCATTTCACGGGCTTTACGGGCCGCGATACGTGCTTTTGCAGCGACAATTACTTTATCGACAATCATCCGAGCTTCCTTAGGGTGCTCGTTAAGATAGTTATCCAGCATTTCAGAAACGACCTGACTCACCGCACCGGCTACGTCGGAGTTTCCAAGCTTAGTTTTGGTTTGCCCTTCAAATTGAGGCTCCTGAACTTTTACGGATATTACCGCCGTAAGACCTTCCCGGAAGTCATCACCACTAACTTCTAATTTCTCCTTAGCAAGAATACCTGACTTATCAGCATAGCTTTTCAGGGTTCGGGTGAGCGCTGCTCTGAAACCTGATACGTGGGTACCCCCTTCTATGGTATTAATGTTGTTTACGTAAGAAATCACGTTTTCACCATAGGAGGTGTTGTACATCATTGCCACCTCCACAGGCACTGATCCTTTATCACTATCCATATGGATAGGCGCAGGAATCAGCGGTTGACGGGTGTTGTCCAGGTATCTTACGAACTCAACCAAGCCCCCATCTGATAAAAACTCTTCATATTTGGGTTGGCTGTTTTCATCCAACTCACGATTGTCTGTCAAAGTAATCTTCAACCCTTTATTTAAAAAGGAAAGTTCGCGTAGGCGGGTTGCTACCGTTTCGTATTTGAATTCCGTAACGGTAAATATGCTATCATCCGGTTTGAAATGAATGTAAGTACCAGTAATAGGGGATTCACCAATTTCGCGAACGGGATAAAGCGGAAAACCCTTCTGGTACTCCTGCTCAAATATTTTACCTTCCCGGTGTACCTCCGCCCTTAAGTCTACGGAGAGTGCATTTACACAGGATACGCCTACCCCATGCAAGCCTCCAGAAACTTTATAGGTGTCCTTATCAAATTTACCACCGGCGTGAAGCACGGTCATAACTACTTCTAAGGCTGATCTTTTTTCTTTGGTATGTATTCCCGTGGGGATACCACGACCATTATCCCGGACGGTAATAGAGTTATCTTCTTCAATAAATACATGAATTGTATCACAATATCCGGCCATGGATTCGTCGATTGAGTTATCAACTACTTCCCAAATAAGGTGATGAAGACCTTTAAAACCGGTGTCACCGATATACATTGCCGGACGTTTCCGTACGGCTTCAAGCCCTTCAAGGACTTGGATGTTTTCGGCGGAATAGGTACTTACTTTCAGCGCTGCTTGGTTTGCCATAAAGTTTCTTTTACACTACAATAAAAAGTGCCCAGATGAGTGGGTTTATAAACATGTAAAGATACGATTTTTTAGGCAAATTGCCTACCTCTCTTTTGCTATTTGAGGGGTTTTTGCAGGCAAATTATCACTGCCGATCAAGAATAAGGCAAATAATGGCTAATTTGCTATGTTTAGGCTCTTTAAGTCATCTATTATGGATAAGCCACTAACCCTTGAAGATAGCTAATTGGAAATTTTATCGCATTTGTTCAAAAACACTTCTGCCAAATGGCTGTCCATTTTCAGATTGCATACCCACGCCTATTGGTCGGTTTCTGACCAGTATATGATTTATTTTCAATTTCTTCACGTGACGGCATTTTGATTAGGGCGATTGCATGAAAGTGCTAGTTAGCTGTCTGTAACCTGGATTCTTTGAAATAAAGCATTGTTTTTTACCTTAAATCAGCTTTTTGGTCTTGATTCCAATGTCGAATAAAAGTAAAGTGCCATGCTTTATAAGAAATATTTTTCATGCAATCGCCCTACATTTTGATTATATATACTAGTTTAATCCTCGGGAAAGGGTACAAATACAAAACCCGCAAAATCATCTTTCAGCACAAACAAACAGCAGTATTCATCGGCCTGCTTGTAGTTTTCAATAAAGAGCTCCACAGATTCCTCTCCAATCAAATTACGGTCCACAAACTCTTGTAAATAAGAAGCCCGGTAGTTCCATTTATTATCTAATTCTTCCCTTGCAATAAGCAATATGCCAATTTCAGCATCATTAACGGATACCACAAAAACCGGGTGATCAGAAAACCCTCGCTTTCGGATTTGGTAAGATGCTTCTTTTAGTTGGTCAGAAACTTTCACAAAGTCCTGAGATATCAACCCAAGTAGTTTCTGATCAACATCGGGGGAATTAGCGTCGTCCATCAGGACGTTTTCATTACTATGGTTTATCATTTCTATATAATTTGTAACAAAGGAGCGCATGAACGCCCGCTTGGTTGATTTATCTACATTCGTGCCGCCAAAAGAAGCGTTAAGTCTTTGAAACGCATTCTGTATTTTCTGGCAATATAAAGATTGGTGAGGGTGCCTTTATGACAATACACTCCCTCCATAAACCAACGATTGGCATAAATCATTTCTTCAATCCCGCCGATGGTACCTGTTTGGAGCAAAAAGGGCAGGAAAATATTACTCAACGCAGTACTGGCAGTATGCGCAACTCGCGACGGAATATTAGGCACGCAATAGTGAATTACTCCATTGTGGCGGAATATCGGTTCTTTCAGGTTGGTCATCCGGGAAGTTTCGAAACACCCTCCCTGATCAATACTAACATCGACAATGACCGAATTGGGTTTCATTCGACTAACCATTTCCTCCGTTACGACGCATGGACTAATTCCGTCATCGGCCCGCATGGCACCAATAACTACGTCGGCACGGGCAATGGCCTCCGTCAGCGTATCAGAATCAATGATCGAGGTATATAAGTTTTGGCCCACGGCATATTTAAGCCGTTGTAGCCGATAAATATGCTTATCAAATACTTTTATATCGGCGCCTACTCCCATGGCGGCACGGGTAGCGTACTCTGCTACTGTACCAGCTCCCAGAATCACCACTTTGGTTGGCGGAACCCCGGTGATGCCACCGAGTATAATCCCTCGCCCACCGTTTGAATTATTCAGGTACTCTGCGGCAATAAGCATCACGGTACTACCAGCAATTTCGCTCATCGCCCTTACCACCGGCATCCCTCCTACCTGATCTTCGATAAGCTCAAACCCAATAGCAGTAATTTTTTTTTGGTTGAGCCGTTCAAAGTAGTTCTTTTCGAGTGAGGGTAGGTTTAAGGCAGAGATAAGGGTTGAACCCGATTTAATCAGTTCAAACTCTTCCTCCACAAGGGGCTCAATTTTCAGGATTAAATCGGCCTGGAATACCTCTTTAGCGCTATGTACGATTTTAGCGCCCGCTTCACTATATTCTAAATCCGGATAGTTAGCACCTACGCCAGCGCCTTTTTCCACCCATACTTCATGGCCGTTTCTGACCAATATAGCCACTGCTTCGGGGGTTAGAGCAATTCTGTTTTCTTGCAAGGAAACCTCACAAGGAAGGCCTATCAATAGCGAATTGCCGTTTTTGATCACCTTTACCAGTGATTCCTGCGGATACAGGGCGGTTTGTTTGGCTAGTTGTTCAAAACCTTTTATCTGCGATTTTGCCATGTACGTAATTTTCGTTTTTTTTAAGTACTATCCCGTTTACTCAGGAATCGGCACCTGCCTTAGTAAGATTTACAATTTCGGCATGAAGTACCCTTTCACCACCTTCTTTTTGTTGGATATCAATGTTGAAATAATGCTCTGGCCACAATGACTCAATCTTTTCCGGCCATTCGATAAAACAATAATCACCAGAATACAGGTATTCTTCAACTCCAATATCGTATGCCTCGTTTTCATTCTTTATCCGATAAAAATCAAAATGATACACGACCTTCTGATGGGTTGTTTCGTATTCATTTACGATGGCGAAGGTGGGGCTTTGCACAGTACTAGTGACCTGTAATTGATCACACAGTTTTTTGATCAATGTCGTTTTCCCAACGCCCATGGACCCGTTGAAAAGCCATACCGGTGTCGATCTACCTAGTTTCAATAACTGTTTAGCAACCGAATCTAGTTCGGATAATTGGCTAAAACGAAAGGAAATTTTTATCGGATTCATCCTGCAAAAATAGGCATTTTTAGCGTTAAATATTAGTAACTACCTATTAGTGTACTTCACTCTGTAAGTACCTGCCAAAGTATTGCTTTTACTTTATGATGTCATGATAACACTTTTCCTGTCTATTCACTTGACTACGGGTCTCAATAGTTTATCTTCGTCCTCTTTGAAACGGACAGTGCCATTTAAAAATCAGGTATTAAGTCTCGGCTGCTTTTTGCTTTGTGTTGCACAGTCTACATTGAGTCTGATTCCTTCAATCTTTAACTTTTTTATCATGTCAGAACGAATTCTTAATGTTGGTCTTATTGGTTTCGGTCTTTCGGGCCGGTATTTTCATGCACCATTTCTATCCGTCAATCCTCGGTTTAAGTTAAAAACTGTGGTTGAGCGGTCAAAAAATGAAGCGCAGGAATTCGACCCAGCAATAGAAAATGCCCGTTCGGTGGAAGAACTCTTAGCCGATCCTACCATTGATTTAGTCTTCATTTGTACCCCAAATGATACTCATTTCTCCTACGCGATGGATGCCCTCGAAAACGGTAAGCACATCGTCATTGAAAAGCCTTTTGCAAATACTGAAGGTGAAGCCCGCCAGCTTTTTGAGGTAGCGGAAAGAAACGGACTAGTAGCTATGGCCTACCAAAACCGTCGTTGGGACTCTGACTTCCTGACCATCCAAAAACTAATCACGGCAGGCCAACTAGGGGAGATCGTGGAATATGAAAGCCGCTACGATCGGTTTAGGCCCATTGTGTTAGCGGATACCTGGAAAGAAAAACAAGCCGACGGCAGTGGTAACGTATATAACTTAGGCCCTCACTTATTGGACCAGACCTTTATGCTGTTTGGTACCCCAACCAGTGTAACCGCCTCAATTCGTACGATTCGAGAAAACAGTACTGTGGATGATTATTTTGATATTCGCCTTGGCTATCCAACTACATCGGTTATAATTAAGTCTAGTCTGATGGTCTATGAAAATAGCCTGCGGTACATCCTGCACGGTACCAAAGGTTCTTTTTTCAAACGTGGACTTGATGTTCAGGAAGAGACTCTACGCCAGAATGTACTGCCTGATACCGAAAATTGGGGCACCGAACCAGACGACCGTTGGGGAACGCTCCACAGCGACGAGTTTACTGGTGTAGTTGAAAGTCAAGCCGGGCATTATATGGCTTTTTACGACTCGGTATACGACTCCATAGTATATAGAAAGGAACCCGTTGTAAAACCCGAAGAAGTTATAAGAACTGCCCGGGTAATTGATCTTGCTTTTAAAAGTAGCCGACAACAGACTACCATGATTTATTGAATAGTATATCCTAAGAAGATCTCCCCTACTTCCATTTGGAAGTAGGGGAGATCTTCTTAATTATGTTATTTATCAGCACCTTACACCAATCCTAACTCAGCACCAATTGCCTGTACCTTCTCTTTTAGGCCCGCATATTTGGCATCAAACTCATCATTTGTTTCTAGGTTAGCGCGAACACCCACGTAGAACTTAATCTTAGGCTCCGTACCTGATGGACGGCAGGTAAACTTAGTACCATCATTGGTAAAGAATTGAAGTACGTTCGATGACTCGATCCCCATTTGTCCGGAAGGAATCGGGAATATTGCACCCGAACGTAAATCTGTATTGGTTAAGGCCTTGTAATCATCCATGCGGATAACCGGGGCACCACCCAGCGTTTTGGGAGGATTCTTCCTAAAATCAGACATCATTTGTTGTATTTCATCGGCTCCGCTCTTTCCTTTTTTGGTGATTGAAATCAAGCCTTCGTAGTAAAATCCAAACTGCTTATAGATATCCATCAACATATCGAACAGGCTCATGCCTTTATCCTTGGCGTAGGCCGTTAATTCGGCAATAATAGCGCAGGAAGCAATGGCGTCTTTATCACGTACGGCATCGCCGATCAAATAACCATAGCTCTCCTCGCCCCCACCAATAAACTCTTCCAGTCCTTCCTTCTCACGAATTACCTGGGCTATGTATTTGAAGCCCGTCAGAGTATTATAACACTTTACCCCGAAGGTATCCGACATATTGTCGATAAGGTCAGTGGTTACGATAGTTTTACAAACAAACTGATCTCCCGTTAGCTTACCAGCCTCTTTCCATGCAGATAGTAGGTAATAGATTAACAAACTAGCGGTTTGATTACCGTTCAAAAGTTGAAGTTCACCATGTTGGTTTTTAGCACCAATACCGACACGGTCACTGTCAGGATCCGTACCCATGATCAAGTCAGCGTCGATCTCTCTCGCTTTTTTCATCGCCAGAGTCATGGCCTCACTCTCCTCCGGATTAGGATATACTACCGTAGGAAACTGTCCGTTACCGTTTGGTTCAGACTGTTCCTCAATCATCGTTACGTTTTCGAAACCCATGGCAGCCAACGTGCGTGGCACTAGCTTTACACCCGTACCATGAATGGGAGTAAATACAATTTTGGTGTCTTTTTGGCGCTTAATGGCCTCCTTTGAAATAGAAAGCGAAAGAATATGATCTACATACTTCTTATCTATTTCTTCTCCAATGGAATGAATCAAGTCTGGATTTCCTTCAAACTTGATTTGTTCTACTCTCGAGATTGCGTTTACCTCCTTAATAATATTAGTATCATGGGGAGCCACTACTTGTGAACCATCCACCCAATAGGCTTTGTATCCATTGTATTCTTTTGGATTGTGCGATGCAGTAACCACTACTCCACTGTGACAATCCAATTCACGAATTGTAAAGGATAGCTCTGGTGTTGGCCGAAGCGCGTCAAATAAAAATACTGTAAACCCATTCCCGGAAAAGATATCGGCAATTATTTGGGAAAACTCATCGGATTTAATCCGGGAATCATAGGCGATAGCAACCCGGATTTCTTCCCCCGGAAAGGTTTTAATCAAATAATTGGCTAACCCCTGAGTGGCTTTCCCTACTGTGTATCTGTTCATACGATTGGACCCGATACCAATAAGTCCGCGTAGCCCACCCGTTCCGAATTCTAAATCTTTATAGAAAGCATCCGTTAATTCGGCACTATTTCCTTCATCAATTAATGTTTGAATCGCTGATTTTGTCTCTCGGTCATAATTACCATTTAACCAGGAATTAACTTTACTTTCAACGGATGGATCCAATTGTACTACCATTTTTTGTTGGATATGTTAAGTATGGGGATCTATGGGAATTTATCAATAGTAGAGTCATAGTAGCATTAAGCTATCACCACTCACTATCTCACAAAAATGAAAAAATAAATTATTATAGTGTAATTTTTGCCACAAATAATGTGAACGCATTCATACTATGATAATCATAGTACATGATAAACCCTACTTTTATCAACCTTCATCAATCAATGCTGGTGGATCAAAACTTGAAGGAGTAACTTGCTTTGCGCGCGCCTGTGATGTTTTTAATATCAACTCAGCCACGAGGCCTGTCCAACCAGTTTGATGCCCTGCACCACAGCCCCTGCCATTGTCTCCGTGGAAATATTCATAAAACAGGATATGATCATTGAAGTGCGGGTCAATTGTAAATTTCTCATGCTCTCCAAAGGCGGCTCGGCGGTTATTACTGTCTTTTTTAAAGATGGCGATCAAACGATCAGCTATCCCCAAAGCTACCTGATCGATGGTCGTGAGATTACCTGAGTTCGTTGGATACTCCACTTCGTAGTCATCGCCGTAGTAAGCATGAAACTTCATCAGAGAATCAAATATTAGATAATTTAGTGGGAACCAAATAGGTCCCCGCCAATTGGAGTTTCCACCCATAATATCAGTGAGTGCTTCTCCGGGAGTATAGTCTACTTGTAACACCTCACCATTAATATAGAATTTATATGGGTTTCCCTCATGAAACTTTGAAAGGGCCCGCACACCATATTCAGATAAAAACTCTTGCTCATCAAGCATGCGCTTTAAAATCATTTTCATCCGGTGTCCCCTAAGAATCGACATGAGTCGATTTTCCCCTTTCCCCGATTCGAACCAACGAGAAATCAGACGAGCTAAATCGGGGCGGTTGGCTAGAACCCACTCTACTCTACGCTTGAAGATCGGCATCTTATCCAGCATCTGAGGGTCCAGAATCTCAACCGCAAACAAAGGGATTAACCCTACAATAGACCGAACCTTCAAGAGTATACTCTGAGCATTAGGTATATGGATCACATCGTAGTAGAATTGATCATCTTCGTCCCATAAGCTGATGGTTGAGTTCTTATCACCCATCGCTTCCATAGCGCCGGCAATATGGAGGAAGTGCTCAAAAAATTTGGACGCCATATCCTGATATACCGGTTGTTTTAGAGAAATTTCAACCGAAATCCGCAGCATATTTAAAGTATACATCGCCATCCAGCCGGTAGCATCAGCTTGTTCAAGCTTACCACCAAAGGGCATAGGGCTCGAGCGATCAAATACACCAATATTATCGAGACCTAGGAAGCCACCGCTAAATATATTATTACCAGTATCATCTTTTTGATTGACCCACCAAGTAAAGTTCAGGAGTAGTTTATGGAATATCTTTTCCAAAAAGGCTATGTCACCGACCCCGTCATTCTGCTCACGATCAATTTCGTAAACCTTCCAGGTTGCCCAGGCGTGTACGGGCGGATTCACATCGGAGAAATTCCATTCATAGGCAGGAATCTGCCCATTGGGATGCATATAGTATTCGCGGAGCAGGATTTCCAGTTGTCTTTTAGCAAAATCAGAGTCTACCCTGGCTAATGGTATGCAATGGAATGCTAGGTCCCAGGCCGCAAACCAAGGGTACTCCCATTTATCTGGCATTGAAATAATATTGGCAGCATAAAGATGCTTCCAACCTGAATTCCGTCCCCACTTACGCCCATAAGCAGGTTCGGGCTGGGAAGGGTCACCCTTGATCCACTCGTAAACATTGTAGTAATAAAACTGCTTATTCCAAAGCATCCCGGCATAGGCCTGGCGCTGGATAGAAAGCAAATCTTCGTCTTTGACATCTTTTTGTAGTTCGGCATAAAACTCGTCAGCTTCCCTGATTCGTTTGTCAAACAAATCATCATAACCTCCGAAAGGTTCTGAGATAGTATGATTAACAAAGCGCATCCGTACGGTGACACTCTCACCGGCCTTTACCATTTTAGTAAACTTACCTGAGGCTTTAGTACCTATATTATTCGGATTGACAGTGTTGGTTTTATTTCCACTAATGATGTAGTCATTTATTCCATCCTTGGGGTATTGTACTGTATTTGACATACTGTACAATTTCTTTACGTTTGTCTCGTTCTCGCAAAACAAAAGCTCATCAGCATCATCAAAATACAGATTAAGTTTACCGTGCTTCCGGTGGTTAACCTCCACTATTTTATTGGCTAACCCATTCATTATGGGCTTGTAGTTGAAGGCTTCGTAGCCCCATGACCAGGTATTACGGAATGAGATGGTTGGAAGAATCGTTATCGGAGCATCGACCGGTCCCCGGTTGTGAACAGTTACCCGCATCAGCACATCTTCTTCGTCTGCTTTGGCGTACTCCATAAAAATGTCGAAGTACTCGTCTTTGTCAAAAATACCTGTGTCCAGAATTTCGTATTCGTCGTCATCTTTTGTAAGCTTAGCATTTTCCTGACGTAATTTATCGTAAGGAAACGCATTCTGAGGATACTTGTAAAGCATCTTCATATAGGAGTGAGTAGGAGTACTATCCAAATAGTAATATAGCTCCTTAGAATCTTCTCCGTGGTTTGCCTCACGATTGGTCAAACCGAACAAGCGCTCCTTTAAAAACTTATCTTTATGATTCCAGAAGGCAAACGATAGGCATATATGCTGCTTATTATCAGAAAACCCTCCAATTCCTTCTTCGCCCCAACGATAAGCCTTGGAACGGGCCATTTCATGATTTATATAGTTCCAGGCATCCCCATTTCCACTGTAATCTTCCCGAACGGTTCCCCATTGGCGCTCTGAAAGGTATGGACCCCACTTTTTCCAGCCCCTATTATCCTTTTGGAGTGTAAGTCTTACTTTTTCTGCACTAGAAGCCATATAAATATTTTTATTTCAAAAAGAGAATTGTGGCATGTACCCCGAAACAGACTGCTACACAAAAACAAAGATAGGTATGTCAATTGTCGATGAAATACTCTTTAATAGACAATTAATATGTAATTATTTTGTCTACGTAAGTAGTTGGCCATATTTAAACATACATTTATTTTATTGAGAAGTTGATGGAA
>JBDNFP010000101.1:0-7836 GCA_041689775.1 Spirosomataceae bacterium
ATCACAAAATGATTTTGCCAGAATAGGCTTAGCTTTTCAAAAAAACCGCGGGCCGGATCAAGCATTAGGCCTAGCCACCACTGCTTCACCAAGACCGCTCTTTGTTCATCAAGCGCATTTTGTTTCTGGCTGTCAGTTTCTGGGGTACCATAAGGAAGATCATGAAAGGTTTTACCAGCCGGGTCAGTAGGATGCTCAGCCGGGTTGGCCTTCATCAACACAGTGACCACGTCGGAGGCGCTCTTGCCCGAGAATGCTTTTAGCTGTTCAGGAGTAGGGCCGAACGATGCCCTACGGAGTAAATGGGCAACCTGCCCGGCTGTGAGTAGTGATGAATAGATAGCAGTCCAGGCCATGACATTGTGAGTGATTCGAGGTAGTGATTCTTTATTCAAAAAGATAGCTGACATTGGATTGTTAACACCTTCTTAGGTAGAATCAACATCTGGCTTTCTAATGAAAATATATATCAAAAGATGATTAGTACTTGTAACTACTTTGGATAGAAAAATAGATTTTTACTCAAAGTAGTTCGTTCTCCATTTTGAACGGCCCGACCCCCTTATTGACCGAAAACCTTTAAATGTAATGCTTACCCGATATACCCGCCAAAAGACCGTCCAACTTCTTATTCTTTACTTGGTAATACTTATTAGCGGTACCTCCTGCCAAAATAAGCGAGGGAGGTACTTTCGTTTGAAAGAAGTCGAAACGACCCGTGGTACAGTACCTGCGGTGCTCGTGCTAGCTTCCCAAGGAAGCTAGGATAACTCGACTAAGCCTAGCGAAGAAACCTTTGAACATCTTATTCGAAAGTATAAACATACTTGTTTTTTCTTTTAAATTTAGAAAACCAAAGTTTATAAACTCCTTACCACAAACAGTATCAAAATGTACAATATCTACAAAGCAGTATAAGTAATACTCGTTTGAGAGTAGGCAAACAATTATTAGGCATAAATCTAGCTATTCCAATTTCACCCCTCCACTACCATGAATTCACACCAGTTTCAAGCCAGTTATTTGATTGAGTGCCTCGTTGAGGCGATTCAAAATAAAATAGGCTAAGTAGCTGACAGCTATTAGCTTGTAGCTGTTATATTTTTATACATATTTGATATAGAGAATATTAGCCAGTTATTTGATTGAGTGCCTCGTTAAGGCGATTCAAAATAAAATAGGCTATCCTGATGGAAAGGTACTTTTAGATTTGTTATTGAAGCCACTAGCATGGTTTGACATAGAAAGCACTATTAATTTCAAAAGTGCTATTTCTGAACCAGACCCCTCTTTATCGGTACTCAATAATATCCTATGTCGAGGGCTTCCTACTCGCATGTCGCTGGATCTAGAACAACGGTTCGTTAATACTTTTCAATACGCTAAAAAAAAGAGTTCTTATGGAACCATCTCCTATGAACTATTCGATAAAACTGATCTCAACTATCAAATTTTCAGGGCACTCCATATCATTGAGCCACGAGTCACGATCAAAAAAAACTCATACGGACAAAAATGCAGTAGCTTCGAAAAGGATTTCCTGTTCAATCAAATAGATGGTCTGAACAATTTTCTTTTACAAGTACTCGAACCCCAACGCGAGCTGGATTCGATCATCAAGCCCCCTTATAATTTCTCTCGACAACGGGCTGATTTCACCTTAGAACTACCCTATTCAAACTCAATAAATGGCTATTTAATTGAAATAGATGGTCCTCACCATGCGGCAAAAGTCTCGCAACAAATTCTGGATCAGAACAGGGATGTCGCCGTTAATGATTCAAAATGGCAAGTTCACCGAATTACCAACAACAAGGATTCACCAGGAACCATAGAAAAACTAGTACAAGGACAGTACGTACAGACACTTTCCAGTAATTTTCAAAATAAGCAGTTTGACACAAACAGACTTACTGGCTTGCAGTTGGCATTGAGCCCAGTGGCCATTGCCCGTATCCAAAAAGTACTCCTTGAACTCCTGATCAAAGGGGTTTTGAAGATTAGCTCGCCCAAATGGAAAATTGTTATTTACGAGCGAGATGTTCCCTGCGCCCATTGGGCAATAGAAGATCTGCGTAGCCAGCTTTTTAATGTTTTTCAATTGGCGGGAAAGGAGGTTCAACTACCTGAAATAGAACTATTGATCATTACTACGCCGGAGTTTAAATCGTGCGCAATCAACGAAGGCATTAATACGATCTTCGTGTCAGAAGTACCCTCTTCCTATTCTTGCGATGTATTAATTGATATTTCGATGCTAATGAGGTCCAAAGTGCAAAAGTACCAGCTCCCGGATATTCGCTACCAGCACTCGATTGCCATCAGGTCTTCTCACCATGTCCATACCAAAAGAAAATTCTACACGTCGGATTTGATTAACTACGGGGAAATAGCTGAGTCCCCATCCAAACAACAGGCACTACACTACTTCTTGCAATCCGTTTTTCGTAAAGAGCAATTCAGAGCAGGACAATTGGAGATCCTCAATCGGGCCTTACAGGTTCAAAGTGTGATAGGTCTTCTGCCGACGGGTGGGGGTAAGTCACTCACCTATCAACTTGCCGTGCTGCTACAACCCGGGGTGTCCCTAGTTGTCGACCCCCTGAAATCGCTAATGAAAGACCAAGTAGATAATCTCATTAAAAACCGAGTTGACGCCTGCGTTTTCATAAACTCTTCCATCAAAACCCCCGAAGAGAGAAACCGGATCATCGCCCGCATGAAGAATGGAGAAGCTCTCTTTACCTTCATTTCGCCCGAACGTCTGCAAATCCAAGAATTCAGGGACGCGCTGTCGGCCATGTACAAGGAGAAGGTTTATTTCAATTACTGCGTTATTGACGAAGCCCATTGTGTGTCCGAATGGGGACACGATTTCATAACCGCATATTTACGCCTTGGAGAAAACGCCCTGAAACATTGCAGACCCAAAAACAGGGACTTCTTGCCTCTATTTGGCCTCACGGCGACTGCCTCCTTTGACGTATTGGCTGATGTGCAGCGAGAGTTATCCACGCTTGGTCAGCGGCTGGGCGAAGATGCCATAGTCCGAAGTGAAAACGTGAACCGTCCCGAATTAACCTTCCACATTCGTAATGCAAAAATAGCGGTCGGTGACAATGAAGACGAATGGACAATCAAAAAGAAAGTAAGCTCCGAGAAGAAACGCCTTCTCAATGGTTTATTTAAAGAATTAGAAAAAGTTGAGCTGATTACGGAGGACATGAAAAGTGGTGGACTTATATTTTGTCCTCACACACAAGGATTATTCGGAGTAACGGATCGCTACAAGAAAGATAAGGACGGAAACCCCGTAACCCAGCGTCAGGGTATAGCCGATAATCTACCCGAAATACCTCATCTAAAAGTCGGCATTTTTCGGGGTGCCAATGACGACGATACAGAATTGCAGGCTGAGATGGAAGAGGAAATGATGGAAAATCAGACCAATTTCATTGAAAATCGGCTCAATCTCTTGGTAGCTACCAAAGCTTTTGGAATGGGGATTGACAAGCCCAACATCCGTTATACCGTTCATATAAACTACCCTAATTCCCTGGAAAGTTACGTGCAGGAGGCCGGAAGAGCGGGCAGGGACGGCAAACAAGCGCACTGCGTGATCCTGTTCAACGATCAGCAGGTTAGGCATAAAAATGGGGTTACTGAGGTTGATAAAGATCATCTCCTCTTTTTCCATAAAAATTCATTCAAAGGGCCTGACCCTGAAAAGGAAATTCTCCACTGTTTGCTGCAAAGTATTTCCAGAGGCACCAAAACTACCGAGTTGTCCGATTTGATCGCCGAACGATTAGAATTAGAAGTAAAGGTTAGTATGTGGCAGTCAAGGACGGGGGCTTGGTACATTACTATTTCACGGGCATTTAAGGAAGATTACCTGAATATTGGGCTCGTCAATCAGGCCGTGTATACCGACAAAACCGTTGATTACAGTACCGCTATGCGAATCAAGCCCATTGCTTTGGAGTTTCTAAATAGCAAACCAAGGGGAACGGACCTAGTTCGATGGCTGACCACCGAGACGGTTGAGAAAGGACTGGAAGAGCGTTTGAAAGATATCAAAACTGGCAAGTCGACCGAACTTACCATTGGGTTCAGAAATAAGTGGAAAATAGGTGGCCGAGAACTCATCGCTGATAAGCAGGATACTGAGAAAGCAATCTATCGACTTTCGACGATAGGCGTCATTGATGACTACACAGTTGATTATAACGCTAAAACTTTCACTCTTTACAGCATCAAGAAAACCAAGGATGAGTATACACTGCATCTCAAAAACTATATCCGCCAGTACTATTCAGAGACCCGGACGAACCAGGAAATTCAAAATTTCGAAAAGACTCTTACCAGAACAGGATCTCCCCTAAAAAGTCTGCTCAACTACCTCGTAGATTTTGTGTACCGGGAAATTGAAAAGAAACGCCGATTGGCCATTGACGTCATGAAAGAAGCCTGCTACAAAGGGCTAGAAGAAAATGGAAGCCAGAAGTTTAGTGAGTTTCTGGATATGTACTTCAATTCCAAATATGCACGACCTGACTATACCGTCGATGGTAGAAACAAATCTTTGTCCGATCGGACCAGCCAGGGAGTTGAGCAAAATATAGACTGGGTTTGGGAATTCATGGAGATAGTCAATATTGACAAGAGCGGGGGTCAGATTAATAACCTAAAACACCTTCGCGGGGCTTGTACTCGCTTACTCGTAACTGCCCCAGATAACTTTACCTTACTGCTCTTGCGGGCGTTTTCACTCTTTATTCTGGAAATAGATAACCCGAACCCCAAATTACTAGATGAAGGAAAGAGTGATCTGGTAAAGGGGTTCGGCCTGTTGAGTGCTCAGGTAGATGAAACAGAATGGGAGCAACACGTAAGAAAATTCAAGAAACTGCTCCTTCAAAACTCTTCCGATCCTCGGCTCGAAACAATGATCGACGAGCTATTGTCATCCTTGGGTTCTAAGGAGCTACTAAATAACTATAATGATCTTTTGATCGCCCTGAAATCCCTCAATCAAACATTATCCCACAACGACTATGTATAATATTCAAGAACTCGCCCAGCAAATTGTAGATACTAAAAATCAGATTGAAACCGAAATAAAAACGATTAGGTCGGCCCGGGAAAATCTGGATAATATCCAGAATATGGCTCAGACCTTAGCCAATGGTTTTCAAGACTTGCAGGGGGCCATGAAAGAGTACTTGGAACAAAATAATACCTTAATTCGGGATACCTCACGCGAGCAACTCACTACCATCGATGAAAAATTTGGAGAATCCTTCTCCCAAATGCAGGATACCCAAAGGCAAGTCACGGAGTTTGTACAGAACAACAGTGAAATGATTGCTGCTATAAACAAGCTGAATGGGGAATTACCCCGATTGAACTTAACAGATAAGTTCTCTGAACTGACCGCAAATTTTCATAATCAAGTACAGGAGCTTCATGGAGCCCTAAACGTCATCGAAACTGCAAATCGAGAAAACGCCAAAAAATTAGCCAGCTTAAAACAAGATAATCAAAAGATAGCCGAGCTGCTTACTAACAAGATTGACTCTTCAACCAAGGAAATAGGCCAGGAAGTAATGGAAATCACTACCCAGGTAAAAGGATTATATAAATACGCCAAAGATGAGTTGTCAATCATGGCACGTAGCGATAAAAGCATAATGGCTAATCAACAGGGACTACAAGCGGCCTTAACGGACCTTTTTGATACCTCCAAAAAAGGACTAGGTGAAATCAAAACCTCTACTAATAGTATTATTTGGGTATTAGTATTGAATGGTATCATTATACTCCTTTTGCTGTTTCGATAGACCAGATTTTACTCGCATACGGGATAGTGTTCCCTCGACAAACGCAGGAGTGAAGTGGGAAGCTATTACTTCCTCATAGGGCTGTATTAGGTGGACTGCTGTGTTATTTTACCCGCACAACTACTTTATCACCCAGCCTCTCAGAAAAGAAAAAAATGGGCTAGGGAAACCTGTAACATATAGGTTATTTCAAAAAAAGCGGTTACTCCACTACCTGGCAGGAGTGACTACGGCAAGGCAGGATACCTCTCGGGCCCGTCTGAGACTATAAGGCCGTGGGCGGAGCCTTGCTCTGGTTTTAAGTAACAACCCTTCCTTTCTTACTTTATAGAAATGTGGTCGCTTTTCTATTTCTAAACTACCTTGTTCTATGAGTCTTTCCCGACGCGAATTTCTCCGGCGCAACTCCCTCACTGGCTTGGGCGCTATGCTGACCCCAACCTTGCTAGCCGAAACAACTCCATTGACTATGGTGCCACCACAAATCATCGCGGTGATTCCCTCCCAAACCACACCGCTCGCTGCACTGGGAGGAAGCCCCATTCGTTCCAAACCCTGGCCAGCATGGCCCATCTGGAACCCCGAAACCGACGAAAAGCGTCTGCTGGAAGCAATCAGAAGCGGCGTTTGGTCACGGGCGGCTATGGTGACCGAATTTGAAGAAAAATGGGCCGCTACGGTGGGCGCCAAACGATGCCTGTCAGTCGTGAACGGCACCAACGCCCTCATTGCCTCGCTGGCGCAGTTCGGCATTCAGGGTGGTGATGAAGTGCTAGTACCCGCTTATACTTTTATCGGAACCGTCGCACCCGTCCTGGCAATGGGGGCCATGCCCATATTTGTGGATGTAGAGCCGGATACCTTTCAGATGGACCCCGCCAAAATAGAAGCCAGAATTACCCCCCGTACCAAAGCCATTATACCCGTGCATATTCTGGGCCTACCGTCCGACATGACACGTATTATGCCCATTGCTCGCAAGCACAACTTGATAGTAATTGAGGATGCCTGTCAGGCCCACATGGCCGAAATCAACCACAAGCAGGTAGGAACCCTGGGCGATGCCGGTTGTTTCAGCTTTCAGAATTCCAAAAATCTGGCCATCGGCGAAGCAGGGGCCATTGTGAGTGACAACGACGCCTTCATGGACCGCTGTTTTTCGTACCACAACTACGGCAATCCGTACGGCACCGTGTCCGGCATCATCGGCATCGGTACGCTGATTCAGGGTACCAAGCTCCGCCTAACCGAGTACCAGGCGGCCATCGGACTAGCCCAGCTCACCCGCCTCGACCAGCAAACCACCCTCCGCAACGAGAACGCCGCCTACCTGAAAGCCAAAATTGAGAAGATTCCCGGTATCCTACCCTACCGCCTCTACGACGACGTAACGCGGGCCGCCTACCACCTGTTTCCGTTCCGCTACCAACCAGAGGCTTTCAAAGGATTGCCACGCGAGCAGTTTCTGAAAGCTCTTTCCGCCGAAGGTATCCCCTGCTCGGGCGGGTATACTCCCCTCAACAAAATGCCCTACCTCAGTGATACTTTTAAGTCAAAAAACTACCGGAAGATGTACTCCCGGAAGCAACTGAACTACGACCGGTACCTCGAAAACAACCAATGCCCGGCCAACGATCAGCTGTGTCAGGAAGCCGTTTGGCTATCGCAGAGTATGCTCCTGGGCAGCCGGGCGGATATGGACGATATTGCCAACGCCATTGAAAAAATTCATGGTCAGGCCGAACAACTAGGACTCAAAAAATGAAAAAGAAGATACCCTTCTGGTTTGTTCTAATTTGCTGGCTGCTTCTCCCGGCTCTGGGCGTAGCAGCGGGCTGGAAAGCGGGCGTAGCCCGCGTTGTGATTACACCCCAACAACCTTTATGGCAGGCGGGCTACGCCGCTCGTACCCACGCCTCCGAGGGGACTTTGCACGACCTTTGGGCCAAGGCCGTAGCGCTCGAAGATGAAAAAGGCAACCGGGCCGTGCTCG
>JBDNFP010000102.1:0-4221 GCA_041689775.1 Spirosomataceae bacterium
GAAAGCGAAAGGCGTGGCTCAGGCTCGTTTTGAATCCCTGCATCAGTTCAGCGCGTTGCACCTCGCTGAGAAAGGGTGTGTTTTTTCGTCCCATGGAACGAAGATAGATTAATGCAAACTAATTTCAATGCCCTACTTACCCTAGGTAGTTGGTCAAAAGCCGATGGAAAGCAAGTAAGCCTCCTGATGCATAAGCCTGACCCCAAGGACCTCCACGAATTGACTATGCTTTTTGAGACCGGTAGTGTAGTTCCGGTGATTGATAAAATCTACCCGCTGAATGAAGTTTCTGATGCGGTTCGCTATCTTGGTGCAGGGCATTGCCGAGGGAAAGTCGTCATTACAATGTGACTTGAACCGTTGAAACTTACAAATAATTGATATGAACAAAATTCTGACCTTCTTCATTTTTTTATTATGTATTAGCTTCGGCGTACGGGGACAGGGTACCTCGCCGGTGCACGTTACTTTTTTTGGGTCATCGGTTTGCTATGGTACCGGGGCCGAAAACAACCATGGCTACGCGTGGCAGTTTTTTCATAGTGGGGCCATTGATACGCTTGCTTTCCAATACTACAATGCTTCTACCGGGGGAGATAATACCCTGAAAGTGGAGAAGGAAGATAGATTGACCAAAAAACTATACCCCACAAAGCCTGATATAGTGGTAATCGGCCTCTCGTTGGGCAATGAAGGTATTCTTAAGCCCAAGGATGACAACGGCCGGAAGCAGATTCTGGAACAGTACCGAACCCGCTTACTCGCGCTGGCCGACTCCCTAAACAGCCAAGGCATACAACCCGTCATCGTAAATTGCTACTCTAACTCCCATTTTACCGAAGCCCAATTCGATATTACCAACCGGATGAACCAAATCATCAATACATGGGACTATCCGAGCATAAACGTGTTGGGAACGGTAGATGATCTGACGGGTAAATGGGTGGAAGGCTACGTACGGGATCCTCTGCACCCCAACATGGCCGGTCACACCGAGATGTCCTATGCCATTGTACCGTCTTTGTTTGAAGCCATACGCCTGAATAAGAAAGTACCTGCCTACGACTGGCATTATAGCTATGCTACCCTGTTGAATACTGCCAAAGTAGCAAAACCACTTTCGCTCGATCTGCCCGGTACCGTGCACTCGTTTACCCTGAGTTTCCAATGTAAAGAAACCGCGGACGGGAGCATTGCTGGTTTTACTGCCAACAACCAAAATCACCTGCTTACCGTATCGGGGCAAACCATTCGATACAAGGAACTCACCAAAAGCTTCCCCAAAGACACAAGTAGCTGGACACACATAGTACTTACCCACAGCTACGTCAATCAAAAAACAATGCTGTTTGTAAATGGAGAATTGGTAGGTAGCATCAAAGAACAACTTTCTCCCACGCAGGTTCATTTTGGCGGAACGGCCTCTAAAACCGAGCTGAAAGACCTGACCTTCCATCGTTCCTCCTTGAACCCAAGCGAAGCGCTCGATCTGTTCAATAAGAAGTTTATCCAATCCAGCCTGGAATACTATAATCCGCTTACCAAACCGGTTTTGGGTGCTACCGTGGGTAACGAGGCGCAGAGTTTGACTACCCTAAAAATCGCCAAAGGAGTAGCGTTAGAGCATCGGCGGGTTGACTTTTAGGTTGAGAATTTCGGCTCGGAATTTTGATAGTAAATTTACTACTTTACACTTGTGGTTGATAGGTAAGACTCCTCCTCCGAAAAAGTAGTAAATTAGATTCATGAACCATTAAAACGAAGGTAATGGAACCCGAATCATAAGTACTCTCGCGCATGGATCAACACGTAGCCGGATGGCAACAAGCGGGCGATCAGCGCCATGTATTCCTAAACCGACACTGGGTGAGTACACTGTTGAATCGTTTTGCTGATTATTATTTTCGGGCTCTGAACTGTTATGATTATGGCGATGAGGTTCCACTAGTGTGGCAGCAGGTACACCAATTTACTCAGACAAATAAGCTCCACCGATTGCAACATCTGATGATCGGCGTCAATGCGAAAATCAATTATGATCTTGTGCTCACGCTTTACGATATGTTACAACCGGAATGGTCCGGGCTATCAATTCAAGAGCAAAAAATTCGTTACGAGGACCATTGCATGGTAAATACTATCATTACTGGCAGCATAGACCAGGTACAGGACGAAATTCTGGAACCCAACAGCTAGGTAATGGCCTGCATAGATGTAGCCTTCGGACGGCTGGATGAGTACCTGATTTCTCGTTTGGCGCTAAATTGGCGGCAAGATGTATGGGAAGAAGCCCAACAAATACTTATTACATCGAGCGTGTCCGAACGCGAAGTACTTCGACAAACCCTAGAAAGTCGTGTCATGCTGCGGAGTAGTCTATTGACCTTCGGTAAATAAGCCGATACGATAAACAGTAAAACCCCTATTCATGAAAGCTGCTTTCCATACCCGGTACGGTTTACCCGAAGTATTATCGATCCAAGAAGTAGAAAAACCTGCCCCCAAAGAACATGAAGTACTGGTGCGTTTATTCGCCACTACGGTGAACCGAACCGACTGCGCCAACCTAACCGCCAAGCCCTTCATTATGCGGTTTGTAGATGGCTTATTTAAACCCAAACGGCAAATTCCGGGGACTGACTTTGCCGGGGAAATCGAGGCCATCGGTGATGCGGTCACGACTTTTAAAGCAGGAGATAAGGTTTGGGGATTTGGCGATCAGGGAGTCGGTTCACAAGCAGAGTACCTGTGCTTCCCGGAAGACAAAGCTATTGCCAGTTTTCCCGCTAGTCTTTCGTACGAGCAGGCTGCCGCTAGCTTGGAAGGCGCACATTATGCCTATAACTTTATTAACAGAGTCACCCTTGTTCCCGGACAGAAAGCACTCGTCAACGGGGCCACGGGAGCCATAGGTTCGGCGCTACTGCAATTTCTGAAATACCACGGCATCTACGTGACGGCGGTCTGCAATACCCCCAACATTGAGTTGATCAAATCGCCGGGCGCAGATAAAATCATTGACTATACCCGGCAAGATCTCATCACCGACGATGAACGCTACGACTTCATCTTTGATGCAGTGGGCAAAAGTACCTTTGGCCATTGTAAGCTATTATTGAAAGAAAAAGGAATTTACATTTCTTCGGAATTAGGTCCGGGTAGTCAAAATCCATTCCTGGCCCTTCTTTCACCGTTATCAGCCGAAAAAAAGGTCATATTCCCCATCCCTTCGGACATCGCCACTAATATGGATTACATCAAGGACCTTGTTGAAAAAGGAAAGTTCAAAACCCTGATTGATCGAACCTATCCGCTGGACGACATAGCAAAAGCCTACCAATATGTGCTAACGGGACAGAAAGCCGGGAATGTGGTTATCAGGATATCACAATAGAATAGAGGCAGTATACATGTGTTTTTACAACCTGTATACTGCCCCTACTACACTAATTCAGAGGTACCATTACTTCCCTAACTTAGTCTCAATCAGTTTTACAATCTCTTTGTGATTCTTGGATTTGGCAAAATCAAGGGGAGACCTACCGTCATTGGAAAGAAGGCTCAAATCGGCATTGGCCTCCAACAGCACTTTGACAACCTCTACATTATTCTGCCAGATGGCGTCGTGCAGGGCGGTGTAGCCGTTGTAGGGTCCTTGCTTATTGATATCAATGTTGTAATCAACCAGAAGTTTGGCCGCTCCGGTTCTGCCAGCGTAGGCCGCTGCGTGCAGAGCGGTAGCCTTCATCGACGGATCAACCGCCCCGACATCGGCTCCCGCTTCTAACAATAACCGAACAATTTGATCATAGCCTTTATACGCCGCCATCACCAATGGAGCATCCTGGCTGCCGTCTAGCTCGTCCACATCGGCGCCTTTTTGAATTAGCTCTTGTACCTGCGAGCTATTATTTTTATTGATGGCATTCATTAAAGCTGTCATAACAAATCCTTAGTTTTAAGTAAATATAACAAGGGGGCTTGTACGCTTCCCTTGTTATATTTCCCTTTTCGAGATAGTAATATAAGAAGTAAACCCTAAAACCTCCCTCACTATGGCTTACGAAATTGGAACAAAAGAAAATCCGATCGTGCTACAAACGCCACCTTTGAGTTCGGAGTACACCATGCACATCGACCAAAAAGATGGTCAGGACATATTAGTATCTAATGTTACGCAAAGCTATTGTATATGATAAGAAAAGTGAATTAAATTTGGCA
>JBDNFP010000103.1:0-2537 GCA_041689775.1 Spirosomataceae bacterium
ACCAGACTGCGGGCTACGTCAACTCGCAGACGGTCATCGGCTGGCTCGATGACTTCGCGGCGGGCGTAAAGCAGCCGACGGTGATCGTGCTCGACAACGCGCCCTGGCACCGCTCGAAGCTCGTCGAGGACAAGATGGCCCAGTGGCAGGCCAGGGGCGTGTACCTTTTTTACCTGCCCACCTACTGCCCACACCTTAATCTGATTGAGACCTTGTGCAGGAAGATGAAACATGAGTGGTTGCGCCCGAAGGATTTTAAAAACAAGGAGGCGCTTCACATGAGGATAAATCATATTCTTGAAAAATACGGAGGGTCGGAGTTTTCCATCAACTTCTCAATTAAATAAATGTATGTTTAAATATGGCCGACTACTTACACCTTAGAAGGTACATATTTTATAGCTAGAAAATTACTTGTTGCACTAACAAAATTTATATCAATTCATAAAAAATAGCTAAATTGCATCACAATACCACATCAACCAATATTCCTGATAATTTCCTGACTAGTAATCTATTTAAGCTTTATGATAGCGGATACCTTGCAAATTAAAATTCAGCAAACGGCGAAGTCGCGTTTGCAGGAGGTTGACTTCGACAACCTAGTGTTTGGGCGGAATATTTCCGACCACATGTTCATTGCCGAATACAGCGATGGCCAGTGGCAAAATGCCCGTGTGATGCCTTATGGAGACCTTACACTTAGTCCCGTTACGGCGGCACTACACTACGGTCAGGCTATTTTTGAGGGCATGAAAGCCTATAAAAATGATGACAACGAAGTACTGTTGTTTCGCCCTACTGATAACTGGAAGCGTTTCAACCACTCGGCCGAGCGTATGTGCATGCCCTCCGTTCCAGAGGAACTGTTTATGGGCAGTTTGACCGAACTGCTTCGCCTCGATGCGGATTGGGTTCCATCGCAGCCTGGTACATCGCTTTACCTACGGCCTTATATGTTTGCTACGGATGCCTACCTGGGTGTTCGTCCATCTGATACCTACTACTTTATTATATTTACCTGTCCTGTGGGCAAATACTACGCTAACCCTCCTAAGGTAAAGGTTGAGACGCAGTATATCCGCGGTGCCGAAGGTGGCGTGGGCGGTGCCAAATGCGCCGGTAACTACGCGGCCTCGCTATATCCCACCAAACTTGCACAAGAGCAGGGGTACGATCAATTGATCTGGACCGATGCCAAGGAGCATACCTTCGTGGAGGAGTCTGGTACTATGAACGTGATGTTTGTGATTGATGGTAAGCTCATTACTCCGGCAATTTCTGATACGATTTTGAACGGAATTACCCGCAAGAGTATCGTGGAAATAGCTCGTCATTGGGGTATGGTGGTTGAAGAGCGTAAAATAGACATTAAAGAAGTTATTACGGCTATTAAAGAAGGTCGTGTTGAAGCAGCCTTCGGAGCGGGTACTGCCGTGGTAGTGTCGCCTTTCTCCGTCATTGGCTACGAAGGAGTAGATTACGAATTACCTGCTGTACAGCCGGAATCATTTGTGGCAAGAGCAAGTGCTTACCTGACGGATATTCGTGTGGGTAAGGTAGAGGATGTCTTCGGCTGGACGCTGAAAGTATAAACAGCTCATGGTTGTTGGCAAATAGCTATCGACTTGAACCCATAGTCAATAAAAATTCCGGAGTTTACACGTGTAGACTCCGGAATTTTCGGTTATTAGGATCAGGATTTAGCCCCGCTGCATACCACCTTTACGTCCGCCATCCTGGCGCATTCTCATCTGATGACGCATACGTGGACCCCGCTCGGCTTTCTTTTCCAGTAGCTGAATATACTGTTCTTGGGTCAGTATACTTTTTATTTCTGCTTTGGAAGCTTCCCGGTTAGCTTTCATCTGCTCGGCCAGAGCTTTCTGTTTGGAAGCTTGTTCGGTCATTAGTTTGGTCATCTTACTAGCCTGCTCATCGTTAAGCATTAACTCCTTTTGCATATTGGCAACTTGCTGCTTGATCTGCTTTTCGGGCGTAGCTCTTTCGCGTTGGGCAAAAGCGGCGGTTGACAAAATCATGATCATAGCTACTATTCCAATGGACTTCTTCATAATTGTATAGAGGTTTAAAAGGTGATTAAAATATGTGCGGTGGTTGGATGCCCAAGAGAAGTAAAGGTTTAGTCTCCAATTGAAATTTTGTCGGATTGTCTTTCGAAGTGTCAAATAAATGTCCGGGTACCAGCGTAGTTGTCCCGAAATTCCCGGGGAGTGCAACCGTTCTTATTTTTAAACACCCGATTGCAATAGGATAGGTTATTACAGCCATATTTATAGGCTACCTCCGTAATGGTTTGGGTGGTATCAATCAACAGGCGGTGGCCTAAACGGATTTCATTTAAGCTTTCCACGAAGGTCTTACCCGTTCTTTTTTTTATAAATCGACTGAACGAAACTTCTGTTACACCGGTTAGCTTGGCTACATCGCTGAGCGTAAGATCTAGATGGTATTGATTACGTAGATAGAAGAATACTTGGTAGTCCTTGAGAAGTAATGACGGTTATAAAAAGCCG
>JBDNFP010000104.1:0-9863 GCA_041689775.1 Spirosomataceae bacterium
ACAAGCGGTTTCGCAAGAAAAGGGTGAGAATCGAACATACTAATCGGCGGTGCAAGTGCTTCAGAATTGTCAAGGAAACTTACAGGAACCATCTCAGGCATATTGAGGAAGTTTGGATTATTGTCTGCGGACTTGTCAACACAAATCTTTGAATATTTATATTTATTTAAGAAAGTGATCTAATACTACCGGACGTTACAGTAATCGTGCACAATCTAAAACCTGTTCCTAAAATTTCCAATTTATCCAACAGGCTTCTTAGTATTGTCGGGTAGGATTTTAGAGATGCCAAATATTGTTTTAAAAATAGCTATTTTTTATGAAATAGCCGAAACTGACCGTCAAGCAACGTTTGAATGGGATTCCCGCCTCATATCTGGAGGGATTAGCCGATGATTTGCACTGCGAACTGCACAGCAAGAAATTGACAAGCCGTGAAGTGTTCCATCTTCTATTATTGGGCTTCTTTGATACCACACCTTTGAGTTGGCATGTATTGGAAGAACATTATCGCGGAACGCTTTTTCAAAAGCAATTTTCTCCGTCTGCGACTTCTATTGACCATCGCTCGGTCAACGAACGTCTGGAAAAATACCGATTTAATTTTCCGAACAATTATTCCGGTATAGCTTTTCCCTTTTGGAAAAATACTATACGCCCCAAGATTATAAACGTTTCAACATCATCCGTTTCGATTCCATCGCTATGATCTTGAGTGCCAAGTTGCTCAAAGTAGTCATGAGCGGTTTGGGCTGTCCCAATAACCAGCCCAAGTTCATCGAATAGCATGTACACTTCGACCACTTACTCTCAGGAAAAGAGCATACAATAAACATTGTCATGTACATGAGCCTGATGACGGCTTCGATGATTTACGTTTATCGAAGGGTTTAAGATCGCAAAGCTTAGGTTTAGGTGTGAACTTACCGATCTGTTGATCGACCTCATTACTGAAGTCAATAAAAATCAACCTAAAACAATAGAAAATTTGGCAGACCCGTAACCCTACCCGACGCTTGTGGTGGAAACGCCCGACAGCACAAGAATCAGCACCGAAAAAGTTGAATATGGCTGGTTAGTAGGCTTTAGCACAAAAGGGGCGGAAAAACTTCCGCCCCTTTTGTGCTAGGTAATGGCTTGAAAGTAGATCTAGGTATCTCAAAAATTTGATTTGTACTTATCTACTTTATAAGGCCACCCGGAGCGCTGAAAGATTTTTCCTAAACGGCGATAGCCGAGCGGCGGCGGGATTTTTTTACTCTCTCACTCTTATCCTTAATTCTTACTTTATCTTTTGCAATATCAATAGGGTCGCCGAACATATAAAACATTTTTTTTCTAATCCCATTTGCCCCGCACACATCTTTCCAAATGTCAATAAACTCGTGAAAATTTATGTAAAAAGGGTTACCCGAGTTATCTAATTTATGAGTGAGTCCATATACCACTTTTTCATCTTCAGACTGATAGGTGCCAAATATGCGATCCCATAAAATAAATGTTGCTCCAAAATTTTTATTGATAAACTTGTCCTGCGAGCCATGGTGTACACGGTGATTAGAAGGCGTAGCAAAAATATATTCAAAAAACCTTGGCAGCTTTTTAATGTATTCTGTGTGCGCCCAAAATTGAAACAGTATCGCAATCTGATTTGCAACAAAGAATATGATGGGGTGAAAACCGCAAAGAGCAACCGGTAAAAAGAAAATTATTTTGATGTGTTGTACCCAGCTTAACCGGAAAGATGTTGTAAGGTTATAATTTTCACCACTGTGATGCACCACATGAGTAGCCCACCAAAATCTTTGATGGTGAGAAATTCGGTGTGCCCAATAACTACAAAAGTCAAGAATTATATAGCAAGGGATCAAAGTCCACCAATTTAAATAGAGCCTCCATGGCACAAGGTTATATACTAGTATCACAATATAAAATATGGAGAATTTAAGAAAAAATGAAATTAAAACATTACCAACACCTACACAGATAGATGCAAATGTTTCCTTCTTGTTATAGTTTTTTTTGTTGTGTAATGTTGAATATATCCATTCAATTAAAACAAATAGGAACATAATTGGAGCTGCCCAAACTATAATCTCTGGCGCACCACTAATGATGACTTTTATGTTTTGAAGATCAATAGGTGGTGCAGAAAAAAAATTAAACATATAAATTTTAAGTTTTAGTTTATTTAGCTGATGGGTTTAATCCTATAAATATTATCGAAGACAAAGTCCAAAACCAAGTTTAGATCGATTACAAAGCAAATTCCACCATAAATTAAGTAAAACTTTGGCATGGATGGGATTTTAAAAAGTATATAAATTTATTTGTGTAACTTACCTATTACCACAAAAAGATAAAGCATTATTTATGTTCCAATTGAGAAATTAAGCACCACTTTTGAGCCATCTGGTGCAATAGCATATATTTGAATCATACCACTTTGAGCAGAAAGTAAGGCCAAACCAATATCTTGCGGATTGTTAATAGGGCTGCCGTTGATAAAAGCGATTATAGTACCTGGGGGAATGCCGGTCTGGTCAAAAAAACCATCCTTACGTACCTTCTCTACTAAAACGCCCGCACTTAAATTAAATTGCTGTTTGATATCAGCAGTAAGCGGGACGAAAGTGGCTCCAAGCCTGTTGTATATTTCCTGGATATCTCGACCACTTTTAGGTTCATATTTTTCATTTTTTACCACATCTTCACTGTGTAGTGTAGCAGATGCTGTAGCGGTAGCGCCTTTGCGCTGGTAGACTAATTTGATGGTATCACCTGGTTTTTGCCTTGCTATTCTTTCAGAAAACTCCGTTGACGAATTGATAAAAATGCCATCTATACTTTGAATAATGTCACCTTGTTTTAGGCCGGATTCAGCAGCTGCACTTTCATTTTGAACACCGGTTATATAAACGCCTTTTACCAAAGCAGGATTAAGGCCCTGCTGAATCAGGTACTGGTCCTCTGAAGCGGGCGCCGGAAAGGAAACACCTAACACGCCTCGCCTAACCACCCCAAAGTTTTTTAAATCATCCAAAATCTTTTTTGCCAAGTTTACAGGTATGGCAAAAGCATAGCCCGCATAACTACCTGTTTGCGAAGCTATGGCTGAATTAATGCCTATCAATTCTCCCTCGGTGTTAACAAGTGCACCTCCGCTATTGCCAGCGTTAATAGCAGCATCAGTTTGAATAAATGATTCAACAGCCATATTACCTTGGGCTGTTGAATTATTTTGCATGGTGTTGCTGCCCGACCGGTTTATGATTCCAATACTTCTAGCCTTGGCGCTTACAATGCCTGCCGTAACGGTTGTATTAAGTGAAAGGGGAAACCCTACAGCTAAGACCCACTCACCTATTTGCACCTTATCAGAGTTTCCAAATTTAACAACAGGAAGATTCTTAGCGTCTACTTTTATAAGCGCTAAGTCAGTATTGGGATCACGGCCAATCAATTTTGCCGAAAGGGTTCGTTTGTCGGGAAGTATAACGTCAATAGCGGACGCGTTTTCAATTACATGATTATTTGTAGCTATAAATCCATCGGGGCTTATAATTACACCTGACCCAGATGCTCCATGATCGGACGAGCCATTGAAACGAATTTTTATATGAACTACTGCCGGCATCACCATCTTTGACGCCTTTACAAAATTCACATTGCCATCGGAAGTATTTGTGGCAGCAGTATTGTTTTCTGTTGGGGGTACTAAAGTATCTCCTACGCTGCGATCATTATTTGCACCTTGCCCAGTGTTACAACCGATGGCTACACATTGCAGTATTATAAATAAAATCAAAAGTACGGTGGCATGTAGCTTATTCATATTCGAAAATTTTTATTAATCAGAAAGGCTCTTACTTATGAGAAATGAACTGGCTATAATAATTTTTTAGAATAGACTCGTACTCTGTGCTTAGCTGTTTTGAAGCATCATATTCCGGGCTATTTTTAACCTGCTCAACCGGGACATCTATAATAACTTCTGAAATTTCCCAATTTATTTCTTTTATCAAATCAGGCGATATAGTTACCTTCTTACCGGGAAACCAATTGCCTGTGTAAACAACTATATAATGTATTGTCCAGTTGCCGTCATCTACTAAAAAATCCTCCACATCGCCAATAGTATCATCTGAAGCATGAATAGTATAGCCCTCCACGCTTTTAGCGCTTCGTAAGTGAGGGTCTGCTTCAGCATCGGGGATGTCTTTACTATTTTTCACAGCCTCCTCCATAGGCACTGATGACATAGGCATCATCATTCCGGTAGTGCCCATACCGCCAGACCAAAGACCGCTGCCCCAGTAATTTATCCAAGGATAATGTGCATACAGTTCCATTTCTTGCTGCCGCGAAACCGGCTGGTCGGTGTCTATATTGGGGCTTTTTTCAATTTGCTCCTTTGTGAGGTTAACCGGGAATGTTTCATATACCCAATCACACTGTAAAAGCGCTTCTGGTGAAATAAGCACTTTACGGTTTGAAAGACAATTACCAGTTTCTACAACCAGATAACGTATCGTCCAGGTTATATCGTCAAAATAAAAATCCTTTACTTTTCCTATCTCGCCGTCGGTGGCACTAATGGTGAAACCTACCAGATTTTTGATTGTTCGCTTCATATTTTTGTTTTTTAAAGTGTGGAGCCTAATGGGGGGCTTTTAAATTCTTTTCGATTATAAAACTGGTTGTCTGATCCACTTTTTTTATCAAATTTATTACAAGAGAAATAATGAGGCAAAACCATTAGCTCATAAGACCTTTCTAAATCAACTCCTTTTTTAAATCTCTTTGTTTGTGCAAAAGTTGTATAATCAATTTGGTCAATATGTACTTTCTTATTTTTTTCATCAAGGATTACTATGCCAATAGGTATAATCAGGTGGTTTTCTCCTTCCTCATTCAAAAATTCATGCACGCCCTTGTTTGCAGAAGCGGCATAGGTTTCATGACTGGCTTCAATTAAAGAGGCATCAACTTCTACATCAAGATAAACAACACGTTCTACTTCTTTGCTTGCGAGCAAACCATCCACCTTACCAACGTTTCTTTTGTCTGCGTCTATTACTTCCCAATCTCTCACATCAGCATACTCATCGGCTACTTTATAATCTGATAACTCGTGTAAATAATACAAGTTTTTATTTTTAACTTCCATAATTGTGAATTTTAATCCAATTAGTTCATTTTAGTAAGTAGGTCTGCGGCCTTTCTGAAAAAAGATTTAACAGCATCCCGCTGGTTAAGCATTAACGTTTCAGGGTTAATTGCTGAAGCGGCACTTTTTACATCGGTAGCTTCAGCGCTCAAGCCAGGATATTTTGCCTGCTGCATATTTTGTAAGGAAGTACTTAACACATCAGCAGTGCTCCTTATTTTATCAGCATGGGTAGTTACCATCGGGTCATTTGTTATTTCATCCGTAAATTGTTTTGCCTTAGCTATATCAGCTTTTACATCGTAGCTTATTTCAGTTTCCATAGCATATACTGCATCAGTTAGCTTTGTAAATGCCTCACTGGTAAATACATGGTCGATGCCCATTGTAGCGGTGTCAGCATTAATGAACGCAACATAGGTGGCGACTGCGTTGTTATTTTCATGAACATCTATCAGGGCCGTGCTATCTTCTATTTCTACAGGATCAGCTTTATCATTTCGAACAAAGAAGCACCAGGCAGCGAAAAGTAAACCAAGCAAGTCGGAAATTTGGTACCTTTGCTCCAGCGTTAGATGATTCATACCTATTTTGAGTTTGGCGACCCAAAAGTATGAAGTTTTCTGACGCAGCCGGGCTTTTTTAAACGACCGTTGCGTTTATTACTTGAATCCAAGTTCGTTTATTTTAACAATAAATTTATTTTCTGTAATAATCATGCCAAAGAATATTTATACGTATCATTTAGCGGTTGTGATGAATCATATTCTTGACTATTTTTCACTTCGTCCTATGAGTGATTGACATTAACTTTATACCCCATCCATTTTAAATCTTTAATCGACTATGGGGAAAATCTACCGTAGATAAATGAGTACTTTTCTCCCCAAAAACTAGTTGACTATATCCACAATAAAATAACGTATCGTTAAAGTTATGTCGTCGAAATAAAAATACTTTCTTTTTCCTACCTCTCCATCAGTGGCCCTCGTAGTGGAACCAATTAAACTTTTAGCATTTTGTTTCATAATTCATCGTTTTATTTTCAATTAGAAAGCAAGTAATAGTCTTTGTTTTAATCCTTCCTTTATTTTCATACCCTTACTATCGATGGTACCGAGCAGCGTATTCAACATCCTTCCGAGGAAGGCTTATAGAAAAATAATTACTCTGCTGGTCTGCCACTTCGGCAAAAAAGGGCATACATTAAAAACGACTGTCGTAACAGGGTTAAGTAACCCATAAAAAATGATTTTAGCTATTTTTTATGGGTGAAACACACGATTATGCAATGTTAAAAGAGGACTTTTTATCTCATGAGGATTGATTCAAAAATTTTAAAATACGCCCATATTTAGGATATCAAGGATTTACCAAATATTATAATACGTAGGAACATATATACTCCAACCAAAACTCTAAAAAACTGCCTTTGAATGGAGAACATAAACTATCTAATCGACAACTTTCAAGTCAATAAATCTCATTTATCACGAAATGGGATTCATATATTTTTTCATAAAATGTCAATTCATCTTTTTCAAGTATTTATACAATTCGCTATCTGTTGAAATGAAGATGGATGTTTTTCCATCAAATGTCTTCTCAAATGTTTCCATTGATTTTAGAAACCCATAAAGGCTTTTCGATTGTCTCGACTTATTATATGCTTTGGCATAAATAGAGGCCGCTTTGGCATCTGCTTTTCCTTTGATCATCTCAGCATCCCTGAATGCAATGGATTGTATATTTTTAAGCTCCCGTTCCTTCTCACCATTGATGCGTGAGGCTTCTCCTTGACCTTCCGAGCGAAATTTATCCGCGATGCGAAAACGTTCACTTTTCATTCGCTCATACACCTGATTCTGTACTTCCTGTACATAATTAATGCGTTTAAATCGAAAATCAAGTATCTTAATTCCCAGCTCAATCGTCTGTTTATTGGCCGATTCCAATATCATATTCTGGATACTATCCCTACCCACATAAATCTTTGCCAAGGAGTCACCAATAATTTCAGTGTCAGATGATTCAGGGACTCTGTTACTGGTTCGCACAGCCTCTTCAATGTCATTATTTGCTATAAAATCCCTTGTGTCCCCATCCAGAATATCATCAATACGTGATTGTGCATTCCGTTCGTTCGTTAATCGTTTAAAAAATTGAAGCGGATCTGTAATTTGCCATCTTGCATAGGTGTCGACAAAAATGAACTTTTTGTCCTTGGTAGGTACTTGATTTGGGTCACCATTCCATTCCATATAGCGCTTTTCGAAAAAATTAGCATCCTGTATGAAGGGTAGCTTAAAGTACATCCCGGGCTTAACAATGGCATCTCCCACAGGCTTTCCAAACTGAGTGATTACCACTTGGTCCTTTTCCTGCACAATAAAAAAACTAGTGTTTAGACCTATCAGGATACTAATGACGGATATTGAAATTATGGTTGATTTAGTTTTCATTATTTTCGGTTTTTTTGTTCATCTGCATTTGTAATAACGGCAACACATTGTTCCCTTTTTGATCTGTTATGACTACGTTACCTATTTTGGGTATCACTTTTGACATTGTTTCAAGATAAATCCTTCTTTTCGTCACCTCAGAAGCCTTAATAAACTCATTATAAAGGGCCGTAAATCTGGCTGACTCCCCATCCGCGTTATTTACACGTTCGGCAGCATATCCTTCGGCTTGCTGAATGGTTTCTTCCGCTTGACCTCTTGCTTTGGGTATTACTTTGTTGTATTCTGATTTTGCCTGATTAATCAACGTTTCCTTTTCTTGCTGAGCTTCATTAACGGCATTGAAAGCCGCTTTTACCGGCTCTGGAGGATTGACATCCTGAAGTACCACCTGCTCTATTTTGATACCCATTGAATACTCCCTACATATTTGCTGAATGAGTTCCTGTAACTTGCTTCCTATTTCCGTACGGCCAACGGTCAGTACTTCATTTACGGTGCGGTCACCCACAATTTGTCTCATTGCAGCCTCAGAGATGGCACGGAGAGTACTCTGGGGATTTCTGACTCTGAACAGATTATTATAAGCGTCATCTATCCTGTATTGTACAACCCATTGCACCTCTGCAAGATTAAGGTCGCCAGTAAGCATCAGTGATTCATCTTTTGTACTTGATGATTCACTGTATTGAGTGTTGACCCCGGCTACGACCGTTCGGAAACCAAATTCTAGTTTCTGTTGCCTTTCTACTGGAACTTTATAAACATCCTCAGCGAACGGTATCTTGAGATTCAATCCTGGTTCTACTTGTCGTACATACTTTCCAAATCGAGTGATAATACCTACCTCTTCAGTGCTTATCTGGAAAATTGATGACCATAAAATGATCACAAAAAATAATGATGCGATAATAAGACGCCAGTACTCAAGTATTTTTCCAAATTTCGAAGTTAGATTTAATTTTTCTATGTTCATTTTTGTCTGTTTTCTAAATGATTATTTTATGAAAGCTCTTTTAGATATTTTAAATCCGATTTAGCTATGTTAATGACTTCAGCAGTTTTGCCATTCATCATCAGCTTAGCCATCGAATTGGCCATTCCTATCACTTGTTCGAGCTTGATAGTTGGAGGCATTGCTAAGGCCTCTGGATCTGTAAAAATATTGATAACGGCAGGGCCATCATGATTAAAACCATTGCGCAAGACTTCTTCTACATCTTTGGGTTCTTTAGCTTCCCAGGCAGCGATATTCATGGATTCGGCCAGCTTTACAAAATCTGGGTTTACCATATCGGTTTGCCAATCCATATAGCCTTCCACTCTCATTTCCAACTTTACCATCCCCAAGCATCTGTTGTTGAATATAACGATTTTGACAGGTATTTTATATTGGCTGATGGTCATCAAATCGCCCAAGAGCATAGTGATGCCCCCATCTCCACAAAAGGCAATTACCTGTCTATTTGGGTGTGAAAGACCAGCTCCCATGGCCATTGGCATAGCATTCGCCATAGAGCCATGATTGAATGAACCTGTGAGATAACGATTTTTTCCAGCCTTTAAATAACGCGCAGCCCATACCGCACTCATACCGGTATCGACGGTAAAAATGGCATCATCATTGGCAACTTTATCTATTAAGTAAGCCACATATTCGGGATGAATGTGTTTCTCTTTTCCTTTTTCCTTGACATAGCTATCATACTTTTCTTCAACCTCCTGATGCATAGTGCGTATTGTATCAAGAAAATCTGTGTTAGACTTCTTCTCCACCATTGGCAAAAGTTCGTGGATGGTTGATTTAATATCGCCGCAATAGCCATAATCCACTTTGCCTCTGCGCCCCAGTCTTTCCGGTTTGGTATCAATTTGAATGATTTTGCATTTCTCGGGCAAGAATTCGCTGTACGGAAAATCGGTTCCCAACATCAACAGAACATCGGCCTTGTGCATAGCTTCAAAACCCGATTTATTGCCCAACAATCCATTTAAGCCAACGGCAAATGGATTGTCTTTACGTTCGAAGAATATTTTTCCTCTAAAGCTATATCCCAATGGCGACTGTAATTTTGCAGCTAATTGCATTACCTCATCTACCGCATAGCGACATCCATGGCCAGCATAAAGCATCACTTTTTCATGGGAATTGATAACGTTTGCTAGTTCTTCAAGATGTTCTTCACTAGGTATTACCCTTGGCTCAGTGTAAAAATTTTTACCCGCCGAAT
>JBDNFP010000105.1:0-10875 GCA_041689775.1 Spirosomataceae bacterium
AATGGATCATACAAGGCTTAGCCTTAGCCGGTATCTCACCCGCCATTTGGAGCCTGTACGTATTTTTGGGCGAATGGCCAGTTGCGTATATACATCGATTAGAGGGTATATACGAAATGGGTTGCGTTTATACAGATGTTGTAGCAAATTTAAAAAAATCAGAATGAAGAAAGTCTTAACTATATTATTAATGAGTATTTCGTTTATTGGATACTCTCAACAAAACAATGGAGCGATAAAAACAAAAACTGGTCTTTTACTATATTTCAATTTAGAGCAAAACAGTCATACTTTAAATTTAAAAGGTGAAATTGACGCAAGTAAATTCCCCTTTATAAAACAAGACTCTATTTGGTTTCAATTTGTGACCAATAACAAAGCAGAATTTGAGAAAAATTCAAAATCAATATTGGAAAATTATATGATATGGGAATTTGATTATTTACAAAAACAATTTGGTGAAAAACTTATGCTTAAAAATGAATCAATAGAATTAAACAGTTTGACAGCAAATTTTTGGTATTTTGAAAACCCAAAGATATCAGATGACGAAATTTATTCTCCTGTAAAATCTACTTATTTTCTTGACTTCACCAGAAAAGACTTAATATTTCGTTTTTCCTATGCATCTATATCTGGAGATAATTTAGAAGCAAAAGCCATTCTTAAATCAGTAGCTGAAAATATTAAATTTTATGACAATGGAATTGATATTAAAAAACTTCAAATGAGTATTATTAATGTTGAAAATTATTAAATTAATAACTAAAAAACAAATATGATATGCTTGGATTAAGCCAAAAAAGATTAGAGAAAATTGCAACTAAAACTTCAATTTGGGTTGGAGTTTCTATTGCAATACTTGGTGTTTTATTTATAATTGATGAAATACTCCGAATAGATTTTTTTCCTGACGATCTTGAAAAATTTGGAGCTGCAATAATGGGAGTTGCTTTTATAATATTAGTGGTTGGGATTTTTATTTCAGCAATGTTAAATGTTTCACGCATAGCTAACTCTATTGAAGATATTTCAGAAAAACTTGCTACAACAAAAAATATAGTGCATTTGGCAGATGATACTAAAGACGAAGATGTTAGTAACAATGAGAAACAATAGTAACCCGAAAGTTTAGCTCTTTAAAATGCCAAACGCACCATATTCAAACCGTTGGCAGTAATTTTAGAGGACAACCTGCATAAACAGACATAGATAAATTATGACAAAATTGAAATTACTATTTTTACTTCTACTTACTTCCAGCCTTTCATTTGGACAGAAAACAGACATTCGTTTAAATGGTTTAGACACAGAAATTGAAAATCTTTTAAAGGAATATAATGCGGTTGGACTTTCTTTTTCAATTGTAGAAAATAATAAACCGATTTATTCCAAAGGTTATGGCTTTAGAGATTTTGAAAACAAATTACCGGCAACTGTAAACACAATTTTCCCTATTGGCTCAATAACAAAATCATTTACAGCTTCATTATTAGGAAAACTTGAAAGTGAAAATAAACTTTCCTTAAAAGACAAGCCTTCTTTTTACTTGACAAAACTTCAATTTTATAATACTCAAATGGATAATTTGATCACTATTGAAGATTTGTTAAGCCATAAAAGCGGTATTGGTAGCGTTGACGGAACATATATATTATTTCCAGCCAAAGAAAGATCACAACTTATGGAAAAGTTGAAATATCTAAAACCAAACGGAGCAATAAAAGACAGTTGGATTTATAGCAATTTTGGGTATATAATTGCAGGAACAATCACCGAAAAAATAACAAATCAAACTTGGGACGAGAATATTAAAGACAAACTTTTCTTGCCTTTAAAAATGAACAATTCAAACACTTCCGTAACAGATATGCTTAAATCCAATGACTACTCTTTTGGTTATGGTATAAATAATAGTAAGTCACAAAAAGTATTTTTTGCAGAATTGAACAATGATAAACCAGGTGGTGCTATTAATAGTTCGGCTAACGATATGGCAAATTGGATGTTGGCTTGGTTAAATAACGGACACTTCAATAATCAACAGATTTTACCAACTAATTATATACAAGAAGCAGAAAGTTACAAAGCTATGGACAATGGTTTACCACCCGAAAATAGCGACCCAAATGTTTATACTTTTGGCTATGGTTATGGGTGGAAAATAAATTCAAACAAAGGACATTACAAAGTTCATCACGGTGGAAATGTTTCGGGATTTAGTTCACAACTTGCTTTATATCCTACAGACAAATTAGGAATCATTGTGCTGACAAATCAACATAATTCTATTCTGCCTTACATTGTTAGTGATATTATTGCAAACAGAATGCTTAAACTACCTAAGACCGAGTGGAACAAATATCCTGTAAAAGTTAGTGATATAAGCATTGTTAGTAAAGAAATTAAAGGCATAAACCTTGACAAAAAACCAACACATAATTTAAATGACTATTGTGGTAAATTCTCAAATCTAGGTTTTGGCACTTTTGAAATCATAAATGAAAACAATAAATTATTTGCTGTTTTTCCAGACTTTAAATTTCAATTAGAGCATCAGTATTATGACATTTTTGTTTTGAAAGCAACCAAAGAAATTCCACAAATAATGAACCCTGAATTTTATTTAAATTTCTCACTTGATTATGACGGAAATGTGTCGAGTGTCAAAATAAACTTGCAAGACGAGCCTGTTGATTTTATTAAACAAGCTAAAGAATAAAAACTACTGCCAACAGCGGTTTGCAAAAATGGCGAAATATGTGGTAAATTCACGTTTATCTTTCGCAAGAAATTTTATCTTAGCCGAGAATAATCGGTCACGAAGTTCGCCACTTCTGCAAGCCGCGAGACGTTAGCTGCTATTTTGCGATAACTCCGAAACCTTAGCTTTTACCATTGCCTTTATTACTTCAATCCATTCCAATCGAATACGAAAGGCAATAGTTTTAGTTTGGTAGTTTGCTTTTTTTCTACCAGAGTTTTCACGTTTACCGCCTTTATTTTTTATTTTCATCTTCTATTTGTTGGATTAGCTCCATTTTGAGTTGTGCTAAAATATCTCATTTACGGGATTTTTTAGCGTGTCTTTGTGTTTGCCAGCCATCTTGCATTACCGAAGTCCTGCAAGTAGATAGCTCATTTTCTATTTTAAGCAACCTTGATTTCAGTTGCTGTAAATTCGTATTGTTCATTGCTTGTTAATTCGTTTATGTTGTCAGTTTTTACTTTTCTAATTAATTCGCCAGCACCGTAAACGCCTTGTGCTTTAGCGGAACGTATTTCGTAAACTTTAGCGTTTTTTCTGATTTGAAAATTGTAGTTGTCATTTTGTGTCTGTTTTAATTTCTGATACAAATATACAATCTATTTTGATAACTGCAAACTTTTTTCAAAGTATTTTTCATTTATTTTATAACTTATTGATAATCAAACAGAAAAAAACAGCAGCTAACATCGGTTTGGCAAAATTGCCGTTCTGTTCTTCGTTTGACATTTTGTCTTTAATTTGAACTTTTGTACTACTATTGAAGTTTTGTGTTCGGCAACTTCGCCAAGCTGCGAACCGTTACCTGCCATTTGACCAACCTAGATGCCAAATAGAAAAATATTATTCATCATAGCCTTTTTTTGTGTTTTAAAGCTGACACTTCATTTGATTGCAGATGCAAATTCTGGGTTTCAAGGCGATGAATTATTGCACATAGAAACGGGAAACTATCCAAGTTTGGGATACATGGAATTTCCGCCCGTAATTGGTTGGCTGGCTTTTATCCAAAATCAATTTCATTCCCAATCCGTATTTGTACACCATATCTTTTCGCACATTGCTTCATTATTGATATTAATACTTATCGCACTTACAACAGTTAAACTGGGCGGTAAAGCAAAAGCGGTTTTTATTGTACTACTTTGCATTTTGACCGCACCAGCTTTCGGCCGTGGATATCAATTATTTCAGCCAGTAGTCTTTACTCACTTGTTTTGGCTTTTTTCATTTTATCAATTGGTACGATATGTAATCACCCTTGACAAAAAATATTTACTTTATCTAACAATCGGTGTCAGTTTTGGCTTCCTTACAAAATATGATATACTTTTCTTTATTGCAGGACTTACTGGTCTGCTGTTGAGCAAGCGGACACGAACAGCAATTTTGCAAAAAGATATTTGGAAATACATTCTCTTGTTCCTTGTACTTATAGCCCCAAATATTTTATGGCAATATAACCAAGGTTTTCCAGTATTTGATATGTTCTCACGCCTCTATGAAACCCAACTGGACAAACTGACAATAGTAGGAGTTCTTGAAAGTATAGTTATATCCTTAAATCCATTAACATTATTTTTTTGGGTGGGAGGATTGATTTATATGTTTAGAACAAAAAATAATTTTAGTTATCGCCCAATTGCACTTACAATCGTCATTTCCATAGCACTACTGGCACTTAATAAAAGTAAAGCATATTATTTTTATCCTGCAATGATTACCTTGATAATCTTCGGGAGTATCTGGTTTGAACAAAAAATTCTGTCAAAACGCCAATGGATTTTATATCCGGCAACTACTCTTCTTGTTTTATCGGGAATTGTGTTGATACCATTTGGGTTAGCCATCCTGCCATTGGATACATTTATTGAATTCTCGGGTATAGAAAAGAAAGACAATCGTTACCAAATAGAATATAAAGAGTATTACTCGAAATCAAAATGGGGAAAAACTATGGACGGACTTCAAACCGTTTACGATAGCCTACCACTGAACGAGAAAAAGGATTGTTTGATTTGGGGTAAGCATTATAGTCAAGCAGGAGGAGTAAATCTATTTAGGGAAAATTATAATATGCCAAAAGCATTTTCATACCACGGGAGTTTCTACCTTTGGACACCAGAAAAAGGCGAATTACCTAAAACGATTATAGCGTTTTCAAACGGAGAGGCTGGAATAAACTTTTTTCAGCCCTTCTTTAATTCAGTTGTGGCGGTAAAGCGAATTTATAATCCGTATGCAGATGACGAAAAAGATTTATGGCAAACGATATACATTTGTAAAGAACCAAAATTGAATTTTGAACAGTTGCGGACTGAATTTAAAACGAGGATTTTCGAATAACGATGTGGATGAAAACGTCAGGTAACAGCACCTACAAGAAATTGGCGGTTCAGTGGTTAAATGAAGCTTTGCGCCGCTTCGGCGGTCCGATTCGTATCAAGTTTTGTAGTGGCAAACAGTTTAGTGCCGCTTCGGCGGTCCGATTCGAAATCGCCAACTTCTTGTAGCCGAAAACCGTTACAAGCAACTTTGCCGAAAAAATAACAAAAACAAATAACAAAATTATGAGAAAATTAGCAATCACAATTACTGCATTATTAGTAACTTTTTTAAGTCATGCTCAAAACAATTTTGGATTGAAAGTAATCAAAAAGGATATTAACAATAATGGAATTCAAGATATTATTAAACCATTTAACAATTACTTGGAAATTAGTATTGATAACAAAAAATATAAAATAGATTTTGAAAACGATTTTGGATTTCAAAATCTCACCGAAATTGAATTTATAAATAATGTTCTTGTCGTAACAGGTGGAAATGATGGAACTGGTGCTTGGTCATTTACATATAAATTTAGAAATAATAAATTGAAAAATAAAATAGAATTAATTGGTTATGATGATTTCAGCAAATGGGTTTCTGGAAACAGAACAACAAGTATAAATCTTGTGAATGGTAAATATGAAGTTACAGTAATGGAATGGAATGAAAAAAAAGAAGATCATGATACATTTATTTACAAAGGAAAGAAAACATTTAAAAAAGTATATCTAACAGAACTACGTCAAGCCGACCTAAATAAATTTTCTGAAATTGGACAGCAATACGAAAAATAAAAGGCAGCTTGTAATAGCAGTTACACGAAATGGCGAAAAAAGTGCAAAATTCACACTTATTTTCTGCCAAGAAATATTTTCTTGGCAGAAAATATTCAGTCACGAAGTCCGCCACTTCTTATAGCCGCAAACCGTTGGTGGGAAGTTTACCAGGCGACATAGCACAATCAAATTCAATTCACCTGGTCGAATAAAAGCGAAGTAGATGAAGCAAGTGTTGAGATAGAACCCATTTTCGTGTTCCATGTGCCCACGACTAGGGTTTGGAAAATACGGTAACAAAAGAAAATGGACAGCCTACCGGCTGCCCGTTTTTTGTTACCGCTTACTAATGATTTTCGTTCATGTTAAACGATTTTCGTTAACTTGACATATTTTAACAAACAAATCAATAAAAACGCGGTATGCAGTTGATCAGTGCATCATATAAGGCTTTGAGAAAGCAGAAAGGACTGAGTTTTCACCAGGCCGGCAAAATTCTAAATATGGACCCATCGCTGGTAAGCCGGATTGAGAATAACTTACGCCAGCCAACTAGGGAGCAGCTGATGAATATAGCTAAGCTCTATGAACTCGACCCGGACGCGCTTTTGGTCGATTGGCTAAGTGACAAGGTGGTGCAAGGGCTGCAAGGCGAAAAGCTGGCTAAACAGGTATTGAAGGCAGCTGAATTGAAAATAACTAGCTGATAATGTGTCTTTTTAGGTACTATTATTTCATTTGCTAAACCTTTCCTGGGCACCATTTGAATGAGCAAAGAAAACCAAATTGAAGACGATCTTATTAAGCAACTCACGGCGCTAAAATATGGCTACCGACCTGACATAGTCGATAGAAGGTCGCTTGAACAAAATTTTAAAAGCAAATTTGAAACGCTCAATCGGGTAAAGCTCACCGAGAATGAATTTTTAAGACTGCGGGAGGTAATCATCAATCCTGATGTTTTTGCTGCTTCCAAGCTGTTGCGCGAACAACAGTATTTTCAGCGGGAGGACGGTACGCCTTTGCACTACACGCTGGTCAATATCAAAGATTGGTGCAAAAACGACTACGAGGTGATTCGTCAACTCCGGATCAATACCGAGAACAGCCACCAACGGTACGACGTGATGCTGCTGATCAATGGGTTGCCGGTGGTCCAGATCGAGCTGAAAAAGCTGGATATTTCTCCCCGGAAGGCCATGCAGCAAATTGTGGATTACAAGAGCGAACCCGGCAACGGGTACGGCAACTCCCTACTTTGTTTCATGCAGTTGTTTATCGTCAGCAACCGATCCACTACCTACTATTTTGCCAACAACAAAAACCAGCACTTTGCCTTCAATGCCGACGAGCAGTTTTTGCCCATTTACCAGCTCGCCGACGCTTCCAATAAGAAAATTACCCACCTGGAACCGTTCACCGAGAAGTTTTTGAGCAAGTGTACCCTGGGCGAAATGATCAGCAAGTACATGGTGTTGGTCGAGAGCGAACAGAAATTGCTCGTCATGCGGCCCTACCAGATTTACGCGGTGAAGGCCATTGTCGATTCCATCCACCAAAACCGGGGCAATGGGTACATCTGGCACACCACCGGGAGCGGCAAAACGCTAACTTCTTTCAAGGCTTCTACCCTCCTGAAAGATAACCCCGACCTTGAAAAGTGTTTGTTTGTGGTGGATCGGAAAGATTTGGACCGCCAAACCCGGGAAGAGTTCAATAAATTTCAGGAAGGCAGTGTGGAAGAAAACACCAATACGGAGGCGTTGGTGAAACGTTTGCTTTCTACCGATTACGCCGATAAGGTAATCGTGACCACCATTCAAAAATTGGGCCTGGCGCTGGATGGTACGTATAAGAAAAATTACAAAGAGCGATTGGAACCTCTGCGGGAGCATCGGATCGCGCTCATCTTTGACGAGTGCCACCGTTCGCAATTCGGCGAAAACCACAAAGCGATCAAGGAGTTTTTCCCCAATGCGCAGCTATTTGGCTTTACGGGTACGCCCATTTTTGAGGAGAACGCCAGCTATATCCAGATCGACGGGGAAGAAAAATCGCTCAAAACCACGCGGGACATCTTTCAGAATGAGCTACCCAAGTACACCATCACCCACGCCATTGAGGACCGGAACGTTCTGAAATTCCATATCGACTACTACAAAGGCAAAGGTTCCCAAAGCCCCAAACCCGGTGAGCCTATTGCCCAACAAGCCGTAGTGGAAGCTATTCTGGCCAAGCACGCGCCCGCCACCAACGCCCGGCGCTTTAATGCCCTATTGGCTACGGCTTCCATCAATAACGCCATTGAATATTATCAGCTGTTCAAAGCCATTCAAACCCAGAAGCAAGCAGAAAACGAGGAGTACAAGCCGCTCCATATCGCTTGTGTATTCTCGCCACCGGCGCAACTTATTGCTAAGGAAGGAGATCCGCATAGTCAAAAAAATGCGGCGGACATTAAACAATTGCAGGAAGATTTAAAACAGGAGAAAGAGGATAACAAGCAGAATCCCGAAGAGAAGAAAACCGCCCTCAAATCCATCATCGCCGATTACAACCAGCAATTCGGTACTAACCACAGCATCGGCGAGTTTGACCTGTACTACCAGGATGTGCAAAAGCGCATTAAAGACCAGAAATTCAGCACTACCGATTATCCCCGCAAGAACAAGATCGATATTACCATTGTGGTCGATATGCTGCTGACGGGCTTTGACTCCAAGTACCTGAACACCCTGTACGTAGACAAAAACCTACGGTACCACGGCCTGATCCAGGCGTTTTCGCGGACCAATCGGGTGCTTAATGACACCAAGCCCTACGGCAATATCCTGGACTTCCGGTCGCAGCAGGAAGCCGTCAACCAGGCCATTACGCTTTTCTCCGGCGAAAACAGTAACCGGGCCAAGGAGATATGGATGGTGGACCCGGCCCCGGTGGTGATTGACCACTACCAAAAGGCGGTGGAAGCGCTGGGCGTTTTTATGCAGGAACATCAGTTGGCCAACGAGCCGGAGGAAGTGTATAATCTGAAAGGCGACGCCGCCCGGATTGACTTTGTGCAAAAATTTAAGGAGGTACAAAAGCTTAAAGTACAGCTGGACCAGTACACCGACATCGACGAAGCGCAGCAGGCCCAGATTGAGGCCATATTGCCCGCCGATACCTTGCAGGAGTTTCGGAGCACCTACCTGGAAACCGCAAAACAACTACGGAAAATACAGCAAAAAGAAGGCGATCAAGCCCCGCCGGATATTCAGCAGCTGGATTTTGAATTTGTGCTGTTTGCTTCGGCCGTCATTGATTACGACTACATCATGAGTCTGATTGCCGACAGTACCCAAAAGAAACCCGCCCGGCAAAAAATGACCAAAGCCCAGGTGATTAGCCTGCTGAGTGCCAATGCCAACCTGATGGACGAGCAGGAAGACTTGACCGACTACATCACGGGCCTGGACTGGAACAGCGGGCAGGATGTAGAAACCCTACGCAAGGGCTATGAAGCCTTTGTCCAGGAAAAAAACGAAAAGGAACTGGCCGCCCTAGCCCACAAGCACGGCCTGCCCACGGCCGACCTCAAAGCTTTTATTGAAACGATTATGAACCGAATGATTTTTGACGGTGAAAAACTCACCGACTTATTAGCACCCCTGGAACTGGGCTGGAAACAGCGCCGGGTAAAAGAACTGGCCCTGATGGAAGATCTGGTACCCCAATTAAAAAAAATAGCCCAAGGGCGTGACATATCTGGATTAGCCGCTTATGAGTAAGAATAAATTGATACCAGAATTGCGTTTTCCTGATTTTTTGAATGCGGGAGAGTGGCAAATAGAAGTACTTCAAAATTTAAGCCAAGTGATTGTCGAAAAAACCAAAGGCCGGAAATATAAATTGATGAGTATTACGTCTGGCGTTGGACTTGTATCCCAACTCGAAAAATTTGGAAGAGAGATAGCAGGTAATTCATACAAAAACTATTACGTAATACGTAATGGAGATTTTGCCTATAACAAGAGTTCTACAAAACTTTATTCAGAAGGTGAAATTGCATTATTTCAAAATGACGAAATAGGAGCTGTTCCGAATAGTATTTTCACCTGTTTTCGATTTGATCAGAGGAAGGTTTATCCGACGTTTGCAAAATATCCTTTTGTGAATAATATTCACGGCAATTGGTTGAGAAATTTCATATCTGTTGGTGCAAGAGCTAATGGCGCACTTCAAGTGAATAATAAGGATTTATTTTTGCTGCCATTTCCTTTTCCTAACCTCCAAGAACAGCAAAAAATCGCTTCCTGCCTTTCTTCCTTAAATGAAGTCATTGCGGCCCACAGCCAAAAGCTAGAAGCTTTAAAAGACCACAAAAAAGGCCTGATGCAAAACCTTTTCCCGCAAATGTCTGAATTAGGATTAGATAGATTAAAGGATGATAAGATTAAGGGAAAAGAAATCCTAAAATCACAAAATCCTAAAAATCATAATTCAGACAATGTGCCTAAATATCGTTTTCCTGAGTTTTTGAAGGATGGGGAGTGGGTGGAGAAGAAGTTGGGGGTGGTATTGGATTTTGTTATGGGGAATGCATTTAAAAGTAATGACTTTGTTGAAAATGGAGTACAACTTATAAGAATGGGAAACTTATATCAAGGTGTACTTCAACTAAATAGAATACCTGTTTTTTTGCCGGATAATTTTGTTGGAGAGTATCAGCAATTTTTAGTTAAACCACGTGATTTATTAATGTCTATGACTGGTACTTTAGGAAAAAGAGACTATGGCTTTGTTTTGCAAATACCCGCAAACAGTTCTGATTTATTATTGAATCAACGAGTAATAAAATTAGTACCTAAAGAGGGCTATATTAAAGAGTTTGTTCTTCAGGTATTCAAGAATGAGTCTTTTTTACAAAAGCTATACTCTATTCCCGGAGGAACAAAACAAGCAAACTTATCAACTAAAGATTTGAAAGAAATTAAAATTTCATTTCCAAAACTAACAGAA
>JBDNFP010000106.1:0-3566 GCA_041689775.1 Spirosomataceae bacterium
AGGGGGGCTCAGGCCGGAGGACTACCGAGACGATCAAACGCTCGCATACGCTGTCAACAGATGCTTGGCCAACGTCGGCCGATGTCTGAATATTAATTTTAGCCCATTTAATGCAAAGTAATTTGTCTCTAGTACTTAGGGTATTAAGTTGTCATTCATGACCCTAGTAAGGATGGGAATGCCCCCGGTAGTTCGTACCGAACGGAAAGGGGATAGCCTCATCAGTTCTTTGGATGAAGCACGTAGTACCCTGGATACTCAGGGTATCAAAGCACTGCACTTTCACCAACTAAAACTGACCGAAGTACCTTATGCTATCATTTACCGCTTCCCTAACCTGGAATTACTAGACCTGAACAGTAATCAATTGACCGCTCTGAATCTGGACGTGGCCAAACTACCTAAGCTCGAACAAATTGACCTGCACGGAAACAAACTGCGGACCGAGACGATCCGGCTCACTAAAAACCGAAATATAAAAATCCTGAATCTGCATTCGAACGAGCTCACCGACGTACCCGATGCCGTGCGATCCTGTAAACGCTTGGAAAGCTTGTGGATGGGCGGGAATAAAGAGTTGGCATTGACCAACCGAAGTTTCCGAAATCTCCGCACCCTCAACGATCTGAACCTTTACGGTTGCCAGCTATCTACCTTACCGAACGGTATCCGCAAGCTTCGCCGACTGGAAGTACTCGATCTGTACTATAACGAGTTTGCCCAACTACCCGCTGCCCTAACCCGGCTCAAAAAGCTGAACCAGCTGGCTATCTCCAATAACCAATTGGTGAGCCTTCCCAAGCGTCTAGACCGGCTCAAAAGATTACAAGTACTCTACACCACAATCGCCTGAGTACTTTACCGGAGCGTACGGCAAAACTGCAAAGATTACAGCTACTCGACATTAGCTACAACTGGTATCGCACCCTTCCCGAAGTGGTAGCGTCATTTGGTGCCCTCCGGGAGTTGGATCTATCCGGAAATGAGCTGACTGCGTTTCCGTTATTGCTGTCAGAAATGCCGATTCTGGAAAAGCTACACTTGAGAAGTAATCCATTTCTAACCAAAGAAGGAGAGGCGGTCTATCTTCCTTTGATTAAAAAACTGGAAGAAAACCCCGCTGAGGTGTATTATTAGGGGAAGGATAGGCCCCATGCACTTGTCCTTTATCTGTTGGGTCTTTCTACTGCATTACGAGCAAAAATCTGTATTTTTGAAGCAGGTAATTATACCATGACGCTGGTACTAACGATTGAGAGAAGCAGATGCGGAAAGATTATATGAGCGGGGAGGGAGAGAGCATATCTTCCACCGATAAAGAGATAGAGCGGGCGTTAAGGCCTTTGTCCTTTGAGGATTTTACGGGTCAGGAAAAGATTCTGGAAAACCTGAAAATCTTTGTAGAGGCGGCCCGGCAGCGCGGCGATGCCCTGGATCACGTGCTTTTGCACGGCCCTCCGGGCTTGGGCAAAACCACCTTGTCGCACATTGTGGCCAACGAGCTGGGCTCCAACATCAAAATTACGTCGGGGCCGGTCATGGATAAGCCTAGTGACTTGGCTGGATTGCTGACCAATCTGCAACCCCACGACGTCCTGTTTATTGACGAGATTCACCGGCTTAACCCCATCGTGGAAGAGTATCTCTACTCCGCCATGGAGGACTACAAAATTGACATCATGCTCGATAGTGGTCCTAATGCGCGGTCAGTACAGATAGGTCTGAATCCGTTTACGTTGGTGGGCGCTACTACCCGCGCCGGCATGTTGACTTCGCCCCTCCGGGCTCGATTCGGGATCAACGCCCGCCTGGAATACTACGATGCTAAATTACTTACCACCATCGTATTGCGGTCGGCGCACCTACTGGGATCCCCCATTGACGAGGAAGCGGCCTACGAAATAGCCCGTCGGAGTCGGGGTACTCCCCGGATTGCGAATAACCTTTTGCGCCGTACCCGCGACTTTGCTCAGGTAAAAGGCAAGGGACATATCACGGTGCCCATTGCCGAAATAGCCCTAACGGCCCTGGATGTAGATCAGAACGGCCTGGACGAGATGGACAACCGGATATTAAGTACCATTATCGAAAAATTCAAAGGCGGTCCCGTTGGACTTTCAACCATTGCCACAGCCTGTGGTGAAGAGTCGGAGACCATTGAAGAAGTATACGAGCCATTCCTGATTCAGGAGGGTTATATGAAGCGTACCTCTCGAGGTAGAGAAGCCACCGAAAAGGCTTACCGCCACCTGGGAATACTGCCCCGACACCATACCGGAGAGCTTTTTTAGGCCTTCTAATGGCTGTTAAGTAAATGTTTCTTGTCCGTTTTTAAACTTAATGTGCTGATAATGCGTAGATATCTTATTTTTGCAGCAAAATTAACAGAAAAGAAACACGACAGCGCCGGAGATGAACGTGAAGCCGATTATAAAAGTCCCCTGCGCTATCATAGAGCGGGATGGTAAAGTGCTGGCGGCACAACGCAACGCCTCCGGTTCTTTACCATTAAAATGGGAGTTTCCGGGCGGGAAACTCGAAGAAGGAGAAAGTGATGTAGAGGCCCTGATCCGCGAAATTCAGGAAGAGCTTTGCGTAGATATCCACATAGGAGATCGGCTGCCCACCACCGAGCGAGACGACGTGAACAGGATTATTATATTGATTCCTTTTGTGTGTCAACTGACTACCGAGGATATCATATTGACGGAGCATGAACAGATTAAGTGGTTGTCGCCGGAAGAACTCCCCAGCCTCGATTGGGCGGAGGCAGATCGGCATGTAATTGAGAATTATTTCCAATACCTTACCTACCAGCGCTCCGAAGCTACCGAATAATGATAAGCCTCCGTTCCGGGGTTCATTCTACTTTTGACCTTTCCAGCCAATCCAGACCACCCCAGCCAGTACGAGTAGGGTACCTGCTCCTTGCAGAAATCCAATGTGCTCGCCTAGTACAACACTAGCGAGAACGATGGTAAAAATAGGCCCGATACTAGCCAGTATGGAGGCATTCCCTGATCCAATCTGATTGCCTCGGCAAGTAAGAAGGGGAGTACGGTCACAAAAATAGCCATTACGCCCGTAATGACATAAACTCCTACCGGATACCCGGCCAACGTAGTAAAACCATGCTTGATGATGCCATGCGCCACGGTGGATACAGTGGCGGCAATCATGGCGTAGCACGTAAATTTCTGGGAGCCAATTCGGGCAATCAAGGTGTCGCTACCCACCAGATATACCGCATAGACCAGTCCACTGGCAACAACCCAGAAAGCACCCAGAAAAAGATCTTTTTGTTCAGTGGAGTTGATATTAGGAACAAACGCAATCGCAATTCCTAGGTAGGTAAGTGCCAGTGCGCCATATTGCATGGGCTTGATTTTGCGCCCGAATACCACTACGCCCATTAACAACACAAAAGTGGGGTACACAAACAATAGTACGCGTTCCAGGCTTGCGGTAATGTACACCAGTCCTAGAAAATTAAGGTAGCTGGCCAGGTAGTAGCCCGTGAACCCAACCCCGAAGAGGAGTTATACCAATTTAGTTTTATAATGCCG